>NZ_DATEJS010000219.1:0-3175 GCF_035277845.1 Microbacterium sp.
TCCGCGTGCGCGGCGCGCGCCCGGGCACGCGGACTCGCGCATCGTGCACGCTTGCGCCGACACGTCAAGCCCCTCCCCGGAAGACCGCGAGCGGAGCACGATCACGACAACATCACGAAAGGCGGCCCGAGGATGATCGGCACACGCATGCACGCCACAGCGCACCTCGAGACGAGTTTCGCCGACGTGGTCAACGCCCACCTCGACGACCACCTCGAAGCCGTCACCGCGCTGCGGCGGGAGCTTCCCCTGCTGATGCTGTGGGGATGCGAACTGGCCCGGCGCCTGACCACCGGGCACCGCCTGCTCGTGGTCGGCAACGGCGGCTCGGCCGCGGAGGCGCAGCATTTCACCGCCGAGCTGGTCGGACGGTTCGACGGCGACCGGCCGCCGTTCCCTGCGATGGCGCTGCACGCCGAGACCTCGAGCGTGACGGCGATCGCCAACGATTACGGCTATGAACAGGTGTTCGCCCGGCAGGTGCAGGCGCACGCACAGGATGCCGATGTGGTGATCCTGCTGAGCACGGGCGAGTTCAGCCCGAACCTCGTCGCCGCGGCCCACGCCGCGCGCGCGATCGGGGCGTCGACGTGGGCGCTGACCGGCCCGGGGCCGAACGACCTGTCCGACGCGAGCGACGCCGCGCTCTGCCTTTCCGGCACGCCGGCGGCCGTGCAGGAGGCGCAGCTTCTGGCCATCCACCTGCTCTGCCGCGTTTTCGACGACCGGGTGCACGCGCTCGATCCGCGGGGCCGGGCGGGCGACGACAGCTTCGACAGGCCCACGGCGATCGGCCGTGCGGCCTCGTGAGAGGAGAGAGGCCACATGCATCCTGACGAACACGAGCAGGCGCGGGACGGAGACGTCGAGACGCTGCTCCATCGCGGACACTGGATCACACGGGTGGTCGGCCGTGACGGCATGTCGCACATCTTCAGCAATCGCGCGGAGGCCGTCGAGGCCGGGCGGGATCTCGCCGAGCAGTTCGGCACGAAGCATCTGATCCGGGACGACGACGGGCCGCGCACCCGCGTCTCGCCGCCCGGCATCGAGGAGGGGCGCGGGATGCCGCCGACCACGGATGCCGACGGCATCCCGTTCGACAATCCGTCCGGATGACGACGAAGGGCGGCGGTCCGTGCGACCGCCGCCCCTCACAGGTCCGGTCAGTGGTTGCGCAGCATCCGGATCAGGTCGGACTTCTTCTTGCCCGAGTACCCCTTCAGGCCCAGTTGCTTCGCCCGCGCACGCAGTTCCGGAACCGTGCGCTCGTCGTAGTCCTCGGCCGTGCCGCCGCGGTGACCGACCGCCTTGCGGCCGTCGCGCGCGGCCGCATTGGAGATGCGTGCGGCCTTCTCCTCGGATGCGCCCTCCTTGCGCAGGCTCCGGTACATCTCCTCGTCCTTGATGGCGTTGCCCCGCCGTCCGGGCATGATGACTCCTTTTTCTTCCTTCTTCTGCGTCGTCAGTCGATGAGTTCGATCTGCAGGGCGACGAACTGCACGTCCTCGTCGCTCAGCACGGAGCCGTGCGGCACCGCTGCGCCGGTGAGGCGCTCGATCTCCATGAGCACAGCGGCACCCAAGGGGCCGGCCGGCTCCAGGAGCACGGCATGCCGGGCATCGATGGTCAGATACGGCCACCAGGTGTGGATCGGCGGCATCCCCGTCTTCTCGTCAGTCATGTGTCCTCCTCAAGGTCGAGCGTCTCGCCGCGTGGGCCGAAAGTGGGAGGACCTTGACAAACAGCCGCATGCTTGATCCGCGTTCGCGACTCCGCGGCACGAAATCGGTCAAGGGGCTTGCGCTTTGCGGACAGGGAGGGGAGCGTCGGTTCAAAGAGACATCCCAGACCAGCACGTCGACTGCCCAGGGCCCATGCCTCCGTCACCCGCAGCCGACACGAAAGAGCGGAAGCATTCAGGAGCTTCCCATGGGACGGCTGACCTACGACCATGACATCCGGGTCGAATTCGAAGACAGACTGCTGCTGCATCTGCAGCAGGTGATCACCAACAAGCTGCGTCGCGACGAGCCGTTCATCTTCACCTGGCGCGACGATCCGAGCCTCGGCGACGGCCGCATCAGCGTGTGGATCCACGCGCACGCCTCGCTCACCTACAAGTACTACGGCAGCCGCCGACCGTCCATCAACCGCGAGTGGCTCGAAGCCCTCGGCTACACGGCCAACTCGCCGGAGGGCCTGCACATCGTCCCCGAGCCGGCGGAGGAACTCGCCGTCTGACCACCAGAGGCGGACCTCGCACACCCTGCGAATCCCCGGATTCCGGGCCCTCCACCCGTCAGGCGCGGGAGAATGGAGGGACGCCCGGGGTTCGCCGTTTCCCATCAGCGCGCCTCTGGCCCGCTCACAGGAGGCAGCATGGACATCTCGACAGCACATGCCGGGCCGCTCGAGAACGGCCCGGACACCGAACCGCACGAGGCCGCGCATGTCGGTCCGACGACCACGCATGCGACGTGGGGCGCCGGATCCCCCCGGCTGATCATCACCCACGACGGCCTGCACCACATGTTCGCCCTGACCGACGACCACGTGCGCATCGGCACGGCGCAGGACTGCGAACTGCGACTCGGCGGCCTCGCCCCGGTGCACGCCGAGATCGACCACGACGAGCACGACGAGTACGTGCTCGTGTTGCACGGGCCCGCCGACACCAGCCACACCCAGACCCCGATCGCCACGGTCAACGCCGAGGGCGAGGTGCTGCGCAGCGGCGCCCAGATCATCATGGGGTCCTGGCGCCTCGTGTTCGAGCGTGACGAGTTCGCCGACCACGGGCGCCCGTACGGCGGCCGCGCCGGCGGTGAAGGCGCACACCAGCGCCGTCAGCCCTCCCGGCCGGACTACACCGACCAGCATCCGGCGGCCGAATAGTCCGCCGGCGGGCTACCGGTGGGCTACCGGTGGGCCGGAGAGGCCGGGACGCAGCCGCAGGACACGCGGCGCACGAGGGTGGGGGCGAACAGCTGACGGCGGCCCGCCGTCGGCTCGTCCACGAGCGCCGCGACCGCGGCACGCGCCATCGACCGCACCGGCTGGGCGACCGCGGTCAACGGCGGCCAGCTGAACTCGCCGTCGCGCGTGCCGTCGAACGAGACGACGGCGACATCCTCCGGCACCCGGAGCCCGGCCTCGTGCAGGGCGAGCAGGA
>NZ_DATEJS010000220.1:0-5909 GCF_035277845.1 Microbacterium sp.
CTCGATGCCGGTGTGCCGGTGTGGTGCGGCGGGATGCTGGAGACGGGCATCGGGCGGGCGGCCAACGCCGCGCTCGCCGCCCTGCCGGGGTTCACGCTGCCCGGCGACGTGTCGGCCTCGTCCCGCTTCTACACCCGCGACATCGTCACCGAGCCCGCTGTGCTCGAGGACGGTCACGTGCGCGTGCCGACGGGTGCCGGGCTCGGGGTCGAGATCGACCCGGTCGCGCTGGAGGACTGCACGGTCGAGCGGGCCGTCGCGCGCCGTTGACCCGAAGCGGATCAACGGCGCGGCGCTCACTGCGGATCCGGGACCATGGCCGACCGGGGTGCCGCGCGCAGACCGAACCGGCGGCGCTCATATCGCTCCACGGCGCGCGAGAGCGCGGAGATCCCGATGTTGACCGCCATGAACAGCACGGCGGCGACCACGAGCGCCTGCAGCGCCGACTGGCTGTAGTACGAGCCGATCACAGTGGCCGTGTGCAGCAGTTCGACGTACCCGCCCAGGACGTAGGCCAGTGCGGTGCCCTTGAACACGATCACGAGTTGGCTGACCAGTGCGGGCGCGATGTTCCGCATCGCCTGTGGAAGCAGGATGGTCACCATCGTCCGGACCGGCGAGAACCCCAATGCCGCCGCCGCTTCGGACTGACCACGCGGGAGCGCCTGCACCCCGGCGGCGATCAGATCCCCGATCACGGCACCGCTGTAGAGCGTGAGTGCGATCACCAGGAACCAGAAGTCGGTGAGCTGGAGCCCCCACGCCGGGAGCATCAGCGAGATGAAGAAGAGGAACAGGAGCACCGGGATGCTGCCGAGCGTCGCGGTCACCGAGCGCCACAGGCGCGGCAGCATCCGGGATCTTCCCGTCAGCCCGAAGGCGAGGAGCAGGCCCATCGCCATCGACAGGATCATCGCGACGATCGCGGCGGTGACATTGTTCAGCAGCCCGAGGCCGACGAGGCGCCACAGGCCCCCCTGTGCGAACGGCGCCCACGCGGCGGGGGTGAAGAAGCCGTGCGACACGAGCATCGACAGGGCGATCGCGACCAGCGCGACCACCACGACGATCCCGGCCGCCTCCAGCAGACGGTGGCGCCATCGCGTCTTCGGTCCGGGCGCATCGAACAGGACGGTGTTCATCGGGCGAAGCTCACCTTTCTCTCGAATGTCGTGATGAAGCGTCGCACCAGCAGTCCGATGACGACATATGCCACCGCGGCACCGCCGAGGACGATGAACGGCTGCACCTCGGCGATCGCGACCTGGTCCGCCGTGAACGTCAGTTCCGCGACGCCCACGATGGCGGAGACAGACGTGTTCTTGATCATCGTGATGAGCACGTTCCCCATCGGCATGACCATGGCCGCGAACGCCTGCGGGAAGACCACGGTGACCAGCGTGCCGGCTCCGGAGAAGCCGAGCGCGCGGCTGGCTTCGAGCTCGCCGACGGTCACCGTGTTCATGCCGGCGCGCAGGGTTTCGCAGACGAAGGCCGCCGTGTAGACGATCAGCACGACAGCAGCCGATGCGAACAGCGGCAGTTGGATGCCGACCAGGGGCAGGCCGAAGACGAACAGGACCATCTGGACGGGAAGCGGAACGTTGCGGAACACGAGCACGTACCCGGTCGCGACCAGTCGTGCGGTGCGCAACGGGCACACCCGCAGGCCCGCGAGAACGGTGCCCAGGACCAGGGCCCCTGCCCACCCGAGCACGATGAGTGCGATGGTGAGCAGGATGCCCTGGCCGAACTCCGCGAGATGCGGAAGGAGGAATGACACTGCTGGAGTCCTCGGTCGTCAGTACATGATCGGGGGCGGAGTCGGCGAGTCGTGCGAGACCTTCCCGACGGTATCGGCATAGATCTTCTTCCACGTGCCGTCCGCCTCGATCTTGGTGAGGAAGGAATCGAGGTAGTCGTGGAACGCCTTCTCGCCCTTCGGCAGCCCGATCGAGTCGTTGTCGGAGGCCGGCTTGCCGTTCTTGAGCAGGTTGCCGGGCGCGATCTCGAACTTGCCCGGGTTCTGGCTGATCAGCCCGAGCAGGATCGAGTTGGTCGTCGCGACCCCGTCCACGCGGTTCTGCTCGAGAGCCTGCATGCACTCGGTGATCGTCGCGAGCGTCATCAGATGCGCGGTCGGCGCGTTCTGCGGGACCATGTCCACCGCCCCGGAGCCCGCTGTGACGCAGATGTTCTTGCCGTTCATGTCTGCCGGGCGGGAGATCGCCTTGTCGCCGGTGCGCACCATCACCGAGACGGGGCTCATCAGATACGGGCCTGCGAAGTCGACGGCGGCCATGCGCGCGGGATTCGGTGGATAGGTCGCGATCACGACGTCCACTTTGTGCTGTTGGAGGAACGCCTCGCGGTCGGCGCTGGTGACCACGACGTACTGGATGTTCGATGCGCTCCCCGTCAGTTCCTGGGCGAGGCGGTCGGCGAGCTGGATGTCCATCCCTTCGAGCTGACCGGTCACCGGGTTCTTCATCCCGAACAGCGGGAAGTCGTCCTTGACTCCGACGATCAGCTTGCCGCGCTGCTGGATCTCGGCCATCTGTGTGCCGGCAGCGAAGGTGTGGGTCGGTTTCGGCGCGGCCGCGGACGGGCCGCTGCTGCAGGCGCTCAAGCCGACGGCCAGGGCGCCGGCGACGGCGACGGTGAGGATCTTGGGAAGGTGTCGCATGGGTGTCTCTTTCGTTTCTTGATGGCCCCGGCCCGTGCCGGGGGAGTGGGGATGCGTCGTCCTGTCCGTCGCGGCTCAGTCCGCGGACGACAGGAACTCGACCGCTCGCCGGCTGCTCGGCGCGCTGAAGAATCTCTCCGGGGTGGCGATCTCGACGATTTCGCCGTCGGCCATGAAGACCACTCGATCGGCGACCGACCGGGCGAAGGACATCTCATGGGTGACGACGATCATGGTGGTGCCGCGGTCGGCCAGGTTGCGCATGACGCCGAGCACATCGCGGGTCGCCTCCGGGTCGAGGGCCGAGGTCGGTTCGTCGAAGAGGAGAGCCTTCGGGCCCATCGCCACAGCGCGCGCGATCGCCGCGCGCTGGGCCTGTCCGCCGGAGAGCTGCGCGGGCATCGCGTCCGCCTTGGATCGGATGCCCACCAGATCGAGGAGCTCATAAGCACGCTCGCGTGCGGCGGCCTTGTCCATCCCGAGGATGCGGCGCGGGGCGAGCGTCACGTTGTCGATGATCGAGCGGTGCGCGAACAGGTTGAACGACTGGAAGACCATGCCCACTTCGGTGCGGAAGCGGTACAGCGCCCGCCCCTCGACGGGTTGCGGCTCGCCGTCCACGAGGATCTCCCCCTCATCGATCGTCTCCAGGCGGTTGATGGTGCGGCAGAGGGTCGACTTGCCCGACCCGGAGGGTCCGAGGATCACGACGACTTCGCCGCGGGCGACCGACAGATCGATGCCGTGCAGCGCGTGCACGTCGCCGAATCTCTTGCCGACCCCTCGCAGCTCGACGACGGGGGTGTCGGCCTCGTCTTGGGGAATCATCCGGCTCACGTTTTCATCTCTCTGTTGCGGGTTCGTTCTGGGGGTGGGACAGGTCGTCGGGGCGTGCCGGCGGGCCGCGCAGGCATGCGGAAGCTGCGCGCCGCGGGGCGCCGTGTCGTCGGTGGTCAGCCGGAGATCGGCCGATCGAGTTCGTGCATGACCTGCGCTTCGAGACGCTCTTGTCGAGCGAGGAACTCTGCGAATGCGCGGCCCGTCAGGAACGCATCGGTCCAGCCGTTCGCCGCCAGCGCACGCCGCCATCTCGCGGTCCCGTGCAACCGGGTGAGCAGGTCCGTGAGGTTCTGCCGGGCGCTTGCGGAGATGCCCGGTGGCGCGAGCACACCGTGCCAGTTCTCGTAGACGAGATCGATCCCCGACCCCTTCAGGGTGGGAGTGCCGGGAGAGGGAGAAGACGAGGCGGATACCGCGAGCACCCGAAGCTGGCCCGCCGTGATCTGGTCGCGATACTCGGCCATCCCTGACGCGCCGAAGGTGATGCGGTGGTCGAGCAGGGCGGGGAGCATCTCCCCGTCGCCGGAGAACGCGCGGTACCGCACGGCCCGCACCGGGATGGCGGCCGTCTTGGCCAGGAGCATCGGGAAGATGTAGTTCGGGCCGCCGATGGAGGAGCCGCCCCCGACGATCACCCCGCCGGGGTTCCTCCTCCATGCGGAGATCAGCTGCGTGATCGAGCGGTACGGCGAGTCCGCGGGCACCACGACGATCTCCGGCTGCTCCGTGAGCTCGGCGATGGGCGTCGCATCCGTCGGCGCGTATGCCGACCCGCTGCTGTAGCACGCTCCGACCATGCCCAGCCCCATCATCATGAGAAGCCGGTCGTTCCCCGACTCCTTCATGAGCCGGGCCATCGCCACAGTCTCGTTGTCGCCCACCACGTTGAACACGTCGATGTGCCCGGTGATGCCGGCCCTCTCCATGACGTTCGTCATCGTCCGGGCGGTGATGTCGTAGCCGCCGCCCTGAGCGTTCGGGATCATCACGGTCATCGGGCGCACCTGACCTCGATCACCGGCGAGCAGTGCGCATCCGGCGAGCAGTGAGAGGACGCTGACACCGACCACGAGGAGGCGCAGGCTGCGGAGGATCATCCCGCGCTCCCTTCTGCTTCATCGACGGTGGGTACCATCGAATTGTGAACGGCGACAAGGTGACATGTCACTGTTAGCGAACCAAAGTAAGTTGTGGTCGTTGTGGTCGCGGAGCCGGCCATCCCGACGCATGTCGCTGTCCGGCCGGGTGTTCCTGCTGCAGCTCGCCGTCATCTCCGCTGTTCTGGTCGCCGTGACGTTCGTCTCGATCGCGCAGGGGCGATCGGAGTTCCACGACGTCCAGGGCCAGCGCATGCTCGCAAGTGCGCAGAGCTTCGCATCGTCGCCCCTCGTGACCAGCCAGATCGGCACCCCCCAGGCGTCCTTGGTCCTGGCCCCCGACATGGAGAAGACCCGCGACCTCTCCAATGCGTCCGTCGTCGCGATCGTCGATCCGACGCAGCGCGTGATCGCGTCATCCGACCCGACCACCACCGGGCAGCGGTCCACGCTCGTGGCGCATATCGCGCTCTCCGGCCGCGCGTGGGCCGGAGACATCGTCAGCGACCATCAGCAGTACATCGCGGCGAACGTGCCCGTGCTCAAGGATGACGGCACACTCCTCGGGCTGATCGTCGTGGCGCAGGAGTATCCGCCTCTCGGCACCGAGCTCCTCGCGGCCGTGCCGGGACTGGTGTTCTTCCTCGGGGTCGGTGCGCTCCTCGGCGTCCTGGGCTCATGGGTGCTGTCCCGCGTGGTCCGACGCAGCACGCGCGGGCTGGAGCCGCACGAGATCGCCGAGCTCGCCGACAACCGTGAAGCCCTGCTGTTCAGCATCCGGGAGGGCGTCATCGGGGTGAGCGCGGACAGCCGGGTGACGCTGCTCAACGGGAGCGCGATGGAGCTGCTCGGTCTCGACGGCGCGGCAGTCGGCCGTCACATCGACGAGCTCTGGCTGGACGGTCCGATCCGCGAGGCGCTCTCGTCGAGCGCGGGCGAGGGCGAGCGCGTCGTGAGCATCGGGGCTCGCCTGCTCGTCCTCAACCGGCGCAATGTGATCAGTCGCGGCCACCATGTCGGCAGCGTCACGACGTTGCGAGACCGCACCGAGCTGGCGGAACTGCAGAGCCAGCTGGCGATGAACCAGAGCATCACGCAGACGATGCGGGCGCAGACGCACGAATTCTTCAACCAGCTGCACACCGTCTCCGGTCTCGTCCAACTCGGGGAGTACGACGAGGCGCGTCAGTTCATCGGCTTCTTGTCGCGTCAGAACGCCGAGATCACGATGCAGGTCGCCCGTCATGTGAAGGATGCGACGGTCGCGGCGCTGCTGGTGGCGA
>NZ_DATEJS010000221.1:0-45047 GCF_035277845.1 Microbacterium sp.
ACTTGATTCTCGCGATCTCTTCCGACAGTACGGAGCTCTTCTTGGCGCCGCTGAATGAGCCTTCGGCAAAGTGGGCATTGAGCGCGTTCGTGTGCTTCGCTTGAATAACGGTGATTCCACCCCATGGGCCGGCGGTGCTAGGGAACCGCTCAGCCACGCCGTGGAAGCGCGCATCCCGCCCGCCGTCCGGGCCCTTCGCGAACTCCTGAACTCCGGCGCCAAAGAGGTAGCGTGCGCACTCGACGACGAGACGTTCGAACTGGTCCTCGTGGAGGTCCTCGAACGGGTATGACATACACCAATGCTATTGGGGCATGCATCGCACGACTGCTACCACACGGCCCGGGCACGAGTGGATCCGTCGTCCTGGTCGATCGTCACTGCTCGCCGGTGCCGAGCGCCAGCCGCCGCGAAGGCGTTGCGGCCCCGACTCGGCGCTTCGGCGCTGGTGGTGGCAGGAGCCGGGCCAGGCTCGCGCACCTGACGCGAGGCCCGCAGGCCTCAGGGCGCGCCGCGAACGCAAGCCGGTCCTTCGCCGTCCGCTTCCGAGCCGCGAACACTGTCCATGCGATGCCGCGTTCGCTGATCCCCGTAAGACCCGCAGGGTGAAGTGCCCGGTGAGGGTGCGTCAACTGCAATAGGATCTCCGACCCAGTCCGCGCCCGATTGCTGGCTGGCAGAGACGCTCAATCGATGAGTTCGGGCCCCCCCGCGGCATGGGGTGCAAGCAGTTCGCCAACCAGATCCGCAGCGCCCCGCTGAAGGGTCCTCACTGCGTGCGAGTACGTGTTCAACGTCGTCTGAATATCCGCGTGCCCGAGCCGCTCCGACACGATCTTCGGATGAACGCCGGCCCGCAGCAGCAATGTCGCATGGGTGTGGCGCAACTCGTGGAGGTGCAGCGCATCCAGATCAGGGTGCGCCTCGACAGCCTTCGAGACCCGCTCTCGCCACTGTCGCGAGAACTGTGTCGGGTTGTGTGGACGCCCGTAGCGATTGCAGAAGATCAGCTGCTCCCCTCGTGCGAACTCCGGCGCGACCGCGCGCAGCATCTCACGCTTCGCGCGCAGGGCGTCGGCGAGCCGCGCGTCGATGTCGACGTTCCTGACTCGCCCGCTCTTGGTCGCGTGGAAGTCGATGACCGGCTTCTTGCCGGCCTCCTTCACATACGACATCGCTCGGGCGATCGTGATCACGTTGTTATCGAGATCAACGTCCTTCCAGCGGAGCCCGAGCAGCTCGCCACGGCGCATTCCCGTGCCGAGCAGCGTGAGCCATGCCAGCCACAGGTAGTCCCCACTCGACTCGGACCAGTCGAGGAAGAGTCGGGCATCCTCTGCCGACCACGTGGTCATCTCAGGCGGCGCCGCCTCGAGCTTCGTCGGCGGGGACGCGCGCTTGGCCGCATTGAGACGAACCAGACCGTCCTCGAGGGCGTGTTGGAGGATCTGCGAGACCAGCACGTGGATGTGCCGAATCGTCGCGGCGCCGAGGGGCTCACCAACGTGCCCTCGATCCTTGCGTCCGTCGCGCTCCAGCTGCCGGTAGTAGCGGTTCAGTTGGTCTTTGGTGATGTCGGCGAGAGGCGTCCGCCCGATCGATGATGATTCGACGTGTACTCGATAGTGCTTGCGGTAGCCGGCGAGTGTGGTCGACCGCACTCGCAGTCCGTCGAAGTACTTCGACGAGTACGAGTTGAGTGTTTCGCGGGTCTCCTCGATGTGGACGCCCCGACGGATGTCGACCTGCAGCCCTTCGAGAGTCTCTCTCGCGAACCGCTCGGTCTCGAATCCCCGCCGGAACAAGCGGACCAGTTCGCCGTCAGGTCGCGCGGTCCAGTACGCGATGCGGTATCGGGTCTCCCCTGACGGTGTCTGATAGGCAGACAGCGTGCCTTCGTGATTCACCCGCCGCACCATGGCCGCACATCCTCAGCTCATCGATGGCCCGTCGCGACCTACTTCGCCGACGAAGGGTCCGGTCGCGTCCGCGCCCGGAAGCCGAACATCGGATGCCATCCCATCCACCCTCGCACGATTCATCAGACGGGTGGCCGTGCTCTGGCTGACTCCCAGGCACTCGGCGACGGTCTTCAGCGGTGGAAGATTCACAGCTGTCGCCAGCCGATAGGTCGTCGCTGCATCCGCGACGCTCTCCATGGTTGTCCGCCCAGAGCGCTCACGCATCCTGTGGACGAAGTCCGCGCCAGTGAGTGTGTCACCCGAACGGTCGGCAACAGCCGAGACATACAGGCCGCTCAGCTGAAGCGCGGATTGGACGCGAACCTCCCGCAGCGTCAGGCTCGTCACCTCGTCGCCGGCGCCACCGCGCTCGACCGTCACGGCAACAGCGGCAGTCCGGCCGAGGATTTCGTCGTACTCGACGTGAAGTCGGATGCCGCCCGCGACTCCCGGCTCCTCGCGGACGATCACGGTCCACGAGCGCGGCACGCTCACGCCGTTGCCGAGCACCACGCGCTCCGCGCTCACGTTCTCAGCCTGCATGGTCGCCATGGCCGTCAGTATCGCAGGGCAGGTCGCTCTGAGCAACACATGTCATGATGCAGCCATGACATTTATGGCTCAATCGGTGCTATCGTGTGGGCTACCGCTGTCACAGATGGCTCATGGAAGGCGGTAGCGATCATGAATCATTCGGAGACCTCACTCGCCCTGACGTACAAGGACGCAGCGGATCTGGTCGGTGTCGAGTACCGGACGATCAAGGCCGGGGTCGAGCGAGGCACCATTCCGAGCGTCCAGCTGGGGCCGCGGCGGATGATCCCGAGAGCCGCGCTGCTGCGTGTGTTCGGCGTCGAACCCTGAGCCAGAACGCCGAGCATCATGGTCGACGCACGCCTTCCCGCCGAATGGCTGGGACTGCGCGGTCGACGGCCACGAACTCGTCGCCTATGGGACCGGCGCGGTCTGCACCTATCTGCCGAACAAAGATTCGGGCGCGTAATGCCAGCCCTCCGTCCGCGAGAGTGTAGCGATCACGCGCGACTCCGCGCCGGGCTTTCGCGGCATATCCTCGCTCCTCCGCTGCGCTCCGGTGCTGCGGTATTCCACGGTCCTGGAGCTGCGCCGCCCGTGATCGCTCAATGCGCGGCTATCGGAGCGTCGGCACAGGCCGAGGTGACGACGCGACGGGGTCTCAGTGGCGGGCCGGGACTTCGAGCTCAGCCGGCAGGCGTCGCACTCCTGGATCGATCTCGTCGCGGACAGGACGCACGCGGTCGAGGCCGAGCCGGCACTGGTGGCGCCCGGATATCCGTCGCTGTCGCAGTCTTCGTACGCGCAACGACAACCATGCTCATCCCCTGACGATCGTCGCGCTGTCTGCGACTCGCCAGAAGCCGCTCCCGCATGCGAACCTGTTTTGTACGTCAGTCCGCCCCTTCGTCGCCCTACGTCAAGACTGGATCGTGCGCGTGACCGGCGGCAACGCTGCATGGGGAGGGGCTCCGGCCTGTCGTCCCGCAAGGTGACGGCCGACTGGTCATACACATTCGAGCTCTTCGCGAGAGTCGTCGGGGCGGCAAAGCACGAATGTCAACACGGAATCGGTGTTTCGCACGCATGAGCGTGCTGCGCCACGCGATGTTCGGGATGGGAGACAGCAGCCACGCCCAGACTTACTCGCGCGGGAGCGAGAACTCGACGAAAGCGCTCACCCGTGCCGGCGCCCGCCGCGTCGGCGAACACAGACGAGACGAAGCCTGCGGACCGGCCGACATCGAGGCCGCGAGACTGGGTCGACGGGTCCTCGCAGCGGCCAGATCGGAAGCCGCGTGTAGCTGGCGATCGTAGAATGAGATACCCGCGCCGGTCCCGAGGTCCGGCGAAACACGTCGACGAGGAGGTCGATGATGACGTTGCAGCCCGTCGCCCCGGTGTCGCTGGAGTTCAACGCCGGCCGCCCCGAAGCTCTCTCACGGTGGCGCACGCTCGTCGACGCGCTCTTCCCGCCGCTGCGAGTCGTGCCCGAGCGGGGACGAGAATTCGGCGGCCGTATCGCCGCAGTGGGCCGGTCCGAGCTCCGGCTCACCGACATTACGGCATCCCCGCACCGGGTCGAGCGGGCTCCGGATCGGATCACCGGGGTCGCCCGCGACTACTACAAGGTGAGCTTCCAGGTGCACGGTCAGGGTGTGATGCGCCAGGACGACCGGGAGCTCCACCTGGCCCCCGGATCGATTGCCGTGTACGACACGGGCAGGCCCTATGAGCTGGAGTTCGCGACGGATTACCGGTTCATCGTGGCGATGTTCCCCAAGACCGCACTGTCATTGCCAGCCGGGATCCCTGGTGAGCTCACCGCGCACCCGCTTGGCGAGCACCAGGGACTTGGAGCGGTAATGGGCTCCTACGTGCACGGCCTGGCAGCGAACCCGCAGGTGCTCTTGGGGACCTCGGGCGAGCTGGTCGCGCAGAACTTCCTCGATCTGGTCTCGGCGTTCGTGGCGGAGCAGCTGGAGGTGTCCGCCGTCGGCGAGCGGGCGGAGCGAACCGTGTTGCTCTTGCGGGTGCTGCGTCACATCGATCAGCACCTGGCAGATCCCGACCTGGATCCTGCGTCGATCGCGGACGCCCACTACGTGTCCGTGCGGCATTTGTATAACGTGTTCAGCCTCACCGGGGTGAGCGTCAGCGCCTGGATCAAAGAGCGCCGCCTGCTCGGCGCCAGGCGTGAGTTGGCCGATCCCAGGATGCGCGAGCTGACGGTGACGCAGGTGGCCACACGGTGGGGTTTCGCGGATCACGGCTACTTCGGTCGGCAATTCCGGGAACGCTTCGGGGTCACCCCGGGAGCCTGGAGCGCCGAGCAACAGCGGGCCGAGCGTGCAGGGGATTCGCATCCCCGTGCCGTGGATTCCGATACCCGGTAGGCCCTAGCGGCGAATCCTAGATCGCGGGCATGTTCGGCCACGAAGAAGTGGCGGCCCGATCGGAAGGATCCGCGATGACCGCGCAGGAGATCGCCCAGCTTAGAGATGCTCTGTCCCAAGGGGGCGTCGACTTCACTGCACCACCGACCATTGAGCGGGTGAACTTCGATGGGCTTCTCGGGTCCTTCCCGCAAGACGACTCGCTACAGACCACGCCCCGGACTATCAACGGCGTCCCCGGTCTGTGGTCGGACGGACCGGGCAAGAATGTGCTGCTCTACCTCCACGGAGGCGGATACACGCTCGGTTCGGCAGCCGGCTACCGGCAACTGGCGGCCTCCATCGCCGCACAGGCGGGAGTAGCGCTGTTCTCCGCTGATTACCGGCTCGCGCCCGAGCACCCGTTTCCGGCCGCATTGGACGACGCCGTTGCCGCGTACCGAGGCCTACTGGAAGAGGGCTTCTCCGCCGATCAGATCGTGGTCGGCGGAGATTCGGCGGGCGGCGGCCTGACGGTCGCGACGCTGACACGGCTTCGGGACGAGGGGACGGACCTGCCTGCGGGGGCGTTTCTGATCTCGCCGTGGACGGACCTGACCCTGTCCGGCGCGACCGTGCAAAGCAAAGCCGACGACGACCCGAGCCTGAACGTTGAGGGGCTCTCTGCCGCGGCTGCGCACTACCTGGCTGGTGTCGACCCGAGCGTCCCGGGTGCATCCCCTGTGTTCGCGGATCTGACAGGTCTCCCGCCGCTGTCAATTCATCACGGGGAGAGCGAGATCCTGCTGTCCGACTCGCTGCGCCTGACCGCGCGAGCGGCCGAAGCGGCAGTAGACGTGCGGTTGCGCGTGTGGCCTGGCATGGTGCATGACTGGCCACTGTTTGCGTTCATGCTCAGCGAAGGACGGGAAGCGATTGCGGAGGTCGTCTCGTTCACGCAGGCTCGCCTCGGAGTGGAGGTGGCGGCATGAGCGCTGTGCAGCAGGTTGATGTTCTCGTCGTCGGCACAGGCTTCGCGGGGCTGGCAGCCCTGGCCCAGTTGCGCCGCGACGGCAAGACAGTCGTCGCCGTTGAGCGCGGCTCGGATGTGGGTGGGACCTGGTATTGGAACCGCTACCCGGGGTTGCGCTGCGACGTCGAGAGCCTGGACTACTCCTACTCGTGGGACGAGGAGTTGCAGCAGGAATGGACGTGGACTGAGCGGTACGCGGCGCAACCAGAGATCCTCGCGTACGCCCGGCACGTGGCCGACAAGTTCGATCTGCGCCGCGACATCCGCTTCGACACCTCGGTGAACGGCCTCCGATTCGACGCACAGCGGGACAAGTGGACAGCGACGCTGTCCGATGGCAACACGATGACCGCCCAGTGGGTGGTCCTGGCCACCGGCGCGCTCTCCACGCCCAAGCGGATCGACATCGCCGGTGTGGAGTCCTTCCGCGGAGAGAGCTACCACACCGCAGACTGGCCGACTGAACCGGTCTCGTTCGCGGGCAAGCGGGTCGCGGTGATCGGCACCGGGTCCTCCGGCATACAGGTATCCACGGAGATCGCCAAGGACGCCGGCCACCTTTACGTGCTGCAGCGCACTCCCAGCTACAGCGTGCCCTCGTTCAACCGACCACTGCGACCCGAGGAGATCGCCGATACGAAGGCGGACTACCCCTCAATCCGTGCGAAGGCCCGCACGACGCCGGATGGCCTCCTCGCCCCGCAGACAGGACGCAACACCATGGATGTGCCGGCGGAGGAGCGACGGCAGATTCTGGAGGAGGTCTATGCGACGGGGCGGCCCTTCACATACTTCGGCATCTTCAACGACGTGCTGGTCGACGACGACGCTAACCAGCAGGTGCACGAGTTCCTCGCCGACAAGATCCGATCTAGGGTGAAGGACCTCTCCATCGCCGAGAAGCTGATCCCATCGGGATCCCCATTCGGGACGCGACGCGCCTGCGTCGACGGCGGCTACTACGAGATCTTCAACCAGGACAACGTCTCCCTCGTTGCCCTGCGCGAAACTCCGATCCGACGAATCATGCCCGACGGCATCGAGACCTCCAACGAAGTCATCCCACTCGACGCGATCGTTTTTGCGACCGGGTACGACGCCTTCACCGGCACCCCCACAGCGATCGACATCATCGGCGCAGAGGGGGTGAGCATGAAGGACGCATGGGGACACGGTGCGCGCGCCTATCTCGGCCTGATGGTCGCCGGGTTCCCCAACCTGTTCCTGGTCACCGGGCCGCAGAGCCCCGCGGTGCTCAGCAACATGTTCGTCTCCATCGAGCAGCACGTCGAGTGGATCATCCGTGCGATCAGCGACGCCGATGCCGAAGGAATCACCCGCATGGAAGCCGACCCCCAAGCCGAGCGCGACTGGATCGAGCACGCCGCCCAGGTCGCCGACAGCACCGTCTACCGCAAAGCCACCTCCTGGTACGTCGGCGCGAACGTCCCCGGCAAGCCGCGCATCGTGCTGCCGTACCTCGGGGGCGTAGGAGCATTCCGCGAGCATTGCACCCAGATTGCCGACAGCGGCTACGTCGGCTTCACCCGCCGGGTGCCGGTGATGCGCTGAGGCGCCGCGCGCGCACGCAACCCGGACGTCAAGGGAGAGGAGACCCGTCCATGCCTGGGACGAAACCGTCGCTCGACGGCGCCGCACTCCTGGACCGCGGGTGCAGGGCCAGCACGCTGTCCTCGGCATCGAGCGGCTCAAGTCCGTGTCCGTAACGCAGGTCACAGCTACTGACCAGAAAGAACACCACGCATGTCAAAGAAGACCGTCATCGTCGTCGGAGCCGGTTCGGCCGGCTCTGTCGTCGCACGCCGCCTCGTCGACGCGGGAGTCGACGTCACGCTCCTGGAAGCGGGCGGAGAAGACACCAACCCCGCCATCCACGACCCGGCCCGGCTCGTCGAACTGTGGCACGGCCCCAACGACTGGGACTACTACACCGTGCCGCAGGAACACGCCGCCGGACGGCGCCTGCACCTGCCGCGAGGCAAGGTCCTAGGGGGCTCCCATGCTCTCAACGCGATGATCTGGGTGCGCGGGAACCCGTCCGACTTCGACCACTGGGCCGAGCTCGGCAATGAAGGCTGGTCGTGGGACGAGGTCCTGCCCGTCTACAAAGCAATCGAGGAATACGTCGGTGCGCCATCCGGCCTACGCGGCACGTCCGGGCTACTGCCCGTAACCGGCGACTACGCCCTCGCGCCGATCCAGGCATCCATCATCGACGCGTACGTGGAGGAGGGCCTCAACCGCAATCCCGACTACAACGGAGACCATCAGGACGGGATCTCCCAACAGCAGGTCACCATCCGCAACGGGCGACGGGTAAACACCTGGATGTCGTATCTGGCGCCGGTGCGCGATCGGCTGCAGATACTCACTGGTGCTCACGTGCACTCGGTCATCGTCGAAAACGGCCGGGCCGTCGGAGTGCGCTACCGCCGTGACGGCGAAGAGATGGAGCGGCGCGCAGACGAGGTCGTCCTCGCCGCCGGCGCCCTTGACTCTCCGGCCATCCTGCAACGATCGGGAATCGGCCCCGCGGAGCTTCTCGCCGGCCTCGGCATCCCCGTCGTCCTGGACGCCCCAGGGGTAGGGGAGAACCTCCACGACCACCTCCTGGCCCCCGTGATCTTCACCACCGAGCTCGTGGTCGACCCGCCGGCCGACGGCATGTCCGCCACTCAGTCGCACGCGTTCTGGAAGAGTCGCTCCGACCTGGATGTGCCGGACACTCAGCCCATCAACTTCTCTGTACCCATGTTCAGCGAAGACCTCGAGCCCAATGCCGGATGGGGCTTCTCCTTGATGGCGGGAATCGTCACGCCGAAGAGCCGCGGCCGCCTCCAGATCACCGGTCCCGGCCTTGAAGATCCAATCGAAATCGACCTGCAAGCACTCGCCGAACAAGACGACGTACAGTCCCTGGTCGCGTCCGTGCGGCAGTGTCGTTCAGTCGGCAGGCAGCCCGCGCTCGCTGGAGCATGGGGAGCCCGCGAGCTGTACCCGGGCTCGGAAGTGGCTGACGAGGATCTCGAGCAATACGTCCGCCGCACCGCGATCACATACCACCACCAGGTCGGTACGTGTCGGATGGGAACCGATTCGAACGCTGTGGTCGACTCGCGTTTGCGCACGCACCACATCGCGGGCCTGCGAGTGATCGACGCTTCGATCATGCCGACAGTCACAACAGGAAACACCAACGCCCCCGCGATCCTCATCGGGGAGCAAGGCGCCAGGTTCCTACTCGAAGATCTCAGCAGCGACTGAGACATAAACCCACCGCACCCGAGATCCGGCTCTCTGCGGACCATCAGCGCAGACAGAGAGCCGATTCGCATCACGAACAGAGAATCACACATGCACAAGCTTCTTGTGGTCTACCCCACCCCGACCGACCGGTCCGCGTTCGAACGTCACTACCGTCAAACGCATCTTCCGCTGGTCGGGAGACTCCCAGGTGTCCGCGACATGGAGTTCGCCCTAAACCTGGACGCCGAGGGAGGGCCGGTATACGCGATCTTCGAGGCTACGTTCCCATCCGCGGAGGCGCTCGGCGCAGCTCTAGCATCCCCTGAGGGAAGAGCGGTGCAGGAGGATGTACCCAACTACGCCACAGGCGGTGCCACCGTCCTGACGTACGCACCCGAATCCGTTCCAGCGCGCAACCCATGACAACCGCAGCACGGGCCACGAACACCCGTGCAGGGGCGACAATATGAGGTGCGGTCATCGTGAAGATGCCTTTCGAGTGGGTTGTAGGAGATTCCTCGAAGGGACAACACGGTGACCGCGCCCACGTCTACGACGAGACGGGCCACCGCGAACTACACCACGTTAAGGGGCACTACTCATCCCGGATGCCTCGGCGGCACGGCGAACACGCTCTGGGACGGCTTCGGTGGTATCGCCCTGTACGGCATCCTGATCGCCGTTCCCGCGCTCGCCCTGCTCATCGTCGGTCTCAGCGTTGCAATCCGCGTAGGCGCGGGCAAGCCCGTGTCCACCATCCTCTGGCCACTCTGCTGGGCGGCCGGGATCAGCACCGTCGCGTATGTCGTACTGGCAGGGATGTTCTTCCAGGTCTGAGGACGCGCCGGGGCCGCGAGTAGCAAGTAGCTGTGACGCGCGCCCACGGTTCGAGCACCTCCGAGCGCGGCTCGAATCCGCGACACGACTTCGAGACGGAGCACGCTAGTGAGGCGACCGATGCAGTAGCAGAGGTTATCGAGTAACAGAGACGATGCACGCAGGCACTTTGAAGTGACACTCTCCCGACCCCTTGCAATGTCTGGGATCCGGTGTAAACCAGGTTGCATGACTCGAGGCAGGTACTCGAAGGCAAAGGTCGCCCGCGACGCCGCGTATCGCCGGCAACGGGAGGCCAACGAAGCGGCTAGTGCCGCGGCCGGCCAACTGGAATCAGAGTGGGGTGGCCGCGACGAGGGACTGCGCCGATTGCGGGACATCTCGCGGCAGCTCGACAGGTTTCATCGCGCCGAGAGCGCTCTGCTCCGTGAACGGGACGGCTTGGTCCGCGCATTGCGGTCGAATGACGTGTCATGGGCGATGCTCTCGACTTGGTCCGGCCTTAGCCGGCAAGCCCTCAGCAAGCGAACCTTGCCGACATCACCTGCGGATCAACCTTAAGCACGCTAAAGTTAATTTGATCTCGAGCCAGACAACTTTAGGGGTGGACCGATGCCTCACTTCGTCGAACGCCTGTGGAACCCACAAGACGAGGGCCAACTCAGTCGACGGGACCGTGCCCCGGGCCGCTACCATGCTTACGTACCGGACGAGCTCGGCACACGCCTGCCATCGATCAGCGCAGAAGCTCAGACCGCGGCAGAGGACGCCCTCGCTGTTCTTGCACGTGCAGACGAACGCATCGGGACACGAGCTGCCTACCTCAACCACCTGCTGATCCGATCGGAGAGCATCTCCTCGTCGTGGATCGAGGGCAACCGGGTGACACCCAAGCGCCTCGCGATCGCAGAAGCACTGAACGCCGGCCCCCGCGTCGCGCTCGACGTCATCGGCAACGTGCGCGCAACCGAGGATGCGATCGCCGAGCTCGCCGATCCATCAAAGACCATCACTACACGCGACATCGAGAAACTGCAGCACGTCATCGAGCCCTCTCTCGAGGCCGGCTTGCGGACCGAGCAGAACTGGGTCGGAGGACCGGGGTGGAGTCCGCTCCGGGCCGAGTTCGTTCCCCCGCCCGAGACTGAAGTGAGACGGCTCGTCGCCGACCTCGCCGGCTTCGTCACGGAGACAAGCGGCAACCCAGTCGTGCGAGCGGCGATCGCGCACGCCCAGTTCGAAACAATCCACCCGTTCATCGACGGCAACGGCCGCACCGGCCGCGCGCTCATCCACACGGTGCTGTACCGAGCGGATGCACTGCGCAATGTCATCATCCCGATCAGCACCGTGTTCGCCGGTGATACCGACACGTACATCGCCGGACTCACCGCTTTCCGCGCAGACCCGTCTCGACTCGGCGACTGGATCGTCGGATTTGCGCGGGCGACCGAGCTGGCTGCCGGCAACGCGGTACGCCTGGCCGATGACGTCGCGGAACTCGATGCCAGATCCCTCGACGATCTCATCGCCTTCCGGCGCGAGCAGAGCATCGCGCCGGCCGTCCCCCGCCGAGATGCGGTTGTGCTCCGCATTCTCGCGTCACTCGCGACTGAACCCGTCCTCACCGTGGAGGGTGCCGCGAAGCGCCATGGAGTGTCCACGACAGCCGCCCACCGCGCGCTGATCGAGCTGGCGGACGCCGGCATCCTCGGCCGCACGAAGGACCAGCGCGGGCGCCTCATCTGCTGGACAGCCGACCGCCATCTCGCGCTGGTCACCCTGACCGAACGGAGCAACAGGGTCGGCGCAGGCGACACGGCTAGGCGGGCGCCGAAGGTAGGGCCGGCGGTCCCGGGCTACGATCATCTCGGCCAGCTGCGACCCCACGCTCAGACCCGAGGTCTCGGCTAGCGCGCCGAGCGAAGCATTCCCGTTCCCCTACCTCCTCACCCACGAGTTCGAGTTCGGGATCCGCGAGCCTCGGCTGCTCGTCCGAGACCACGACACGACGCATCCCAGTGCCGCGCCTGCGCGTGACACATCTACTGGCACAGTTACCTGTCCTGAGTCGCGACATCGTTTACGAACGAGTCGCGGCTCAGGACTTTTTTGTGGGTTAAGTGGAAAATCGGTGCGCTTTCGGGCCTGATTTCACGCCGATGTGTCCGCCCTGCCAGAGCGGGCCGCAGCTCAGGACCGGGGGGCAGGGCGCAGGCTCATGACGCAGGCTGAGCGAAGTGCAGGAGGAGCAGCTGCGGACGGCCGGAGACTGCGCGCGTCGCCTCAGGCACGTATGCCATCAGAGACCATGGCCACGCCGGCCAGTCGCCGATCTCGGTGCTCGGCCTCGGCAGCGGCGAATCGTCCCAGTAGAGGGCGGGCTCCTCGCAGCCGCGCAGCTCGAGCCCGACGGCGAGCGCCGCCCGAAGATAGTCGCCGAGGGGATGCCGGAATGCCGGGGCGAGGCGGCGCTCGCCGTCGGGTCCTAGACCCTTGATGCCCGAGCCGATCGTGGTGAGCTCGCGATGTACGTCTGAGATGAGGAGCGCGCCGCCGGGGCGCAGCACGCGGGCAAACTCGGCGAACACCGGGCCGAGATCACTCACGTGAACGAGCGCGAGTGCGCAGACGACCACATCGACCGATCGGTCGGCGAGAGGCAGCCGATCGACTGACCCCAGCTGGAACTCGCCCTCCGGGACGCGCTCGCGGGCCAGCTCGAGCATGTCCGGTGACCCGTCGACGCCGATCACGGTGTGGCCGTGGTCGGCGAGAATCCGCGCGAATCGCCCTGTGCCGCACGCGGCATCCAGGGCGACGCCGACCTCGCGGTGTGCCAGCCATTCGTTGATGATCGGCTCGTCGATCGCGAAGAGGCCACCGCCCGCATTCGCGTCGTAGTCGGACGCCTGCTGCTGATAGCTGACGTCAGCGGCCACGCGCTCCGCGAGCACCCCGCGGTTCTGGAGTTTCCCGTCGGCGAGCAATCGGCGGATCTCGGCGACCCGGTCTTCGACGAAGGCTTGATCGTGGTCACCGGCCCATGCGTCGAGCAGAGCGGACCCTTCGATGCCGAGCAGATATGCAAGAGGGTCCTGATAGATCACGATCGAGGAGCATAGCCAGCGCCACGCGCGCAGATCAAGGCACGGCTACTCAGAGCATGCCGAGATCCGCCAGTTGAAGGCGGAGAACAAGCGGCTGCGGGAAGACGTCGCGATCCTGAAGCCCTGAGCAAGCGGACCGCTCCGATGGCGGCGGCCGGCCAGCGTTAGGGGCCCTCAAGTTGATCGCCATCCATTGGCTTCATCCCGCTGCGCCACGCCGCGCCTCCTCGGTCATCTCGTCCAGCATCGTCCGCAGTGCCGCGTTCGCGCGCCCGTGCGCGTTCACGATCGCGTTCAGATCCTCGGGTCGGACCTGTGCTCGCAGATTGCGAACGGCCGCCGCTGCCTCGTTGGGCATCCCACCCTGAGCGGGCTTCATCGTCAGGTCGTAGATAGTCTGCGCCGGGGTAGTGACGAGCGCGGGCCCCAGCTCGGTCCGGTCAAGAACCGCATCGAGGCGTTCGACGTCGCGCGGGATCATGTAGACGCGGCCGCCCCGGTCCAGCTCGACCGGCGGCCGCCCTGCCTCCGGAACCGCCACCGTGGTAACGCCGATCGCACGCGGGATGGCAGCCCAATGGCGCGCAGCGCCGAGCCCCATGAGGACCGCGTTGCGGTTCCCGAAACGCGCGGTCGCGACCGCGAGGCCCGCCGCTTCGATGGTGGGACGCCACGTTCGACCGTCGCGCCCGTCCGGAGGCACCGTGTACACGCCATGAGCAAGGCGGGTAGCAGCCCCCTGCTCGGCGAGTCGGTCAACATTGCGCCACACGTTGGTGCCGAGCGCGCGAAGGTCCACATACCGCACAGTCCGCAGTGGGGCGCGCTCGATCGTCCGAACAATGTCGATGTCGGTGACCACGAAACCTCCTTACTGAGAGCCAGTATACACCTGCCGTATACTAATTCTCAGTAAATCGATCCACTCGACCATCGCATACGACGGAAGCCGATCGCCGCGGTTCACGAAGCTGATAGCTCCCCCCTCGTGAGGCGGCGCGGCGGGACGTGAGCGAAGCACTGAACGCTCTGTGGACGCGCCCGCGGATGCCGCCGCGGTCGTCGTCGCTGTCGCCGTCACGCTGTGGCCGGCTGCACGCGGCAGACTTCGGCACCGAATTGGCGGTGACTGCCGAGGCGTTCCTCAAGCGGTCCAAGGCCGGAGCGCGAGCCGCTCCGGTAACTGCGCCGCCGCTGGCACATCTACTGGCACAGTTAACCGCGACACACCGTGCAGATCGACGAGCGCGCAGGCTCGAGATGTTCGCACACGTCAGGGCTGGAGGTTTTCCAGGTCCTCGAGAAGGCTGGGATGAGTCGTCTGCCAACCGAGAGCCTCGCGGGTGTGCGCACTGGATGCGGGCTGGTCCATGGCGAAGACGGGCCCGAGGGGACCGAAGGTCTCGGTGGGTACGGGATGGACCGGAAGGGCCAGTCGACGACCGATCACGGTGGCGATGTCGCGGACGGCGACGCCCTCGTCGGCGACGGCGTGCCAGGAGGTGCCCGCGGGTGCCTTCTCGAGCGCGAGGCGGAGCAGGGTCGCCGCGTCACGTGCGTGTACAGCCGGCCACCGCTGGGTGCCGTCCCCGGGATATCCGGCGACGCCCGTGCGGCGGGCTCGTTCGGTCAGCACGCCCGCGAACCCGCCCAGGCCATCGTTGTGGACGGTGCGCGGCATCCGGACCGCGCTGGCACGCACGCCGCGCGAACCGAGATCAAGCAACGCGTTGACCGATCGGGCGCGGCCGGCGACCGGGCCATCGAGCCCGAGCGGATCGTTCTCTGTGGAGGCGCGGCCGGGCACGGACGGCGTTCCCGCGACGGTCACGATCGGCCGGTCGGTGCCGAGCAGGGCTTCACCCAGCGCCGACATGGCCGCGTCGGCCTCCGCGATGGCGGCGGCGAGTTCGTCGGGACCCGCAAAGACGCTCCCGAACGCCAGAGTGATCACGCCGTCGGACTGCGCTGCGCCTGCCCGCAGGACATCGAGGTCGGCCAGCGCGCCGCGCAGGACCCCAGCTCCTGCCTCCCTCAATGCCCGCTCGGAGCTGTCCGACCGGGCAAGTGCGAGGACGGTGTGACCGTTGTCCTGCAGGTCGGCGACGACGGCAGAGCCGATGGTGCCGGTACCACCGGTGACAAAGACATGCATGGTTCTCCTCGACGGTGATGCAACAGGTGTCGCATCACTCTACTACACTTGATGCGACACCTGTTGCATCACCTAGGCTGGGAGCATGGCGCGATGGGAACCTGGAGCGAAAGAGCGGCTCGTCGTCGCTGCGGTCGGCCTGTTCAGCGAGCAGGGGTACGACGCGACGACCGTTTCCCAGATCGCCGAGCGCGCCGGAGTCACGAGAAGCACGTTTCACCGTCACTTCCCCGACAAGCGGGAGGTGCTGGCCGCCGGCCAGGAGACGCTCAGCCGCCTCCTGGCCGAAGGGATCGCGGATGCCCCTCCAGCGGCCACGCCGCTCGACGCGACGGCGGCCGGCCTGGAGCGCGCGGCGGGCGCCATGGGACCCGCGAACCACGCGCTGGGGCTTCGAATCAAGAGCGCCGTCGCGGCCAGTATCGAACTGCAGGAACGCGATGCACTCAAGAACGTCGGACTGGCCGCATCCATGAGAGCCGCGCTGGTTGCTCGGGGAGTTCCGGAACCGACCGCCGACCTGGCCGCCGAACTCGGAGCCCTCGCCCTCAAGCGAGGCTTCGACCAATGGATAAGCACGGAGAACACCGACGCGTCGGCGCTCGTCGACTGCATGCTGACAGCCCTCGACGATCTCCGTCAGGCCATCACGATGCTCGACTGACGCGCCACACCCGAGCGACGCCATCGACGGGCCTGACGACTAGCGTCCGGCGAAGCGCGCCTTTGCCTCTTCCGTATACGGGGCGTAGAGGTTGACGCGGTTCCCGTCGGGGTCGGCGAGCATCATGGCGCGGTTTCCCCACGGCATCGTCGTCGGCTCCTGCAGCACCTGCACCCGGTCGCCGAGGCGGTCTCGTTCCTGATCCACGTCGGGGACCTGGAACTCGAGGATCGCGCTGGTGTTGGACGCGACGGTCAATCCCGTGCCAGGGAAGAGAGGAAGCGTGGCGTCGCCGCCGATGGCGAGCGTGCCGCCGACTGTGACCAGTTCGGCGAACACAGGGCTGGGGCGTTCGAACGTCGCGCCGGTGACGAGCTCGTAGAACTCCACGAGTTCGTCGAGGCGGGCGGTGATGAGGCGTACGGAAGCGAGTTTCATGAAGGAATCCGATCGTTGGGCGCTTTGCGAAGGGAGCGCACCGCGAATAATGTAAGGCACCTGATATTATCAGGAGATCGCGGACGAAGGGGAGACCATGGCTGAGGACTTCGGGCGACGGTTGCCCTACCTGCTTCGACGCGTGAACGGTGCACTGTCGCAGCGGCTGGACGATGATCTGCGCGAGTTCGCGTTGACGCAGTCCCAGCTCTCAGCACTCGCGATTCTGGACGTCGCGCAGCCCCAGGGGCTGTCCGGAGCGACCCTCAGCGCGCGATCGGGGGTGACTCCGCAATCGATGTCTGCGGCAATCGCCGGTCTGCTGGAACGCGGCTTGATCAGTCGCTCTCCCCACCCCGAGCACGGCAGGATCCTGGAGTGCCGGATCACACCCGAGGGCACCGCCATCCTTCAGCAGGTTCAGCAGGCCACCCGAGACAGCACCCGCTACGACGGGGGCCTCAATCCGTCGCAGCAGGAAACACTCCGCGAGCTGCTGACAGTGATGATGCGCTCTCTCGACCTTTACCTTCCCGACGGCGGGGCGGATGGGACGGGCCCCGCGCCGCCTACTTGAACCACCTGCTGATCCGGTCAGAGAGCATCTCCTCATCGTGGATCGAGGGCTACATCGCGGGGCTCACCACCTTTCGGCCCCCCCGACCCGACGAATGGATCACGGGATTCGCGCAGGCCGCCGGACTCGCCGCGGCCAACGCGGCGCGCCTCGCCGAGGACGTCGCCGCCCTCGACGCCAAGACCCTCGACGATCTCGGCGAAGGTGGCCGCAGCCAGCACGGATTAGTGGTCGTCGACGATCTGCCATGCTGTGTCCGTGGCCAAGCAGAATGACCTCGTCGCCGTCCTCATCGACGCAGATAACGTCTCTCCGGTGCGCATCGCCGCGGTGATGACCGAGATCGTCCAGTACGGGACAGCATCAGTCAAGCGGGTGTACGGCGACTGGACGAAACCGCAATTGACCAACTGGAAGACCGCGGCGAGCGAAAACGTCATCCAGCCGATCCAGCAGTTCGCGAACACCGCAGGCAAGAACGCCACTGACAGTGCGCTCATCATCGACGCGATGGACCTGCTCTACACGGGCCGATTCCAAGCGTTCTGCATTGTCTCCAGCGACAGCGACTTCACACGGCTGGCATCGCGCATCCGCGAGAACGGCGTAGCAGTCTATGGCTTCGGTGAGCGCAAGACGCCCGAAGCCTTCCGCAACGCGTGTGATCGCTTCACTTACCTCGACGTGCTCGACGAACCATCGGCGGGTGATGCCGCCGACACCACGGCCGCGAAAACCCGCGTCGCCTCGACGAAACTGCGCACCGATAATGCACTCGTGGGTGTGCTCCGCGCTGCGATCTCCAGCGCATCTCTCGAAGACGGATGGGCTGACCTCGCCGCCGTGGGCTCGCTCGTGCGAAAACAGCGACCCGACTTCGACTCCCGCAACTGGGGCTATGCGAAGCTCTCGGAACTCGTGCGCGAAATCGGACTGTTCGAGGTCGGCCATCGGCCTGGTGGTGGTTTGCGGGTCAAGGTCGCCCCGCGAAAGTCGACGTAGCCAACACCTCCGCCGGACCCCGATCCGTGAGGCACCCGAACGCCAAACGGTCGCACGCAATCACGATGAGAGCGAGCGCATTTCTCGTCAAGATCTGACGAGGGCTCTCAGTCCCGGGACGTTTCGTTGACGCTGCCGGAGCGTTCCTGGCCGCTGAGGCGGGCAATGGCGACCATGATGCGCTCGGTCATCTCGCGGCGGGCCTTGCCGTCCGGTACGCCGTCGAGGTCGGCGAAGTCAAGCGGCTCACCGAAGCGCACCTCGAGACGCGGCCGGCCCGGGAGCAGATGGCTCAGCGGCTTGGCAGTGCCGGTGCCGATCAGCCCGACGGGCACGACTGTGGCGCCGGTGTCCCGCGCCATCCATGCTGCGCCACCATGACCGTCGTGGAGTCTGCCGTCGCGTGAGCGTGTCCCCTCCGGGAACACCGCGAAGACACTCCCCGCCCGCAGGATGCTGCTTCCTGCGTCGAGCGCGGCGCGCGCGTCGCGGCCGGTCGCACGATGCACCGGCACGCCACCGATCGATCGGAAGAACCAGCGCTTGAACCGGCCGAGCACTCCGGTCCCCGTGAAGTACGACGCCTTGGTGAGGAACTGCACGGGCCGGGCCGCGGATGTCGGGATGATGACGGTGTCGAGTGCCGCGAGATGATTGCTCGCCAGCAGCACCGGCCCATGCTCAGGCACGTTTCCTCGACCGACGATCCGCGGGCGATACATCACCCAGAACAACGGTCGCAGAATCACCCGCCCGATGAAGTAGACAGCGCCCGGCTGCGGTGCAGGGGCGGGGCTCGGCGGAGCTGACACAGTCACCTCGTCACCCTATCCGTCGCCGTCGGGTGCATCCCCTCGGAAGAGCATGATGGAAGCATGCCTGCCGCCCATCGTCCCGGCCTGCGCATCGCACCCGGGCTGACGATCCCCGAGTCTGAGCTGTCGTGGCGGTTCTCCCGGTCTTCCGGCCCCGGCGGCCAGGGGGTGAACACTGCTGACTCTCGCGTGGAACTCGCGTGGGATGCGGCGGGCTCGAAGGTCCTCTCGGTGGTGCAGCGTGACCGAATCCTCGATCGACTGAGCGGTCGCCTCGTGGACGGCGTACTGACGGTCACGGCATCCGAGCATCGCGCGCAGCTGCGCAACAGAGACGCAGCACGCGACCGCCTCGCGTCGCTGGTGACGGATGCTTTGCGGCCCCCTTCCCCGACGCGTCGACCGACAAAAGCGACTCGAGGCTCGGCGGAACAGCGTCTGAAGGCGAAGAAACGTCGCACCGGGATCAAGGAGCTGCGCAAACCACCCATCGAGTAGCCTCCGCTGAGGATCCAGCAGCGGCGATGCGTAGACGCGTCTCGCCGCCGGCTCTGTCAGGTGAGTTGGTCGAAATCGCCGTTCACCCAGCCGATGTGCCGGTCCGCCGAGCGTCGCACGATGCGCCGCGCGTCCGACGGGATGACGTTGTCGAAGTTCCCGTAGAGCCGGTCGAATGCGAACCGCTCCACGTGCGAGGCGATGCGGTCGACGACCCGTCCGGACAGCGGGATGCGGTTCGGGTAGCTGCGCATGAAGCTGACCGAGGTGCGATCGGGGTTCGCGAAGATCGTGTCGCTGGCCAGAAGCACTCCCTCGCCGCTGGCACCGGCGGCCCAGTGCGCGACGGCGCTGCCCGGGAAGTGGCCGCCCGGCTGGGTGAGCGTCACTCCGGGAAGGACCTCGAGGTCGCCCGACCACGTGCGGATGATCGGATCCGGCCGCGCGACCCATTGCTGGTCCTGTTCGGCGACGAGCACCGACGCGCCGAGCGCGCGCCCCCACTCGACCTGCACACCGTACATGTGCGGGTGGCTCGCGACGATCGCCGTCACGTTTCCCACCGCCGTCACGGCATCCACACCTGCTTGGTCGATGTACCCGATCGGATCGAACAGCAGGCAACCGGCATCCGTTCGCAGCAGCTTGGACTGCTGGCCGATGCCGACGCCAGGGCTGCTGCGGACCGCCCAGAGGTCCGGCTCCCGCTCCACGACTTCGATGCGCTGGCCTGCGTCGCGCAGGTCGGCGAGGGTCGTCCAGATCTGCCCCTCGGCCGGCACCCACTGCCGCTCGTCGGCGCAGATGGCGCACACCTCAGTACGCTCTGCATGCTCGACCGCGCAGGCGGCGCAGATCCAGAACGACGACGGTGCCGTTGTAGTCATGTACGACTCACCCGGTCCAGGACTCGAGGTCGGCCCGTTGGCGCACGAGTTCCGGCCGGGACCCGTAGCGGCGGATGAGCACGTCGAGCGCCTTGAGCGTCAGCCGGCGCCCCGCCTCGTCGATGTGGCCGGTCAAACGCAGAAGCGTGAAGCCAGCGCCGATGGTGATCGTCGCCGCGTCCACCTGTCCTCCGGGTATGGGGATTCCGGGTCCCTCCTCGGTGTCGAGTTCGGAGACGACATCGGCGAACCCGCTCTCGTCGATCAAGTCGGCGACCGTCGTGTCCGGGTGGAGTTCGTCGCGACGGTGAGCCCACTCGTCGAGCATGTCCGCGCCTTCGTCAGTTCCGAAGGGCGCGAACTCGCCGGCGGGGTCGTTGTAGACCGGGTCCGTGAAATGCGCAGCGAAGGCCGGGGCAGCCTGCGGAAGAGCTTCATCGTCGGTCATCTTGGTCTCCATCGTCGAGGGAGTCTGGCGGTCGTCGGACGAGGGCGCCATCTGACCCGCGCAGCCTCCGAGGAATACGACGGCCATGAGCACGACAATCGTCCAGTACTTCCGCACCAGCGAAGTTTGCAACACCCGCGACATGAATCTGTCGTCCGCCACGCCCTCCTGCCCGGTGTCCCGCCGCCGCGATCGCGGCGGGCTATGCCCACCCGAGCTCTTGCAGCCGGGTGTCGTCGAGGCCGAAGTAGTGTCCGATCTCGTGCACGAGCGTGATGCGCACCCGTGTACGCAGCGCGTCGAGGTCGGCGCTTTGTTCCTGCATGGTGTTCTTGTACAACGTGATCCGGTCGGGAAGCTCACCGAAACCGTAGACGCCGCGCTTCGTCAGCGGATGCCCTCGGTACAGCCCGAACAGCCGAGGCCGCTGCCCGATGGGCTGATTCTCGATGACGATCCCGACGTTCTCGAGCCCACGGACCATGTCATCGGGCAGAGCGTCGAACACGTCCGACACCATGCGCTCGAAGTCGTCGTCCGAGATCTCCACCATGGTCCAATTCTGCGCGCAGTGGCCGCGGCCGCACGCGAGATCCCACCCGTTGACGTCGAAGATACGGGATCGAGCGTGGAGGGGACGGAGCGCACGGCTCGACGATACTGTCCGGGACCGCAGCATCCATCGGCGTGGAGGCCCACTCTGGTGCGGGGCGACCGGCGTGGGGATAATCGCTCGCATGAGGTCCCAGAAGCTGGTGATCGGCGCGGCCGCCATCCTGCTGACCACGGGCACCGTCCTGGTGTTCTTCGCGTTCGACGCTCATTCGCACTCGGTCAGCGACACGATCCGACCGTTCGTCATCACGATGACCCCGATCTGGGCGGCGTTCGCGATCCTCATCTGGGCCGCGACGCGGACGCGCTCCCGCCGGCGCCACGATCACTAGCCCGCCGGGGACCGGCTGGTTCCGGGCAGGCTGTCACCACCCGCTGCGGGTCGGGGTGTGCCCTGCTCGGGCGTCATCCGGCATCGCCATCTCCGCCCGCACGCCGAGCAGGCGCAGCGGACGATCCGGTTCGATCCTGGCGACCAGCTTCATCGTCTCGGCCCGCACCGTCTCCCGGTCGAACGTGGGCGCGACCTTGTGCACCAGGGTCTTGGTCACGAACGGGGCGTATCGCACCTTGAGACCGACCCCGACGACCGGGCGCCCCTCCGCGACCACGTCCTCGAGCACCTGCTCGATCAGATCGCGCGCGGCCTGCTCGATGTCGGCGCGATCGGTGAGGTCCCGATGGAAGGTGATCTCGCGTCCGTGACCGCGCGCCACCCACGGGGTGTCGTCGACGACGGACGACCCGTCGCCGCGCCCGAGCTGCCGGAACCACGGCCCCATCTTCGGGCCGAACTCCGCGACGAGTACGGCTTCGTCCGCATCCGCGAGCTGCGCGACGGTCAGGATGCCGTGTGCCGCCAGCCGCTTCGAGATCTTGGATCCGACCCCCCAGAGGGCGATCGTCGGGCGGTCGTCCATGACGTCCCGCCAGTTCTCCGCCGTCAGCCGGAAGGTGCCGCGCGGCTTGCCGAAGTCGGTCGCGTTCTTCGCGCGCACCAGGGTGTCGCCGATGCCGATGCTGCAGTGCAGCCGCGTGCGTTCGAGCACGGCCTGCTGCACCCGTCGCGCGAACCCCTCGGGGTCGGCGGTGCGCACCCCGAGGAACGCCTCGTCCCATCCGAGCACCTGCACGACCACCCCGGGCTGGGCGCGCAACGTGGCCATGACCTCTTCCGACGCCGCGGTGTACGCCGGAGCGTCGACAGGCAGGATGACGGCATCCGGTGCCTTGCGCGCGGCGATGCGCAGCGGCATCCCCGATCCCACGCCGAACGCGCGCGCCTCGTACGACGCGGTGGAGACCACGGCCCGTTCGGTCGGATCGCCCCGGCCGCCGACGATCACCGGTCTGCCGGCGAGCTCGGGTCGGCGCAGCACCTCGACGGCAGCGATGAACTGGTCGAGATCGACGTGCAGCACCCATGAGCGCACGGGATCGGTCATGGTCCCAGTCTGACGAACGTCGGCCGAGGTCGGGGGACGCCGACGCTCCGCCACGCACGGAAGCTGAGAGAGCAGGTTCGCCCCCACCCGGCGAACCCGCTGCCCCGGCGACTAGACGTTTCGCGAATCGTCCCCGTCCGCGCGGCGCGCCGGCACGTCTTGCGTGTCGCGCGCAGACGCTGTGTCGCGCGCAGGCGCTGTGTCGCGTGCCGGAGCTGTATCGCGGTCCGCGGTCGTGGCCGCGCCGTCGTCGGCGGTGCGTCGGCCGGAACGCGTGTCGACATCCGGATCGACGCGCGCGGCGTGCTCGTTCTGGCGGGCCGCCTCGGCCTGGGCGTCTTCCGACGCCGCGTGGCGCTCCGATGCCTGATCGCGGAGGCGCTCGGCGTCGATCTCGGCCTGCTTGGCTGCGGCTTCCGCGCGTGCGGCATCCACCTGGTGCTGTTGCGCATCAAGTTGGGAGTCACGGGCGCGGTCTCGCAGCTCTGCGGCCTGCGCGCGGTGGGCTTCGTCGCGACGTCGGCGGGAGCCGACGATCGCGAGGATCACCGCGACGATGATGAGCACGACCACGATCACGATGATCAGGACGACTGTTGCTGTGGGTGACATGAGGTACCTCCTCGGGCGTCGTCTTGCGACACCGCCGTCAGCATCCCCCGGCTTGCGAACGCCGCACAGGCCGTTGACCTTTCGCCTCCGATCTGCATGGGAGCGATGCGCACCCGGGATGACGTCGGATTTCCGTCCAGAATTTGAGGTATACCGAAATCTGATCGTCGCCCTCAACCGCTGCGCATCAGTACCGATCGACGCATCATGCGGGCCGACCGTGAGAGCCGAATGGAATACCTGTCGCGGTCACATGCGTCACGGCGGGGCCCGGGAGCCTTCTCGCAAATAAATCATCTGGTTCCAGATGACAACCGGATCTATGATCGCTTCGGTGCGGCGCACGGCGCCTGCGACCGGGGCTGTCAAGACCAGAGTCGAAGCGGCTCCCCCGCCGTCCCGCAACGGATGCCCCAACCCTCGCGAACCCGAAGAGGAACATGCAATGACGCAAGACAGACTCGAGACGGAGACGTCTCTCCAGCGCGCGATCGACTACGAGAACCACCAGCTGCAGGCAGGCGGCGTCTCCAAGGCCGGATCCGCGCTGATGGCCGTGGCCGGCAGTGCGCCCGCCTACTCGATCGCGGCCAGCACCGCGCTGCTCATCGGCGCGGCCGGGGTGGGTGCGCCGGGTGCCCTGCTCTGGTGCGGCATCCCGATGCTCGGCATCGCGTTCGCGTTCGGCTACCTCGCACGTGTCGACACGCACGCGGGCGCCTCGTTCTCGTGGGTCGCGCGCGGCCTGCACCCGCTGCTCGGCTTCTTCGCCGGCTGGGCGGTCGTGATCTCCGCGACGATCTTCATGGTCGCGGGCGCACTGCCCGCAGGCGCAATGACGGTCGCCCTCTTCGCTCCCGACCAGGCGAACAACACGCTGCTGGTCACCCTGGTCGGATCGGTGTGGTTCCTCGTCATGGCCGCGGCCGTCATCTTCGGCGTGCATACGACCGAGCGCGCCCAGTGGGTCATGTCGATCATCGAGGTCGGCATCCTGGTCGTCTTCGCCATCATCGCCATCCCGCGCGCGATCACGACCTACCACCACGGCCAGGCCTTCTCGTGGGACTGGTTCGGCTTCGGGCACCTCACCACCGCCGGAGTCTTCGTCTCCGCGGCCCTCATCGCGGCCTTCTACTACTGGGGCTGGGACGTCACGGCCAACCTCGGCGAAGAGACGAAGAACGCGCACAAGACCACCGGCTGGGCCGGCATCATCGGCATCATCATCGTGTTCATCCTCTTCGAGGTGTACACGTCGACGTCGCTCGTGATGCTGCCGGGCAAGACCATCCAGGACAACGCGGCCAACGTGCTCGGGGTGCTCGGCGACGCCATCATGCCCGGCATCGGCGGCAAGATCATGATCATCGCGGTGGCCCTGTCGACCATCGCGACCCTCGAGACGACGCTGGTGCAGGTCAGCCGCACGCTGTTCGCGATGGGCCGCGACCGCACGATCCCGTTCGCCTTCGGCCGGATCAACCGCAAGTGGAAGACGCCCGTCTTCGCCACGCTCGTCGTGGTGATCGTCTCGCTGCTGCTGTTCGTGCTCGCGAACGTCTTCGGCGACAGCGTCGGTCAGATCCTCGGCTGGGCGGTCTCGTCGATCGGCCTGCAGATCGCGTTCTACTACTCGCTCGCCGGGTTCGCGGTGGTGATCGGCTTCCGCAAGGTGCTGCTCAAGTCGGTGAAGAACTTCATCCTGATCGGGATATGGCCGCTCGTCGGCGCCGTGTTCATGCTGTACATCTTCATCGCGGCGTTCGTCGACAACATCACCAACGGGGCGATCATCGTCGACTACCTCGGCGTCGGCCTGCTCGTGATCGGCGTGATCCCGCTCGCCCTCTTCTACCGCAAGGCGAAGGAGATCTACTTCACCCGTCGGCCGCTCGAGGTCCCCGAGGACTTCTCGGCGTAACCGGCGAATCGGCGGTGGTGGGTCCCGGACGGGGGCCTACCACCGCCGTCTTTTCGGCCGCGGATTCTCCCTGAGCAGGTCGCTGGAGGAGGCTGTCATTCTGCTGATATGCTCCGGGAATCGACGTGGGCGAAGGGGATGCCGACGTCGTCTGGGGATTCCTCGCGCACGCTCGTGACGCCGCCGTCATGGGCTCCGTGCACCTGGGGTCGCGCAAACGGGGAGAGTGCACGGGATGCTGTCGAAGCAGCTGATTTCACGAATCGGGATCGCGGTGGTCGCCGCGCTCGGAGTCGCCGCGATCGGCGGGCTGCCGGCGTACGCCGACACCGTGACCGACACGATCACGCCCTCGCCGGTCTGCCTCGGTCATGAGTTCACGATCAGCGGAACCAACTGGGGTGCCGGTACCTACGACGTGCGGATCACCGACACCGATTCGGTGAGCCTCCTGGCCGTGGATGCCGCCCCGCAGTTCTCGGTCGGCGACGACGGCACGTTCAGCACGACCTTCACGGCCCGCGCGGATGCCCCGACCGGCTCGTACGACGCCGAGTACTCCCCCGCCGGTCAGGGTACCTGGAGCCCCTTCGCCTCCCCCGTGACGGTGGCCTCCTGCGCAGTCGCCTCGTCCGTTCCGACGATCTCGGGAGCCGCTGTCGTCGGACAGACCCTCACGGCTGACCCCGGCACCTGGCAGGACGGCGCCGCGCTCGCGTACGTGTGGCTCGCGGACGGCACACCGATCGCCGACGCGACCTCCTCGACGCTGGCCATCACCGCGGAGCTCGAGGGCAAGCAGATCAGCGTGCAGGTCACCGGAACGCTGGATCCGCTCGACCCGACCACCCAGAGCTCCGCGGCCACGTCCCGTGTCATCCTCGCCGGCTCTCCGACCATCGCCGGCTCGGCCGTCGTCGAATCGACCCTGACCGCCTCCCCCGGCACGTGGACGACCGGCGCCGCGATCACCTACCAGTGGAAGGCATCAGGAACGGTCATCACCGGCGCCACCGCCAAGACGTTCGTGCTCACCGGCGCGCAGAGCGGCAAGAAGATCACCGTCACCGCGACCGGCGTCAAGGCCGGCTACACGACGGCAGCCAGCACATCCAGCGCGACCGCGTTCGTCATGCGTCCCGCGACCCCGACCGTCTCCGGCTACGCCGCAGTCGGCCTGACACTGAAGGCCGTCACCGGAGCGTGGAGCACCGGAACGAACCTCGCATACCGGTGGAAGGCGAACGGCATCCCGATCACCGGTGCCACGAGCTCGACCTTCACTCTCACCAGCTCCCAGCGCGACAAGCGGATCAGCGTGACCGTCACCGGCTCGCAGTCGGGCTACCCCCCCGTGAGCCGCACCTCGGCATCCACAGCGAAGGTCACGATCGCGGGCAGCGTCTGGATCTCCGGAATCCCGGTGTACGGCGCCACGCTCACGGCACATCCGGGAACCTGGGGCAGCGGGACGACGCTCGCCTACCGCTGGTACCAGAACGGCGTGGCGATCAGCGGGGCCACCGCATCCACGCTGCACTTGGGAACCGCACAGAAGGACAAGAACATCTCCGTTCGCGTCACCGGCAAGCGCACCGGTTACGCCACGGTCGTGAAGTCGTCCGGATCGACCCTGAAGGTCGCCACGGCATCCACCCCCACGATCACCGGGACGAGGCAGGTGGGCAAGACCCTCAGCGCGCACCCGAACACGTGGACGGCGGGAACCTCGTTCTCATATCAGTGGTACGTGGCCGGCACCGCGATCACGTGGGCGAAATCCTCCACCCTCACCCTGACGAACGGGACGAAGGGCAAGCGGATCACCGTCCGCGTGACCGGGCACAAGTCCGGCTACCCGACGATCTCCCGCCTGTCCGCGGCCACCGCAACAATCGCCCCGCAGTGCGACCCGAACTATGCGTGGGCGTGCGTGCCGGTCGCGAGCGACGTGGACTGCGTCGGCGGTGGCGGCAACGGCCCCGCCTACGTGAAGGGGCCGGTACTCGTCATCGGCCGGGACATCTACGGGCTGGACAGCGACGGCGACGGCATCGGGTGCGAAGCCGGCTGATCGGTCAGTAGCTGTAGCCGCTGCCGCCCTTGCCGCTGATCTTCTTGCCGGCGGGGCTCACCACCCACCAGATGCCCTGCACGCCCTGGCCGTTCACGTCGCCCGCGGCGGAGTCACCGGAGTAGGTGTACAGCGGCAGTCCGTTGAGGGTGACCTGGTGCTGACCGCCGGAGACGGCGATCGTGCCGAGGGTGCCGGTGATGCCCGTCGCCGTCGGATGCATGGAACTGGTGGTCAGCGCCGGCCAGAGCCCGGTGCACGCCCCCGCGCACGCGCTCTTGCCGGAGTTCGCGGTGTCGTGGTCGAACACGTAGACCGTCCGGCCCTGGCCGTCGACGACGATCGTGCCCAGCTTGGTGCTCGCGGTGGTGAGGGTGCCGGCGGCGGTCGACGGCTGCGAGGTCGATCCGCCGCCGGACGAAGTGCCGGACGGGCCGCAGCCCGCGAGCGCGAGCACGGCGATGGATGCTGCGGCGAGACAGGCCGCGAGTCGCGTCCGTCCCAGGCGAGGCACGCGCAAGCGGGGCGAAGCCGACGTGTCTGTGATGATTCGCATGATGCCCTCCTCGGGCCACGACGCCAGAAGCGCCGTACGAGGAGAACACGAAGCCGAAGGGGTCCGGGGTTCACTTCATGCCCGGCGCGAGGTCAGCTGGTGCTGTTCACAACGGCGGACAGGAGCACCGTCTTGCCGTCGATGGAGCGCAGCTCGAGCCGCACGATGCTGCCGATCGGCGCGTCGGTCGAGTCCGTGGTGCGCACCACGTCTCCCGGGCCCGCAGACCAGGTGGCGACCCGCTGCGAGCGGCCATCGGCGGTGACGATCCACAGCCCGTAGTCCCAGCGCCTGGTCGTCCCCGACGGGGCCCAGCCGGATGCCTCGTCCCACCGGCAGACCATGCCGATCGAGGTGCCCCACTTCTGGGCGGTGAGCGTGACGTCGGCGGACAGCGGCGACCGTGATGCGGAGTTCGCCGCCTGCAGGCTCGCCGTGACGGTGGTGCCGTTCGGCTCGGTGAGCGCCGCCGGCACGAAGAGCGTGAGCGCGACGACCGCGACCGCCGCGACGGCGGCCACGACCGCAGTGGTCCACCGGCGACGCCGACGGATGCGGCGCACCCGGCCGAGCAGGGCCGGCACCAGATCGGGCGCCGGGTGGGTCACGACGGCGCCGGCGGCATCCGACCCTCCCTCGAGCAGGGCCATCGCCTGCTCTCGCGGCAGGATGCCGAGGAGCGCGGGAACGCCGGCGAGGTCGCCCACGGCGGCGGCGCAGATCGGACAGTCCGCGACGTGCTCCTCGTAGGCACGCCGGTCGGCCGGTGAGAGCGCGCCGAGCAGATAGGCGGCATCCCAGTCGCGGAATCGCTCGTGATCGCGGGCGGTGTCTTCGCGTGCGGTCATCGGGTCACCCCCTTTTCTTGCAGGGCGAGCTTGAGCGCTCGGAGTCCGTAGTGCATGCGGGATTTCACGGTGCCCTCGGGAATGCCGAGCTCCCGCGCGATCTCCGCAGTGGAGCGGCCGCCGTAGTAGGCGTGCACGATCACGGCCCGATGCTCGATCGACAGCTCGGACAGCGCATCGGCGACGAGCCAGGCGTCGAAGCGGGCGTCGATGTCCTCTTCGCGGGGCACGTCGGGCAGCTCGTCGGTCGCGACCTCGTGCACGTTCTTCGCGCTGCGGACGCCGTCGATGACGAGGTTGTGCGCGACGGTGAACAGCCATGCGCGGGCGGATGCCTCGCTCTGGTCGAGCACGGCGGGCTTGCGCCAGGCGCGCAGCAAGGTCTCCTGCACGATGTCGTCGGCGTTGAGGGTGCTGCCGGTCAGCGAGATCACGTACCGGCGCAGGGCGGGCGCGTGCTCATCGTGCAACGCACGCAGCAGTGCCGCGTCATCCGCCGCCATGATTCACCTCCGGCCCCTCACACGCTCCAGTGTGCGCGCTCCGCCCGCATGGCGGGGCGCATGAGTGACACGAGGCGGAGGGCCGCGCGGTTCATCGGCGTGCAGAGCGCCGGATTCGTGCAGAATGCCGGATGCCATGCGGAGAGGATGCCACTCCCCGCCGACATCGGCAGACGTCGTCAGCCGGAACCCCGTTCGGGTTCCGGCTGACGATCAGATCACAGCGCCTGGATGTTCGCTGCCTGCATGCCCTTGGGTCCGCGCTCGGCGTCGAATTCGACCTTCTGCCCCTCCTGGAGCTCCTTGAACCCGTCGCCTGCGATCGCGCTGTAGTGCGCGAACAGGTCGGCCGAGCCGTCGTCGGGTGCGATGAATCCGTAGCCCTTCTCGGAGTTGAACCACTTCACGGTGCCAGTAGCCATCGTGTCTTTCCTTCTTGTTGTTCGGGCCGCCTGGGCGACCGGGGTGCCGCGCCGACGAATGCGGCGCAGACGATTGCTGGGCGACGGGACGCCGTCGCGTGGGAGGCGATGCCGGATGCGGGCATCCTCATGCTGTGCGCAGGATCTTCTCCATCGCTTTGCCCCGTGCGAGCTCGTCGACGAGCTTGTCGAGGTAGCGGATCTTCTGCATGAGCGGGTCTTCGATCTCCTGCACGCGCACGCCGCACACGACCCCCGTGATGAGGGACGCGTTCGGATTGAGATGTGCCTCGGCGAAGAAGTCCGCGAAGGTCGACTCGTCGGCGAGCTGCTGCTTCAGCGCTCCCTCGTCGTAGCCGGTGAGCCAGCGGATGACCTCGTCGAGCTCGTCCTGGGTGCGCCCTTTCTTCTCCACCTTCGTCAGGTAGAGCGGGTACACGGACGACACGCTCGTCCCGAAGATCCTGTGCTCCACAGGACCAGCGTACTCAGCGGCGGCCCAGAGCGCCCGCGAACAGCGCATGAAGAAGCGGAACGACCGATACGGACATGAACACGATCCCGGTCGGGACGTTCTCGGGCAGCATCAGGATGCCCCCCACGAGCAGTCCCGCGAAGATCACCGCCGACATCACCCGGCGCCCGGTGCGCTCCAGCCGCGCGAGCTTGCGGTCGAGGGCCGGCGTGGACACCTCGATGCGGCCTTCCTCGATCCGCGTGATCACCGAGTCGATGCGCTGCGGCAGGCGAGCCGTGACGCCGAGCGTCGTCCACACCTCCTTCAAGACGTCCTGCACGACGTTGCCGCCCTCCTCCGAGAGGAGGCGTGCGGCGAACGGCTCGATGGCACTCCAGATGTTGAACTGCGGGTCCAGGGCGCTGCACACGCCGGAGGTCAGCGACATCGCGCGGATCACCAGCAGGAAGTTCTCCGGAAGCTGGAACGGCAGCGACCGGACGACATGGCCGAACTCGTCGCCGAACTCCCGGAACTCCTTCGGGTCGATGTCGCGCAGCTGCGCGAAGCCCATGCCCCCGAAACGGTCGAAGAGCTGCGTGAGCGCCCGCTCGAGCGAGAGCGTGTCGGCGGAGGGCAGCAGCATCCCGACGTCCTGGATGCCGGCGACGAGTCCCTTGCCGTCGCGCGCCGCCACGGCGATGAGCAGGCGCCGCAGCCCGCTGCGCAGCGTATCCGGGATCTCGCCCATCATGCCGAAGTCGACGAACGTCAGCCGCCAGGCGGCATCCTTCTCGGTCGCCGGTTTCGAGAGCGGCGTCACGAAGATGTTGCCGGGGTGCGGGTCGGCGTGGAAGCAGCCATGCGTGAACAGCTGCTCGAACATCACTTCGGCGAACGTCGCCGCCACGGCGGCGGGGTCGATGCCGGCGGCGCGCAGGCCGTCGACGTCGTTGATCTTGATGGCGGTGACGTCCGAGAGCGTGAGCACGCGCCGCGTGGTGCGCTCCCAGGCGACGTCGGGGGCGCCGACGCGCGGATCCTCGGCGAAGGCCGCGGCGAACGTCTCCGCGCTCTGCGCCTCGTGCAGGTAGTCGATCTCCAGCAGGCTCGTGTGGGCGAACTCCTCGACGAGCGCCGGCGCATCCACGTGCGACGAGACGACCCGGATGTGACTGAGCCACCGCGCCGCGCGGCGCAGGGCTGCGAGGTCGATCTCGACGATCTCGTCGATGCCGGGCCTCTGCACCTTGACGATGACATCCGTGAATCCGGTCTCGGCGGCGTGCTCCGCGGTCAGCCGCGCCCGATGGGCCTGGCCGAGGGAGGCCGCCGCGACCGGGAACGGCTCGAACCACGCGTACGCGCGGTCCAGCGGCATGCCGAGGTCCTCCTCGGCGAGCGCACGGATGCGCTCGAACGAGGCGGCCGGCACCTCGTCCTGAAGCCCGGCCAGCTCGTCGGTGATCGCCGGGGGCAGCACGTCCAGTCGTGCGGACAGGAACTGACCCACCTTGATCATGAGCCCGCCGAGGTCGATGGCGAGCCGGTGGAACCGGCGCGCGGTGCGCGTGAGGCGCGCCGTCCGCCCGGCTGCCGCCTGCCGGCCGAAGCCGACCCGCGGCAGCACGAGCTCGTACCACCACATCTGCGCGATCACGCCGAGCTCGAAGCGCAGGATGCGGCGGTAGCGGGCGTATCCCGATATCGCGGGCACGCGGTCAGCCCTGCGCGAGGATGCCGTAGAGCTTGCGGCGCGCCTCGTCGAGCACGGCGACGGCCTCGGCGATCTGCTCCGGGCCGGCCGTGCGGCCGACCTGCGCCGCGACCTGCATGAGTTCGATGCCGGCCTTCGGCAGGGCGACGTGCTCGCGTGCGGACGTGGCCTCCCACGGGGCCGGGCGGTCGGCTGCGGCCTCGGCCTCGGCGCGTCCGGACTCGGTGAGGGAGTACGTCTTGCGGCCGCCGGACTCCTCGGCCGTGATGAGCCCCTCGTCCGCGAGCATCTGCAGGGTCGGGTAGACGGAGCCGGCACTGGGCTTCCACGAGCCGTGGCTGCGCTGCTCGATCTCGCTGATGATCTGGTAGCCGTGCATCGGCTGCTCGGCGAGCAGGGCGAGCACAGCGGCGCGCACGTCGCCGCGGGACATCCGCGGAGTCACGCGCTGCTCGAACGTGGAACGCAGCTGGTTGAGGGCGTCCCACAGAGCCTGACCCGGCTGCCCATTGCCGAAGCCCCGGCCGAAACCGCCCGGAAAGGTGTCGCTCATGATGACCTCCTGGTGCCGAGTATCCGAAACTCAGCGATACATAACGATATATCGCTCGGCGTGCCCGCGGTAGGGGTTTGCCTCCTCCAAGGCCTAGCCCGCGTTCGACCCGGCATCCGCCGGGCACGCCCCTCTTGAACCGATCCTGCTTTCCGAGAAACAGACACCACCATGAACGATCTGCTCTGGAGCGACGACGAATTCCGCTCCTTCTTCGCGCTGCTGCGACGCGACTCCTGCACCTCATGCCTGGACGACACCGATCGCGCCGGCTTCGTGCAGCAGGCGCGACTGCGCGTCGCGCCCACCGTGCAGCGCCGGCTGCTCGCCGACATCGGCATCGCCGCGGACGCGTCGGGCATCGCCGTCGTCGCCCTCGACGTGCTGGGCGACGAAGTCTGGGGCAAACGGGGCACCTGGCTCATGATCACTCCGGAGCCGTGGGCGCTGCTCGCCGACCTCGTGGCGCGCCGCATCCGCCGCTCGTATCGTGCGAGCACCCGCCGGGCGGCCGACGAGCGCGTGCTCCGCGGCATCGAACGGGCCGGCACCGCCGACGGGCTCACCGGATGACCCGAGCATTCCCGGCGGCATATCCTGCAGGCAGCAGCATCCGATCCGAAAGGCCCCGCCATGAGTGACGCGCAGCACGCCGGCCCGGACGCCGCGACGTACTGGGAGGAGCGCTACGCGGGCGCCGGACCGGTCTGGTCCGGCCGGGTGAACGCCGTGCTCGCCGATGTGGCGGCGACGCTTCCGGCGGGCACGGCGCTGGACCTCGGCTGCGGGGAGGGCGGGGATGCCGTCTGGCTCGCCGAGCACGGGTGGACGGTCACCGGGGTGGACATCTCCTCGACCGCGATCGCCCGCGGAGAGGCGGCGGCGCGGGACCGAGGGCTGGGTGGGGACCGGCTCCGGTTCGTCACGGCCGACCTTTCGACATTCGACACGGATGCCCGTTTCTCACTGATCAGCGCCTGTTTCCTGCACTCGCCGACGATGCTCGACCGCGTCGCCGTCCTGCGCCGTGCGGCGGGGTTCGTCGACTCCGGCGGACACCTCCTCCTCGTCTCGCACGCCGCGCCGCCGCCGTGGGCGACACAGCTGCACGAGCATCGCGCCGAACTGCTGCCGCCGGATGAAGACCTCGCGCGTCTGGCGCTCGACCCCGCCCTGTGGGAGACCCTGATCTGCGAGGTGAGACAGCGCGCGGCCGTGGGTCCGGACGGCACGACCGCGACGCTCGACGATGGGGTGATCCTGCTGCGCCGTCGCTGATGTCGGAGGCCGGTGATTGCATGGCGTCATGAGCACAGCAACCTCCGCCGACGGCACCCGCATCGCGTTCAGCACGCTCGGGGACGGGCGCACGGTCGTGATCGTCAACGGCGCACTGTCCGTCGCCTCCGACGCCATCCCCCTCGCCGAAGCATTGCGGGATGCCGGCTTCCGCGCCGTCACGTGGGATCGCCGGGCCCGAAACGGCAGCGGCGACAGACCCGGCTCATCGCCGGAGGACGAAGTCGCCGACCTCGCGGCAGTGATCGAGGCGGCCGGCGGCACCGACGCCGTGCTGGGTCATTCGTCCGGCGCGATCCTCGCCCTGTACGCCGCGTCACGGGGAGTGCCGACGGGCGCGCTGTTCCTCTCCGAGCCGCCGATCCAGTTCGAGGACGACGGCTACGGCGACGATCTCGCCGCGCGCCTCCAGCAGCTCGTCGACGACGGCCGGCCGGACGAGGCCGTCGCGACGTTCCAGCTCGATGCCATCGGACTCCCCCGCGAGATGGTCGATGCCGGCCGCACGAACGGGATGCTGGCGGCCCTGGCCCCGCTCGGGCAGTCGACGGTCTACGACACCCAGCTCACACTGCGGGTCAAGCGGCCGGGCGCCGAGCTGCTGACGGTTGCGCAGCCCGTGACCGTGCTGCGCGGGGAGCAGACGTTCCCGTTCCTCATCGGGTCGTCCGATCGCCTGGCCGCCGAAATGGACGGCGCCGAACTCGTCGTCGTGCCGGAGTCGATCATGCACCGCCCTGACCCCGCCGCCACGGCGCGGGTCATCGCCGAGCGACTCTGAATCGAACGACGCGCTCGCATCATCGCGTTGCCGCCGTTCGGGGTTCCTGACCCTCGGAACGGCGGGCATGATCGTGTGGGCGAGCGTCCCGCACTAGCATGGCCCCGTGACCGGCGGCACTCTTTCCGACCACGATGCTCCCGAGTCGGGTGCCATCCGTCCATACCTGCTGCTCATCGAGGACGACCCCAAGCTGGGCCCGCTGACGGCGAAGGTGCTGTCCACGTCGTTCGAGGTCGAGCTGGTGGCGGACCCGGACAAGGGACTCGCCCGGGCCCTGAGCGGCGACCACGATGTGATGGTCATCGATCGCCGGCTGCCGCATGGCGACGGTGTCTCGATCGTGCAGCAGGCCCGCGAGCACCGCATCGTCTCGCCCATCCTCATGCTCACGGCTCTCGGCACGACGGCGGACAAGGTGGACGGGCTGGATGCCGGTGCCAACGACTACCTCGTCAAGCCGTTCGAGTTCGACGAGCTCAAGGCGCGCCTGCGCGCCCTCACGCGCACGTTCGATCCGCAGGGCAAGTCGCTGCCGATCGGTGACTGGACGTTCTACCCGGACGACGACTTCGTGCACTCGCCGTATCTCGGCCGCGTGCTGCTCACGCCGCGCGAGTCCTCCCTGCTGCGACTGCTGGCCGAGCATCCGGAGCGCACGTTCAGCCGCGAGCAGATCCTGCGAACCGTGTTCAACTCCGATGACCAGCCCGGCACCGTCGACACCTACGTGCACTACCTGCGTCGCAAGACCGAACGCGACATCATCCTGACCGTCCGGCACAAGGGCTACCGGCTCGGCCAGCTGTGAGCGGCGGCTGACATGAGAAGCAGCGGCACCCGGCCCCGCAGCGCCGACGCCTCCGCGATCGCGCGCGCATCCCGCATCGTCACCGCCCAGATCACGGCCGTCGCCGCCGTGATCGTCGCGCTCGTCGTGATCGTCTCGGTGACGTATGTGATCCACCAGTCGCAGCCGCGGGAACGGCTCGAGAAGCCGCCGCCGGGCGAGACGCGCATCTACGCCGACGCTCAGACGGTGTGGGTCGCCCTCGTGGTGGTCGGGGCGGGAGCCATCATCGTCGCCGCGCTGCTGAGCTGGCTCATCGCCCGTCGCGCCGTGCGCCCCCTCGGCGAGGCACTCCGCATGCAGCGGACGTTCGTGGCGGACGCCAGCCACGAGCTGCGCACCCCGCTGACGGTGATCGGAGCGCGCGTGGAGGTGCTCAAGCAGGAGCTCGACGCCGGCGAGGATCCGACCGAGAACCTCGACGAACTGCGCTCCGACGTCAACGCACTCGGCGACGTGATCACAGACCTGCTGCTCGCTTCCTCCCCCCGGGAGGACACGGCTGAGCCGTACGCGGTCGCGGAGGTCATCGAGCCGACAGCGGACGACCTGCGCCTGCTGGGCCGGGCACGCGGTGTCCGGCTGAACGTGACCGCGGATGCGGGTGTCACCACGCGCGTCCCCACCGCGACGCTGCGCCGGAGCGTCGTCGCCCTCGTCGACAACGCGATCGTCCACTCTCCCGACGGGAGCACGGTCGACATCACCGTCAGACGGGCCTCGCGCGGAATGTTCGCCCTGATCGTCACCGACCACGGCCCGGGCCTCATCGGCATCGACAAGTTCCGCATCTTCGAGCGCTTCGCCCACAGCGACACCGGCGCCGTGCGCACGGGCTTCGGGCTGGGGCTGGCGCTGGTGCGTGATCTCGCCGACCGACACGGCGGCCGGATCGAGGTCACCGACACGTCATCCGCGGGAACCACGTTCACTCTGACGCTGCCAAGTGCCTGAACACGCCCGCATCTGAGTCGTTTCTCAGAGCCCGCTGCCTTCACTGGTGGGATGCAGCCTCTCGTGACCGGCCACCGGGATCACGCCCCGCGCCGGCCGGCGTTGCAGCGGGTTCCCGATCCGACCCCGCTGTTCTGGGCGACCAAGGCGGTGTCCACCGCACTGGGCGAGGCGGCGTCCGACTTCAGCATCCACGTCATGCCGCCCGTGGTGGCCGTGCTGTGCGGCTTCGCCGCGTTCGTGGTGGCGCTGACGATCCAATTGACCCGGCACCGCTACCGGCCGTGGGCGTACTGGCTGACGGTCGCCATGGTGGGCGTGTTCGGCACGATGGCCGCGGACGTGGTGCACGTGGTGCTCGGGGTGCCGTATCTGCTGTCCACGGCGTTCTACGCGCTGGTGCTGGCGACGGTGTTCGTGCTGTGGCGGCGGGTGGAGGGGACGCTGTCCGTGCACGCGGTCACCACCCCGCGCCGCGAGCTGTTCTACTGGGCCGCGGTCGTCGCGACGTTCGCGATGGGCACGGCTCTGGGCGACCTGACGGCCTACAGTCTGGGGCTCGGCTACGTCACGTCGATCGCGCTGTTCGCCGTCGTGATCGTGGTGCCGGCGCTCGGATACCGGCGCTGGAGCTGGAACGCCGTCTTCAGCTTCTGGTTCGCGTACGTCGTGACGCGGCCGCTCGGGGCATCCGTCGCCGATTGGCTCGGCAAGCCGACCGCGGACGGCGGCCTCGGGATCGGCGGCGGCTGGGTGACCCTCGTGTTCGCGCTCGTCATGGCGCTGCTCGTCGGCGTCATGTACGTGCCCATCTCGCGCCGCCGGTCACTGCAGGACGACCTCGCCTGACCTTCCGCGCCGCGCCTCCGCCGCATTCTAGGCTCATACCGTGACGACGACGGTGCTGATCTCCACCCTCATCGGCGTCGCCGTGCTGATCGCCGTGGCGACGGGCGTGCTCGCGCTGTTCGGCGCGCCGCACCGCTGGGCCGCCGCGCTCGCCGTGCTGCGCGGGATGCTGCAGCTCGCCGTCGTCAGCGTCATCCTCACGGGCGTCATCACGAGCGGCCTCTGGGTGGGGCTCGCGCTCCTCGTGATGTTCGTGGTGGCATCCTCGACCGCCACGCACCGGATCGGATGGTCGCGTCGGCACGGCCTGATGATGTTCTCGTCGATGGCCGCCGGCATCGTCGTGACGCTCGGGGTGGTCTTCGCCACCGGCGCCATCGAGTTCTCCGCGCGCTACGTGCTGGCGATCGGCGGCATCGTCATCGGCAACTCGATGAGCATCGCCACCCTCGCCGGGCGCCGGTTCACCGAGCTGACCATCGACAAGTGGGACGAGGTCGAGGGGTGGATGTCGCTCGGCGCCACGCCTCGGCAGTCCACCCGGGAGCTGGCCCGGCAGGCGGTCTATGCGGCCCTCATCCCCTCGACCGACCAGACGAAGACGACGGGCCTCGTGACGCTCCCCGGCGCGTTCGTCGGTGCGATCTTCGGTGGCGTCTCGCCCCTCGAGGCGGGCCGGTTCCAGATCGTCGTGCTCGCGGGGATCATGGCCGCCGGGGCTGTGACCGCGGTGCTGGTGGCGCTCTGGCTGGCACCCGTCCGGGTGAAACCCGTCGCCCTGCGCTGAGCCGGCCGAGTTATCCACAGGCCGACGGCCGCCGGTTGAAGCGGCATCCCCACTGCGTGTTGCATGGTGCGACAAGACCAGTCGTCGACCGCTCAGGGGGAGCACCATGACGCTGCACGCCGTCCCGACGCCGATCAACCCTGCCCCGCGCTCCGGCGCGGCAGGCGAGCGGACTGACCCGCTGCCGGACCCGACGCCGCTGCTGCGCAACCTCACCCAGGGCGTCCTCGAGGTCATCGCGGGGATGCGCCCGATCGAGCATCTGGCGCGCTGGGTGTCGGAGGAGGCGTTCCGCACCCTGGTGATCCGCTCGAATCTCGCAGCGCGGGCCCGCAGTGCGCGCGGCGTCCGCGCCACGACCTCTCCCCTGGTCGTCACCACGGTGCGCTGCACCTGGCCCGCCGACAATGCCGTCGAGGCGACTGTCATCGTGGCGGGCCGGGCCCGGACGCGTGCGGTGGCGATCCGGCTGGACGAATTCCGCGGTCGGTGGCGCGCGAGCAGCATCGCACTGCTTTAAGAGGATTCTCATAGATAGACGGGGTCGAGAATGCTTCCTGAGAGTTTCTGATGTGTTCAAATGAATCAGCTGGAAGCAAGGATGCCTGAGAGCCGAGGAGAGCGAATGCCTGCGACATCTGCGAAAGCCCTCACGTGGGATGAGGATGACCGTCGCCGCCCGGTCGCCGCGCTGCCCGATCCGGAGGCGCTGATCCGGAACCTCACCCGCGGGGTCCTCGAAGTGCACGCCGGCGTGCGCGAGCCCGCTCAGCTGGCCCGCTTCCTCGCGCACGAGCCCTACCAGCGGCTCATCGAGCACACCCTGCTCGCGGCGCGCGGCCGCAGCCGGCGCACCGAGCCCGCAGTCAGGCAGGCCTATGACGTCGTCAGCGTGCGCTGGACGGCCCCGGTCGCGGAAGCCATCGAGGCCGCGGTCGTCGTGCGGACCGCCGATCGGGTCCGCGCGATCACGATGAGGCTCGAGTCGTCCGGCTCCCGCTGGCGCGCGACATCGATCGTCGTCGTCTGACCGACCTCCCGGCTGACGAGGCACCCTGCCGGTACCCTGAAGGCGATGACCTCGCCCTCTCCGGCCGCCCCGACGCGGTGGCTTCCGGCGCTGCTCCACTCCGCCGGGATGGCGCGGGCGTTCACGCTCGCCGCCTTCGCGGCGGTGCTGTCCACCAACGCGATCCAGTGGCTGGCCGGCACCGTGACCTACGTCGCGGTGGTCGTCGGGCTGTGTCTCATCGGTCTCGGGATGCTGATCGCCCGCCGGCAGGAGATCCGGTTCCTGCATCTGGTGCCGATCTCGCTGCTCGCCTTCGTCGGCTGGTGCGCGATCAGTGCGTTCTGGAGCGATTCCCCGTCGAACACCGTCATCGGCACCATCTCGCAGCTCGGCATCGCGTTCCTCGCCATCGTCGTCGGGCATGTGCGCGACACCCTCCAGACCGCCCGCGCGCTCGGGGACGTCATGCGCTGGCTGCTGTCCATCTCGCTCGGGCTCGAGATCGTCATCGGCATCCTGCTGCCCACTCCCCTGCACCTGTTCGGAATCGACGGGAACATCGCAGAGCTCGGGCCGATCGAGGGCATCTTCGGATCCCGCAACATGCTCGGCTTCGTCGCCGTGCTCGCCCTCGTGACGTTCTTCATCGAGTGGCGCAGCGCCTCGGTCTCGCCGCGGCTCGCCGGGTTCTCCGTCGCCCTCGCCGGCATCCTCGCGGTGCTCAGCCGCTCCCCCACGGTGTTCGTGCTCGCCGCCGCCGTCGGACTCGCGACCGCGGCGCTCACGCTGGTGCGGCAGGTGCGGCCGCACAACCGCCCCGTGGTGCAGTGGGTGCTCGGCGTGGCCGTGGTCATCGGCGTCGTCACCGCCTACCTGCTGCGCCACCAGATCATCCGCGCAGCCGGGTCGGAATTCTCGATCCGCGCCAACCTGTGGCGCACGCTGGCGCCCTACGTGCGCACCTACCCGGTGCAGGGCTTCGGCTGGTTCGGCCCGTGGCCGGGCGACCAGTACCCGTTCGACACGATCAACTACCTGCTCGACCGCAACTACACGACCTCGCTCAACGGCTACGCCGACCTGCTGCTGCAGGTCGGCTGGGTGGGCCTGTTCCTGTTCGTCGGCCTCGCCGGGGTCGCCGTCGTGCGCTCGTGGCTCGTCGCCAGCCAGCGCGGCTCGATCGTCTACGCCTGGGTGCCGCTCGTTCTCGTCACGATCCTCACCAACTCGGTGTTCGAGAGCGTCGCACTGTTCGGTGCCGGGTGGATGATCCTCGTCGTCTGCGCGGTGCGGGCCGGGCAGACCCGCTCGTGGCGGGAGCGGCTGTCCGCCTCGACACCGGACGAGCCGCTGCCGCACAGGGCGTGAATCCGCGGGCCCGCGCGTTCTCGGAGGGTCGCGCACGCCTCGGCGGGAACCGCCGGGGCCCCTACTTGCCGGTGGTGACCAGGCTCGCGCAGGTCGGCGAGACCGTGGTGTTCGCGACGGGGGTCACGGTCGGGGTGGTCGCGATCGAGAACGGACCGCGCACGCCCTTGGGGATCGTGCTCGTGTAGGACACCGTCTTGCTGGTGCCGGACGGCACGAAGATGCGGATGCTCTGCACGTTGCGGCCGTCCTCGAAGCCGATCTTGGCGTCCCACGGCGAGTCTCCGCCGAGTGGCGCCACACCGGTGATGGTCGATCCGGGGGGCGCGAAGTACATCACGTCGTCGACCAGCGTGGTTCGCGGCAGGTTGTACTTGGGGCGGTGGCTGAGCTGGTAGCTCGCCAGTCCCAGCAACGGCGCGTTGTTCGTGAGCGTGATCGACTCGGTCATCGTGCCGGCCGCGGCGTTGCAGGTGAGCGTCACCTTCGTCTTCATGAAGTACTCGAGCTTGCTGTAGTTCGCGTCGTTCAGGAAGATGCCGGCTTGCGTCGTCTTCTTGTTGGTCGTCTCGAGGTCGCCCTGCATGCCGAACTCGTTCGCCATCTTCTGCTCGGCGGGGCGAAGGAACCAGGCGTGCAGACGGTCCTGCTTGATCGCGGTCTGGAACTCGGCGAGCATCTTCATGAGGTCGTAGTTGCCGGACGAGACCTTCGCGAACACCTTCTGGGCGACGCTCCCGAAGAAAAGGTCCTGCGCCGCGTTGCCCTTGTAGCGCTTGTAGGCGTCGTTGAGCAGCGCATCGACCACGTTCGTGGAGTCGAGCGTGCGCCCGTCGTGGGACTTGATCGGCCCGGTCACCTTCAGCATGTACGACAGCACCACCGGGTCGAGCGAGATGACGCCGTCGAGGTGACCGCCGCGGGCGATGTTCCACAGCGAGTCGAAGGCCTCCGCCGTCGTGGTGAAGTTCGGGGTGCGCGTGAAGTTGCCGAAGCCCTTGAACGTGTCCGCCTCGTACAGCGCCTGCGTCTCGTACGGCGGATAGATGACCTGGATGTCGCGCGGGAAGCTGAAGGTGCTCGTCTGCCCCTCGAGCTTGAAGTGGCCGTCGTCGATCTGGATGATCGCGGTGGCGGCGGGAAGGCCCCCCTGCGCACGCGCCTCGGCGAGGTTCTGGAAGATCAGCATGTAGGTGCGCTTCTCATGCGCACCGGCGATATCGAGCAGCGTGGGCAGGTAGTGCTCCACAGTGTCGAGGGCGGGCCCGGCCTGGTCGACGATCTTGGTGAGCGAGGAGATCGCGTCGCTCACCACGGGCAGGATGTTCTTGCGGTCGACGCCCGCCAGGGTCGTCTTGGCCTCGGCGAAGGCGGTGCGGATCTGGGGCAGCGAGCCGCTCGCGGCGACCACGGGCTCGAGGTTGATCCCGCCCCCGTTGACCGACATCTTGTCGATCTTCAGTGCCCCGAGCAGCTTGACGCCCGCCGGGAGCGCGCCTTCGGCGAGGATGTTGGTCGCCTCGGTGGCGCGGCGCACCGCGTCGACGTTCGCTCCGACGAGGGGCACCTTGACGGCGAGGTCCCAGAGCGGGCCGTTCACCGTGTCCGCCGCGTTCTGGGTCTGTGCGAGCACGTCGTCGCCGACCTTGGCGATCTGTGCCGAATCGCCGTTCTTCACGTAGTGCATGATCGACGAGAGCTGCGCCTTCGCCGAGTTCAGGTCGTTCTCCACCGACACGGCCTGCGCCGCGAAGATCCCGGCCACGACGACGGCGCCGCCGATGATCACAAGCGGGACGCCGAGGAACCACGGCCATCGCCGGCCGCGCTTGCGCGCGGCGTGACGACCGCCACGATCCGCACGATAGCGGCCGGGATGAGGGTTTTTGGGCACCAGACGACACTATCGCCCGACGACTGGGATGCCGCCCAGAGGCGCCCCGGACGGAGCAGGGAAGCGCCCGGGACCATGCCCATACCCGCATGGATCACGGGTGACGCCGCCGCGTCGGTCGCACCGGCGAGCGGAGCCGGCGGTCACTGCCAGCGATCGGGGGCCGCTCCGCGACAGCGCTCATCGAGATCGCGGCGGGTCCGCGCTTCGAGCATCGCACGGTGCACGCGCTCCCGGTTGCGGCCGTCGCGGACGGGGAACGTGCGCTCCATGCGCTCCCGGTACTCACCGGCGACGCCGTTCTGCCAGGCATCCGCGATCGCATCCGCCGCCTCGTCCGCCGTCTCTGCGACCGGACCGAATCCGTGCGTCGGGTAGGCGAAGTACGCAGTGCGCTCGGTGTGGCCGGCCGCGTACTCCTCCTGATCGAACTGGTAGTAGACCACCGGCCTGTGCAGGTAGGCCGCGTTGAAGGCGACCGACGAATAGTCGGTGACGAGCACGCGCGCCCCGACGACGACCTCGCGGACATCCTGATCCGCGTACGAGAACACCTCGATCTCGGACGGCAGGTCGAACTCGTCCAGGTAGGGGCGCATGTTCGGATGCGGCATGAAGATGAGCCGGGCGCCCCGCTCGCGCCGCAGTGCGAGAAGCCGGTCGTCGTGCAGAAGGTCGCTGAGCGCCGCTCCGTAGCGGGTGTCGCTCAGCACCCGCGTCTGCGGCCTGTCATCGGTGCTCGCACCGAGATCACCGACCAGGTAGTCCCGCCAGGTGGGCATGATGACGACGTTCTCGCCCTGCCCCCCGTCCGCCGCAGCCCGTTCCAGCAGCACGTCGAATCGCGGAAGCCCGGTCAGACGCACCTCCTTCGCACCCAGCCGGTAGGGCGAGCAGGAGCTGATGTAGTCGTACTCGGCCTCGGTGGAGGTCACCAGCACGTCCACCCGCTTCGTGTTCAGCCACAGCGAGAGGTCGCCCTTGATCACGCCGTGCTGCAGGAACGTGAACGTGTACCGGGCCGGCCGGTACTTGTTCGGCAGGGCGCCGGTGATGAAACGGTCGGCGTGACTCGATGCGAGGTGGTCGGCATTCACGAGCAGCGCGTAGAACTCGGGTGATCCGTACGCGACCAGCCGTGCCCCGCGCTTGCTCAACCGGTGCCAGTCGCGGGTGCCGCGGCGCACGATGAACCAGGCGTTCACGTCGGGGTGGTTCTCCCTGACCCACCAGTACATGTCCTCGGCGCTGTCGTTGGCATCGATCTCACGGTCGATGAACGCCCACGCGTGCGCGAACTTCGATGCGAGCCTCGGCGAGCGCACGGCGAGGTCGCGCCGGAGGAGCGAGAGGAGCTGCCCCTGGAGTCGGCGCCGGATCGCGTCCCGCACCCGGGCGACCCGCGTTCGCACGGCGGCCGAGCGCGGCCCCGTCTCGAAGGCGCCGCCGGTGCCGTCGGCGGGCTCCGCAACCGCCTCGACGGGCACGCCGTCGAGGCTCAGCCGCACGTCGGCGTCGTCCGGCACCCAGAGCGTGCGCTCCCACGCGATCGGGCGGCCGACGTACTCCAGCTCCTGCACCTTGGTGAACCGCGGCTCGATGATCCGGCCGTCCGACACGAGCTCCTCGGCGGGCACGGGTCCGACGAACCGGTACACGAAGGACTTCAGCCCGCGCAGCCGGTCATCCGCCCCGCGGTACACGTCGGAGTGCCCGCTGCCGCGCTTGGCGAGCAGAAGGGCATCCCGCATCCACTGCGCCACCGGCATCAGGTCGAACGATCGGATGGCGTCCTCGTCCACGTGCTGCAGGTAGCCCGGGATGAGGTCGCGGAGCTCGTCGTGCATCGTCTCCGGGTACGACGCCTGCCGCACGGCCGTCGTCTGCGAGGACCGCAGGATCCAGAACTGGTCGTACAGGAAGAGGTTCTGGGTCCAGCGAGGAAGCGGGCGCCCGAGCCGCTCGGCCTCGGCGATGACGCCGTGGAACCCGTAGCGGATCGTGTCGGTGTACTTGCGCGGATCCGCGAAGCTCGACTGGATCGTGGACGAGGCATCCGCCCGCTGACGGTAGTGATAGTCCGCCTGAGGGACGAACACGACCACCGGACGTTCGCAGTTCAGCAGGTAGCGCGAGATGAAGCTGCCGTCCTCGAAGCGCAGCCGCAGCTCCTCCGGGAAGGTGATGCCCGCCCGGCGGACGACGTCCGCGCGCACGAACCCGGACGTGACGTGCGGCTGGATCCACTCGGGGTCGCGCTCGAGATCGACGACCTTCTCACCGCCGCGGAACCGGTCGGTCAGCGCGTGCGTGTCCTTGACCTCTCCGACGTCTTCGTGCCACATCAGCAGGCGGCACGAGATCACCGCGGCATGGGCCGCGGACGCCCTCTCCGCGGCTGCCGCGACCAGCTCGAAATACTCGTCGGACAGGACGTCGTCCGGGTCGGGGAACGTGAGCCAGTCGCCATCGGCCGCCGCGAGTCCGAGGTTGCGCGCGGATGCCTGCCCGCCGTTCGGCTTCGAGAGCACCGTCACGTTCGCACGATCCCGGGCGAACTCCTGCGCGAGCTGAAGCGTGCCGTCGGTCGAACCGTCGTCGACGAGGATGACCTGCAGCCGGTCGAGCCCGTAGGTCTGACGTTCCAGGGACGCCAGGAACTCGGGGAGATATCTCTCGACGTTGTACATCGGGGAGATCACGGAGAACTGATGGCCCACCGCACGAATCTATCCGATGCCCGATCCGGGCATCGGACAGCGTCCTCAGCCGAGAGCTCTTCAGCCGCGGCCGCGGGCCTTCGCGACGAGGCGGGCGAGCCGCCGGCGCCAGAGGCGGACGCGCCAGCGCGTCCGCAGCCACGGCGCGCCGAGCGGACCGGGAACCGGCTTCCAGACGCGAACCTCGTCGGCCCGGGCGGGAATGG
>NZ_DATEJS010000222.1:0-5888 GCF_035277845.1 Microbacterium sp.
TTCCACTCGGTGCTCATGGACGCCACCGCGATGTCCGCCCAGCGGTCGGCGACGCCGAGCGCGCCGACGTCGACATGCGCGATCCAGCGGCCGGCGGCATCCAGCAGCGTGTTCGGGCAGCAGGCATCGCCGTGGCAGACGACGAGGAGGTCGACCTGCGGGGGACGGCGCAGGGTCTCCGGGATCGGGATGCCGCGCCGCGCGGCGTTCGCGAGGCGGACCGGCACCGTCCAGTCGAAGGGGCATTCCGGCGCGGGCAGCGCGTCGTGCAGTGCACGCAGGCCCTCACCGACCGCGCGCACGGCCGTCGCCGGGTCTGCAAGCCACCGGTCGGTCACCGCCGACTCGCCCTCGATCGCCAGCGTGACCAGCCATTCGTGGGTGGCATCCCGGCCCGAGGCGAGCACGCGCGGCACCGGCGTGAACGAGCCCGCCCAGGCGAGGCGCGCCACCTCGTCGGCGACCGACGTCTCCGCACTCAGCGGTCCGTGCTTGATGTACCGTCCGTCGTCGGTGCGGAACGTCACCCCGCCCTCGCCGTTCAGCCACACCGGGGCGACCCCGGCCCCGCCGGCGAGCCCGCGCACGCGTGCGGGCACCGCCACGTCGAGCCCGGGGAAGGTCACCGGCCCTCGAGCACGTCGCGCAGCACCACGAGGTAGTCGTGGTCCTCGCTCTTCGTCGCGGTCAGCAGGGTCGAGGTGGGATGCTCCGCCAACCGCTCGCGCAGGGCGGGGACGGCCGGGTTGTCGGCGAGCTCCGCCTGGTACGCCGTCGCGAAGTCGTCCCAGTCGAGCTCGCCGCCGTGGAACGCCTTGCGCAGCTCCGTGGAGGGGGCGGCATCCTTCGCCCACTCGTCGAGTTCGGCGCGCTCCTTCGAGACGCCGCGCGGCCAGAGCCTGTCCACGAGCACGCGGTATCCGTCGTCGGCGGTGGGGGTGTCGTAGATGCGGGCGAGACGGATGGACATGGTCCCAGTCTGCCCCTGCGGTCGCGGCCCGTGGGCCCGGATAGCCTGGGCGCATGGACATCAACGAAGCAACGGCGCTCGTCACCGGCGGAGCCTCCGGGCTCGGCAAGGCCACCGCGATCCGGCTCGCCGAGGGCGGCGCGCGCGTCACCGTCATCGACCTGCCGTCCTCGGCGGGCGCCGAGGTCGCGGCATCCCTCGGCGGCACGTTCGTCCCCGCCGACGTGACCGACCCGGCCCAGGTGGCGGCCGCGGTGGAGCAGGCGTCGGCTTCCGGCCCGCTGCGCGTCGTCGTCAACTGCGCGGGCATCGCTCCGCCCGCGAAGGTGCTCGACCGCGACGGCAACCCGACCGCGCTCGCCGACTTCGAGCGGGTCATCCGGGTGAACCTGATCGGCACGTTCAATGTGATCCAGCAGGCGAGCGCCGCGATGGCACGCACGGATGCCACCGACTCCGGAGACCGCGGCGTCATCGTGAACACGGCGTCGGTCGCCGCGTTCGACGGGCAGATCGGCCAGCCCGCGTACTCCGCATCCAAGGGCGGCGTGCACGCCATGACGCTGCCGATCGCCCGCGAGCTCGCGCGCTACGGCATCCGCGTGTGCACGATCGCCCCGGGCATCATGGAGACCCCGATGCTCGCCGGGCTGCCGCAGCCGGCGCAGGACTCCCTCGGCCAGCAGGTGCCGTACCCGCAGCGGCTCGGCCGTCCCGACGAGTACGCGCGCATGGTGATGGCGATCGTCGACAACGGGTACCTCAACGGCGAGACCATCCGGCTCGACGGTGCGATCCGGATGGCGCCGAAGTGAGCGAGGACTTCGCGGACATGCCCGCATCGCCCGCCGGCTCCCCGATCCTGTTCTCTCTCGAGCACGGTCTCGCGCACCTCACGTTCAACCGGCCCGCGTCGCTGAACGCGATGGACTTCGCGATGGGCGCGCTGTGGCGCGACCTCGGCGAGTGGGTGGCATCCGACCCCGCCGTGAAAGCCGTGCTGCTGGATGCCACGGGACCTGCCTTCTGCGCGGGCGGCGACGTCATCGCGATGGGGTCCGCGGGTGCCGACGGCGGCGCGGTCGACGGGGCGGACGTCACCGCGATGGCGGGCGTCATCCATGCCGGCATCCGGGCGATCGTCGAGTCGGCGGTGCCGGTGGTGGCGGCCGTCCAGGGTGCGGTCGCCGGCGGAGGGCTCGGGCTGATGCTCACCGCGGACTGGATCGTCGCGGCCGATACGGCGACGTTCGCGAGCAAGTACGCGAACATCGGGCTCAGCCCCGACCTCGGCGTCTCGACCCTCCTGCCCGAGGCGATCGGGCAGCGCCGGGCGCTGCAGCTGGTGCTGCAGGACGTCACGATCGACGCGGCCACCGCCCTCGACTGGGGGCTCGTCACCGAGGTCGTGCCCCGCGCGGACGTCGCCGCCCGCGCCCGCGCCGTCGCCGACGGATGGCTGTCCGGCGCGGCCGAGGCGTACGGCGAGGCCAAGCGCCTGCTGCGCACCGGGGCGCACCGCACGTTCGGCGAGAACCTCGCCGACGAGGCCGCGACCATCGGGGCGCTGTTCGACACCGACGAGGCCCGCACCCGCGTGGCCGGCTTCGCCGCGACCTCCCGCTCCCGCAGGGGATGACGGTGGGCATCCGACAGCCGGCGAGACACCGCATCCTGCCTGATGCGCCTGGCGTCGGGCGGTGCCTCGGCCGCGACGGGGTGCCTCGCCGACGCGTCGGTTCGGGGCGGAGCGCGGAGTGAGCGACGGAGCCCGCGCAGCGCGCCTGCGCGACGAAGTCCTGCGACTTGCGAACAGGAACTGGGACCTGCGCGAGCGGACGCGGTTCGAGGCGGTGATGGCGTATCCGCTCACTCCGAGCGGGTTCGAGGTCATCGTGACGGTGATCGCCGGCATCCTCACCGGCTCGGGCGCCGCGACCGTGGATTACCGGGAGGTGCGGATCTGGGTCGATGAAGCCGGCGGCATCCACCGCCGGACCATCGGCGATCTGCCGCCTCGCCGCCGTCGCAAGGGCCGCGCCTGGGAGGTGCCGGACACGGACGGCCCCGGAGCGCGCACCGTGTTCGACGAGGGCCCCCGCCAGACATAGCCTCCCGCGCCCGCCGGGGATGACGGTGGCGCCGAGGCACCTCGTTGCGGCTGAAGCACCGCGCGACGCCCGGTGGGCCAGCCAGAATCCGGTGCTTCGATGCGTCCACAGGGGGTGGGGCGCGACGGCGGCGCGGCGACTTGTCCACAGGCCATCGGCGGGCCGACGACGACGATCGTCGAAGCGCCACCATACGGGGATGCTGAAGCCACCACCCGCCGAGCTGTTGATCTCGTCCGAGAACACGATCTCCCCTGTTCGATTCGACCGGGACCCGGCGTTGAGACGAGTCCGCGCCGGGGCATACGTTCCGACTGACGCGTGGGATGCCCTGAAGCCGTGGGAGCGGTACCTGCTGCGCGTCCACGCCGTGGCCCGGAGCTGGCGCAACCCCACGTTCTGCCTCGAGGCGGCGCTGTCGCTGCAGGGGCTCCCGATCTTCGGCGAGCCGGCCGAGATCCACGTGCTGGACACGTACGGCCGGCGGCGCGGAGACGTGCACATGCACGGTGGCATCCGGAATCACGAGATCGCGACGATCGACGGCCTTTCTCTGACGACCTGGGTCGACACGGCCGTGGCGTTCGCCCGGGTCGCACCGCCCGCACACGCGCTCGCGGTGGCCGATGCAGTCATCCGATCGCACCTCGACGCCGGCCGAGACGTCGACCTGCGGCAGCGCGCGGCGGCCCAGGCGGAGCGCCGTGGATTGCGGCAGGTCGCGTGGGTGCAGGAACACGCACGTGCAGAGGCGGAGTCCGTCGGCGAAGCGGTGAGTCGTGCGGTGATCGAGTGGCTCGGATATGAGGAGCCCGAATTGCAGGTCGAATTCGTCGCCGAGGGGCACCGGGATCGCGTCGACTTCTTCTGGCGGGCGGCCCAGGTGATCGGCGAGTCGGACGGGTACGGCAAGTACGACGCCTCCGATCCCAGAGCCATGAAGGCGCATTTCGTCCGGGAGAAGCAGCGCGAAGACCGGCTGCGCCGTCAGGTGCGCGGATTCGCGCGATGGGATTGGAAGGATGCCATGCATCCCGATCGGCTGGATCGCACCCTGCGCAACGCCGGGTTGCGCCCCGTGCGCCCACGCCGGCAACGAATGCTCGACGCGGTCGCTCAGAATCCTCGCGGGCTCCCCGCCGCGACGGGCATTCAGCACGAGAAACCTGATTTCGGCTGACCCGCCTGGCGACGGCGGGTGCCTCGGCCGGAATCCGGTGTCTCGGCGGAACCCGAGTCTCCCCACCCGAGGCGCCCCGCCCGGGGCGCCCAGCCGGGGAGCGGGTGCGGCCGGTAGCCTGGAGGGATGAGCGAACGCACCGCGCCGGCACGTCAGGTGCGCCCGGCGACCGAGGGATGGACCCAGCAGAAGGATGCCGAGGGCCGCCCGCTGCTGCAGTTCGCGAGCCCGCGCCGCGGCAAGCCGCCGGTGCACCTGGCCGACCTCACCCCGGAGCAGCGCGTCGAGAAGGTCTCCGAACTCGGGATGCCGGGCTTTCGCGCCAAGCAGCTCGAGAAGCACTACTTCACCCACTACACGCACGATCCCGCCGAGATGACCGACCTGCCGGCATCCGGCCGCGAGGAGCTCGTGCACGGGATGCTGCCGCCGCTGCTCACCGAGGTGCGGCGCCTGCAGACCGACCGCGGCGACACGATCAAGTTCCTCTGGAAGCTGTTCGACGGGGCGCTCGTCGAGTCGGTACTGATGCGCTACCCGGGCCGCATCACGCTGTGCGTGTCGAGCCAGGCGGGATGCGGCATGAACTGCCCGTTCTGCGCCACCGGGCAGGCGGGCCTCACCCGCAACATGTCTGCCGCCGAGATCATCGAGCAGATCGTGCGCGCCAACCGCGTGATCGCCCAGGGCCAGCTCGGACCGGCGGAGCATGACGGCGAGCGGGTCACCAACATCGTCTTCATGGGCATGGGGGAGCCGCTCGCGAACTACGCCCGCGTCATGCAGGCGGTGCGCGTGATGACCGACAAGAAGCACGGCCTGGGCATGAGCGCCCGCGGCATCACGGTGTCGACCGTCGGGCTGGTGCCGGCGATCAAGAAGCTCGCCGACGAGGACATCCCGGTGACGTTCGCCCTCTCGCTGCACGCTCCCGACGACGAACTGCGCGACGAGCTCATCCCGGTGAACTCGCGCTGGAAGGTCGACGAGGCGCTGGATGCCGCCCGCGGCTACTTCGAGCGCACCGGCCGGCGTGTCTCGATCGAGTACGCCCTCATCAAGGACATGAACGACCACGCCTGGCGTGCCGACCTGCTGGGCGACAAGCTCAACGCCCGCGGGCGCGGCTGGGTGCACGTCAACCCCATCCCGCTGAACCCGACCCCGGGCTCGATCTGGACGGCCTCCACGCGCGCCGCGCAGAACGAGTTCGTGCGCCGCCTGGAAGCGAAGGGCATCCCCACGACGCTGCGCGACACCCGCGGCAAAGAGATCGACGGCGCGTGCGGTCAGCTGGTCGCGACCGCCGAGGATGAGGCCGTGGCCGCCTCCACCCCGCTCGAGGAATAAGCGCCGGACCGGGTGTTTCGTCCGTGGACGGATGCTCCGCACAGCACCCGTCCACCACTCGCCCAGGAGCGCCCGACAGGCTGGAGTGATGTCCTACTCCAATCACCGGCCCGGACGTTTCGGCTCCGACGGCCGCATCGAGTTCGACGTGGCGACCGACGAGGCCGACGACACCCCCCTCTACCTCGAGGACGTGATCGCGGCGCAGAACGGCGGAGCCCACTACGACGACGAGCTGTTCGACGAGCACCCCACCACCCCGATTCCGGATGCTGCG
>NZ_DATEJS010000223.1:0-42095 GCF_035277845.1 Microbacterium sp.
CGCTCATGCGCGGCGGAGCGCGCGGCTCACAGGCCGGATTCCTCCGTGCGCACCAGGATGCAGCCGCACTCGGGGCAGGTCACGACGGCGTCGCCGGCGGCCCCGCTGATCGCATGCAGGTCGGTGCCGGAGAGCACCATGCGGCATCCTTCGCACGTCTGGCGGCGCAGCAGCGCCGCGCCGACGCCGCGCAGGGCCAGGCGGTCGTACAGCGCGACGAGCTCCGCAGGGACGGATGCCGCGATGGCCGACCGGTCGCGTTCGGCCGCCTCGTAGACCGCGGTGGCCTCGGCGACCGCGGTCTTGCCGGCGGCGGACAGTGCGGCCCCCTCCGCATTCACCTCGGCGATCACCTGCTCCTGCTCGGCGACGGCCGCCTCGGCCTGCTCGAGCCGCTCCATGATCTCGAGTTCGGCGTCCTCGAGGTCGCTCTTGCGGCGCGCGAGGGCGGCCAGCTCGCTCTCGAGCCCCTGGGCGTCCTTCGGGTTGGTGACGGTCTGCAGCCGGCCCTCGTCGCGGACGCGGCGGGCATCGACGACCGAGACGTCCCCCTCGATCCGCGACAGCTCCAGGCGCAGGTCGTCGCGGATGCCCTGACGCGCTCCCAGCTCGCGGCTCAGCTCCTGCCGACGACCCAGCAGCTCCTGGACGCGGGCGGCCTGCGCGGGGTTCTTGCGGGCGTGGTCCGCCTGGCGCATGCGCGTGTCGATCTCGGCGAGATCCAGCAGCCGGCGCTGGTCGGTCGGTGTCGCGTTCACGGGGACTCCGTCATGTAGGTTCTCGACAAATCGTGGGCCCTGCCGGGTTCGAACCGACGACAACCTGGGTGTAAACCAGGTGCTCTACCAGCTGAGCTAAAGGCCCGTCCCGCAATCCTACAGATCCGAGATAGTCGACCGTCCACAAATTCGCTAGGCTGTGCAATTGTGCGTTGTGCCGACTGTACAAGCGGACGCGCATCTGTAGCCGAATCTCTGGCACGACCTGCCAGATCGAAGAAAGGTCAGCCGTGACTGTTCACGATCAGGATCCATACTCACAGGGCCCTCTCGACAGCGACCCGGAAGAAACCGCGGAGTGGCAGGAATCCCTGCAGCAGCTCGTCGAGGCGAAGGGGCACCAGCGTGGCCGCGAGGTCATGCTCAGCCTCCTGAAGGAGTCCAAGGATCTCCAGCTCGGAGTGCCGATGGTCCCCACCACGGACTACATCAACACGATCGCTCCCGAGAACGAACCGGAGTTCCCCGGTGACGAGGAGATCGAGCGCAAGTACCGCTCGTGGATCCGCTGGAACGCCGCACTCACGGTGCACCGCGCACAGCGTCCGGGCGTCGGCGTCGGCGGCCACATCTCGACCTACGCGTCGTCGGCCTCGCTCTACGAGGTCGGCTACAACCACTTCTTCCGGGGCCTCGACCACCCGGGCGGCGGCGACCAGGTCTTCTTCCAGGGCCACGCCTCCCCCGGGATGTACGCCCGCTCGTTCCTCGAGGGCCGCCTCAGCGCCGAGGATCTCGACGGGTTCCGCCAGGAGAAGTCCCGCGCCGGGCACGCCCTCCCCTCGTACCCGCACCCGCGCCTCATGCCGGACTACTGGCAGTTCCCGACGGTCTCGATGGGTCTCGGCCCGATCAACGCCATCTACCAGGCGATGACCAACAAGTACCTCACCAACCGTGGGATCAAGGACCTCGACGACTCGCACGTGTGGGCCTTCCTCGGCGACGGCGAGATGGACGAGGTCGAGAGCCGGGGTCAGCTCCAGGTGGCCGCGAACGAGGGCCTGGACAACCTGACCTTCGTCATCAACGCGAACCTGCAGCGCCTCGACGGTCCGGTGCGCGGCAACGGCAAGATCATCCAGGAGCTCGAGAGCTTCTTCCGCGGTGCCGGCTGGAACGTCATCAAGGTCATCTGGGGCCGCGAATGGGACGAGCTGCTCGCCCGCGACTCGTCGGGTGCGCTCGTGAACGTCATGAACATGACGCCCGACGGCGACTACCAGACGTACAAGACCGAGGACGGCGCGTTCGTGCGCGAGCACTTCTTCGGCAAGGATCCGCGTGCCCTGGAGCTCGTCAAGGACTACTCCGACGACCAGATCTGGAATCTGCGCCGCGGCGGCCACGACTACCGCAAGGTGTACGCGGCGTTCAAGGCGGCCAAGGAGCACAAGGGCCAGCCCACCGTCATCATCGCCAAGACCATCAAGGGCTACGGCCTCGGTCCGCACTTCGCCGGTCGCAACGCCACGCACCAGATGAAGAAGATGACGCTGGACGACCTGAAGCTGTTCCGCGACTCGATGCACATCCCCATCTCGGACGCACAGCTCGAGGAGAACCCGTACCAGCCCCCGTACTACAACCCGGGACCGCAGGACGAGGCCATCCAGTACATGCTCGAGCGGCGCCGCGCGCTCGGCGGCTTCCTGCCGGAGCGCCGCAGCCACCACGTCGGCCTCACCCTGCCCGACGACAAGGCGTACGCACTGCCGAAGAAGGGCTCGGGCACCCAGGAGGTCGCCACCACGATGGCCTTCGTGCGCCTCCTCAAGGACCTGCTGCGAGCGCCCGACTTCGGTCACCGCATCGTGCCGATCATCCCCGACGAGGCCCGCACGTTCGGCATCGACGCCTACTTCCCGACGGCGAAGATCTACAACCCGAACGGGCAGAACTACACGTCGGTGGACCGCGAGCTGCTGCTGGCCTACAAGGAGAGCCCGCAGGGTCAGATCGTCCACGTCGGCATCAACGAGGCCGGCGCGATGGCGGCGTACACGACCACCGGGACGTCGTACGCGACGCACGGCGAGCCGCTGATCCCGATCTACGTGTTCTACTCGATGTTCGGCTTCCAGCGCACCGGCGACGCCATGTGGGCCGCCGGTGACCAGATGGCGCGCGGCTTCATCATCGGAGCCACGGCCGGCCGCACCACGCTGACCGGCGAAGGTCTGCAGCACGCCGACGGCCACTCGCCGCTCATCGCGTCGACCAACCCGTCGATCGTGTCGTACGACCCGGCCTACGGCTACGAGATCGCCCACATCGTGCGCTCGGGCATCGAGCGCATGTACGGCGGCGAGCACGAGGACCCGAACGTCTCGTACTACCTCACCGTGTACAACGAGCCGTATGTGCAGCCGGCCGAGCCCGAGGGCGTGGACGTCGACGGCATCGTGCGCGGCATCCACCGCATCTCGACCGGCGAGGGCGACGGCAACCGCGCGCAGATCCTCGCGTCGGGTGTGGGCGTGCCGTGGGCTCTCGAGGCCCAGAAGCTGCTGAAGGACGACTGGGGCGTGGTCGCCGACGTCTGGTCGGTCACCTCCTGGGGCGAGCTGCGCCGCGACGGCCTCGCCGTCGACGAGCACAACTTCCTCCACCCGGAGGAAGCGCCGCGCACCGCGTACATCACCGACAAGCTGCAGGGCGCCGAAGGCCCCGTGGTCGCGGTGAGCGACTTCTCGCACGCCGTGCAGGATCAGATCCGTCCGTGGGTTCCGAACCGCTTCGCGACCCTCGGCGCCGACGGCTTCGGCTTCAGCGACACGCGCGCCGCGGCCCGCCGGTTCTTCAAGATCGACGGCCCGTCGATCGTCGTCCGCACGCTGCAGGCCCTGGCCGAGGAGGGCAAGGTCGACCGCTCGCTGGCGGCCGAGGCCATCCGCAAGTACGACCTGCACAACGTGAACGCGGGCACCAGCGGCAACGCCGGCGGAGAGTCCTGATCCGGCCATGACCGACGCCACGGAAGCGATGGACAAGACCGAGACGCTCGGCTGGCTGCGGCGGATCTCGGGAGATCTCGCCACAGCCACCCTGCAGCGGCTCGAGTCCACGCTTCCGTGGTACGCCGAGATGCCGCCTGCGCGCCGCTCCGCCGTGGGGCTGGTCGCGCAGGCGGGCATCACGTCGTTCATCCAGTGGTACGAGGATCCGGGGTCGACCCCCTGGATCGCGTCCGACATCTTCGCAGCTGCCCCGCGCGAGCTGCTGCGAAGCGTCAGCCTGCAGCAGACCCTGCAGCTGATCCGGGTCACCGTGGAGGTGACCGAGGAGCGCGTGGCCGGCATGGGAGAGCACCTCCGAGAGGCGATCCTGCTCTACTCGCGCGAGGTCGCCTTCGCATCCGCCGACGTCTACGCGCGCGCCGCCGAGGCCCGTGGGCTCTGGGACGCCCGTCTCGAAGCCCTCGTGGTGGATTCGATCCTCACCGGCGAAGCCGACGAGGAGCTGCCGAGCCGCATCGCCGCCCTCGGGTGGCACGGGCACGGCGAAGTCGTCGTGCTCGTCGGCACCACCCCCGCGCAGCTCGACGTCGACCAGCTGCGCCGCACCGCGCGCAAGCTCGGCGTCGACGTGCCCATCGGCGTGCAGGGCTCCCGGCTCGTGCTGGTGGTCGGCCGCACCCACGGCCCGTCGGGCACCGCGGATGATTCGTCCGAGCTGCCGTTCGCCGAGATCGCCGCGCGCCTCGAACCCGGCTTCGGCACCGGGCACCTCGTGCTCGGGCCGGCGGTTCCCGCGCTCGTCGACGCCAGCCGCAGCGCCCGGGCGGCGCTGGCGGGCTTCGCCGTCGCCAAGGCCTGGCGGCATGCCCCGCGTCCCGTGGACGCCGACGATCTGCTGCCCGAGCGCGCCCTCGCCGGCGACCCGCTGGCCAAGCAGACCCTCGTCGACCGCATCTACAGCCCCCTGCAGGCCCACAGTTCCGACCTCGTGACGACGCTGTGGTCGTATCTCGACAACGGCCGCTCGCTCGAGGCGACCGCGCGGGAGCTGTTCGTGCATCCGAACACCGTGCGCTACCGCCTGAAGCGCGTCTCGGAGGTGATCGGGTGGGATGCCACCGGCCCCCGCGAAGCCGTCATCCTGCAGACCGCGCTGATCCTCGGCGCGATCGGACCGGATGCCACACGCCGCCGGCCGGCGCCCGCCCGGCGCCCGCGGTGATTGTCGCCTTCGTACAACGGAACCCCCATTTCTTCTGAAGGTCATGCACGACCCTCGTCTCGACCGCCTGGCAGGATGGAAATCGTGATCGTCGCCGTCTTTCCCGGCCAGGGTTCGCAGACCCCTGGCTTCCTCGCTCCCTGGCTCGAACTCGACGGCGCCCGCGAGCGCCTGGCCGCGTACTCCGAGGCCGCCGAGGTGGACCTCGTCGCCGCCGGCACCGAGTGGGATGCCGACCGCATCCGCGACACGAAGATCGCCCAGCCGCTCATCGTCGCGGCGAGCCTGCTGTCCTCCGCGGCGCTGGCCTCCCGCACCACGACGTCCTTCTCCGGCGTCGCCGGCCACTCCGTCGGCGAGATCGCGGCCCTCGCCGCGGCAGGCGTCTTCTCGGAGACCGACGGCATGCGACTCGTCGGCATCCGCGGCCGGGCCATGGCCGAGGCGGCCGCCCTCGAGGAGACCGGCATGAGCGCCGTGCTCGGCGGCGACGAAGAGGCCGTGCTGCAGCGCCTCGCCGAACTCGACCTCACCCCCGCGAACTACAACGGCGGCGGGCAGATCGTCGCGGCCGGCGCCCTCGACAAGCTCGCCGAGCTCGCGGCGGACGCCCCGGAGCGGGCCCGCGTCATGCCCCTCAAGGTGGCCGGCGCCTTCCACACGCGCTACATGGCGCCCGCCGTCCAGACGCTGCGCGCCGCGGCCTCCGAGGTCGCGGCGAACGACCCGGCTCTGCCGCTGTGGACCAACTTCGACGGCTCGGTGCTCGAATCCGGCACGGCGGCGATCGACCGTCTCGTCGCCCAGGTGGCTTCGCCCGTGCGCTGGGATCTGTGCATGGCGTCGTTCGCCGAGAGCGGCGTCACCGGGCTCATCGAGTTCTCGCCGGCCGGCACCCTCGTCGGTCTCGCCAAACGTGCGCTGAAGGGCGTGCCCGCTGTGGCCGTCAAGACGCCGGAGGATCTCGCGGCTGCGGCCGCACTGCTCGAAGGGGACGCCGAATGACCGCGACCATCAACCAGGCTCAGGGACCCGCATACACGCGGATCTACGCGTACGGTGCCGCCCGGGGCGAGAACTTCGTGCCCAACGACGACCTGGTCGGCCCGATCGACTCCAGCGACGAGTGGATCCGCCAGCGCACCGGCATCGTGACGCGCGTGCGCGCGGATGCCGGCACGACCGCCATCGACCTGGCGTCGGCCGCGGCGCTCGAGGCCGTGGAGCGGTCGGGTGTCGACCCGAAGCAGGTCGACGCGGTGATCGTGGCCACCATCAGCAACCCCAAGCAGACGCCGTCGGTGTCGGCGATCGTCGCCGACCGGATCGGTGCGAACCCGGCCGCCGCCTACGACGTGAACGCCGCCTGCGCGGGCTTCGCCTACGCGGTCGCCCAGGCCGACGCCCTCATCCGCGGTGGTGCCGCGCACTACGCCGTCGTCGTGGGTGCGGAGAAGCTCAGCGACATCGTCGACCCGACCGACCGCAGCATCTCGTTCCTCCTCGGAGACGGCGCCGGTGCCGCCGTGATCGGCCCGAGCGACACCCCCGGCATCGCCCCGACGATCTGGGGCTCGGACGGCTCCAAGGCCGACGTCGTGGGCATGAACGAGACCCTGGTCGACTTCCGCGACGGCAAGGCGCCCTGGCCGACGCTTCGCCAGGAGGGCCCCACCGTGTTCCGGTGGGCGGTCTGGGAGATGGCGAAGGTCGCCCGGCAGGCGCTCGACGCCGCCGGCATCCAGCCCTCGGACCTCGCTGCGTTCATCCCGCACCAGGCCAACATGCGCATCATCGACGAGTTCGCCAAGCAGCTGAAGCTGCCGGACACCGTCGCGATCGCCCGAGACATCGAGACGACCGGCAACACGTCGGCCGCGTCGATCCCGCTCGCTGCGCACCGGCTGCTGGAGGAGCACCCGGAGCTTTCCGGAGGCCTCGCGCTGCAGATCGGATTCGGTGCCGGACTGGTGTTCGGCGCGCAGGTCGTCGTGCTCCCGTGAGCGCGGGAACCGCAACTCTAGACTGAATCGGGTGCTGCCGGCCGACCGGTCCGCCGCACCGACATCCGTACATTCCACACAAGGAGCAGACATGGCACTGACCAACGATGAGGTCCTCGCGGGCCTGGCCGAGCTGATCACCGACGAGACCGGCATCTCCGCCGACGAGGTCGCGATGGAGAAGTCGTTCACCGACGACCTCGACATCGACTCGATCTCGATGATGACGATCGTCGTCAACGCCGAGGAGAAGTTCGGCGTGACGATCCCCGACGACGAGGTCAAGAACCTGAAGTCGGTCGGCGACGCCGTCACCTTCATCACGTCCAACCAGGCGTGACCCCTCCGGTGGGGGCGAGAGCCCCCACCGGCAAAACCTCACCAAGGATCTTCAATGAGCGCATCCCGCATCGTCGTCACCGGAATCGGCGCGTCCAGCCCCATCGGGGGCACCGCGCCCGAGAGCTGGTCCGCCCTGCTGGGCGGGGCCTCCGGAACCCGCACCCTCGAGCACGAGTGGGTCGAGGAGCTGCAGCTTCCCGTCACCTTCGCCGCCGAGGCCCTCGTGCGCCCCGAAACCGTCCTCGCGCGTCCGATGGCCAAGCGGCTCGACCCCTCCTCCCAGTTCGCGCTGGTCGCGGCGATGGAGGCGTGGGAGGATGCCGGCGCCCCCGAGGTCGACCCCGACCGCCTCGGCGTGGACTTCGCGACCGGCATCGGCGGGGTGTGGACGCTGCTCGACGCGTGGGACACGCTCAAGGAGAAGGGCCCGCGCCGCGTCATGCCGATGACGGTGCCCATGCTCATGCCGAACGCGGCCGCGGGCAACCTGTCGCTGCATTTCGGGGCCCGCGCCTTCGCGCGAACCGTGGCGAGCGCCTGCGCCTCCAGCACGGAGTCCATCGTGAACGCGATGGAGCACCTGCAGGACGGCCTCGCCGATGTGGTCATCGCGGGCGGGACCGAGTCCGCGATCCACCCCATCACGATCGCGTCGTTCGCGTCGATGCAGGCCCTGTCCAAGCGCAACGACGACCCGGCGCACGCCTCCCGCCCCACGAGCATCGACCGCGACGGCTTCGTCATGGGCGAAGGCGCGGCCGCGCTCATCCTCGAGACCGAGGAGCACGCGAAGGCGCGCGGCGCCAGGATCTACGCGTACGTCGTGGGCGGCGGCGTCACCGCCGACTCGTACCACATCACCGCCAACGACCCCGAGGGCAAGGGCGCGTCCCGCGCCGTCGAGCAGGCGCTCGCGATGGCGGATGCCTCCCCCGACGACGTCACCCACATCAACGCGCACGCCACCTCCACTCCCGTCGGCGACCCGAACGAGTACCAGGCGCTGCGCACGGTGTTCGGCTCGCGCGTCGACGAGATCCCGGTCTCGGCGACGAAGGCGTCCACCGGCCACCTGCTCGGCGGCACCGGCGCCCTGGAGGCGGTGTTCACGATCCTCGCGCTGCGGGACCGCGTGGCGCCCCCCACGATCAACCTCACCGAGCAGGACCCGGAGGTTCCGTTCGCGATCTCCGGCACGTCCCTCGACCTCGGCTCGGGCGACCAGCTCGCGATCAGCAACTCGTTCGGATTCGGCGGTCACAACGCCGTGGTGGCGTTCGCCTCCGCGTGACCGTCTCCTGAAACCTCAGAAGCCCCGGCACCGCTGCCGGGGCTTCTGTCGTGTCAGGCGGCGATTCGCGTTCCCCTCCCCCGGGACACCCCACCGAGGATGCGGTAGTTGCGCCTCTCTCCGTCTGAGTCCTCTGTCAGGCGCTGACGGCGGTCCGACTCAGCCGACCTTGTGCAGCCACACGACGGGCGCGTCGTCGGATGCGTGCCGGAACGGCTCGAGCTCCTCGTCCCAGGCCGCCCCGAGCGCCACCTCCAGTTCGCGCAGCAGCTCCACCGGGTCACCGGCCGACACCTCCACGGCGTACCGGATGCGCTCCTCGCCGACGACGACGTTGCCCGCCGTGTCCGTCTGCGCGAAGTGGATGCCGAGGTCCGGCGTGTGCATCCAGCGGCCGCCGTCGCTGCGCGCCGAGGGGTCCTCGGTGATCTCGTACCGCAGGTGCTCCCAGCCCCGGATCGCCGTCGCGAGGGCGGCGCCGGTGCCGGCGGTGCCCTCCCAATAGAACTCCGCGCGACGGCATCCCTGCAGCACGGGCTGGTCGGTCCAGTCGAAGTTGACGGCACGTCCGAGAGCGCGTCCGACCGCCCACTCCAGGTGGGGGCACAACGCGCGTGGCGCGGAGTGGATGTAAACCACTCCACGCGCCTGTGTGGAAGCCATGGTCTCTCCGTTTCGTCAGGTGCGTCTTCCCCTACGACCTGAACCGGATCATCCACGGCTGTTCTGCTATGTCGGGCCCATTATGGCGCACGGACGGCGGGAATCACAACCGTGTCACTCCACGGCGTGGCGCGATGACGGTGACGGCGGCGGCTACGCCGGGGCGCAGCCCAGTTCTGCGGCGAGTCGACGCATGGCGGCTGTGGCGGCGGCCACGGTCATGAGCTCGTTGCCGCCCACGATGTGCAGGCCGTAGGCGTCCTCGAGGGCGACGAAGGTCATCGCGAGTTCGTCGTCGGACAGTCCCGACCGGAACACGCCGGCCGCCCGGCCCGCGGCGAACACCCGCCGATAGGTCGCCAGCTGTCGCAGGTACATGTGCTGCACCTGCTCGTCGTGGAGGGCCGATGACCCGGCGAGCACGTCGAACTCGTAGAGGAGCCGCATCAGATGGTCATCGGGGCCGTGCGGAAGGCCTCGTTCGATGGCGACGGCCAGCTGCCGGCGCGGGTCGTCGAGAGCGCCCACCACGGCATCCCGCTCATCGCAGAAGCGCGCGACGCCTGCGGAGTGGGTCTCGACGAGCAGGGCGTCGAGATCCTCGTAGTAGTAGAGCACCGCGCCCCGGGTCAGCCCGGCGCGCGCGGCGACGTCGGTCAGCGACAGCGACCGCAGCCCGCGCTCGGCGCCCGCGGCGATCGTCGCCTCGATGAGCGCCGCACGCCTCTCCTCCTGCCGTCTCGGTCTCGCCACCCCTTGACAGTAGTCCAGATGCGTGGGACGGTTGAGTATTCTTTGACACTTGAGTCAATTAATTCCTGGAGACCCTCATGCTCGACCTGCTGCTCACCGGCGCACGTGTGCGCACGTTCGACCCCGCACGGCCCTGGGCCGACGCCATCGGCGTCTCCGGCGACCGCATCGCGTTCGTCGGACCGGCCGCGGAGGCGCCGCGAGCCCAACGTGTCGTGAACGCCGAGGGCCGCACCGTCACGCCGGGCGTCATCGACACCCACAACCATCTGCTCCTCGGCTTCGACGAGGATGCCGTGAGCCTCGAGGGCGCGCACACGCTCGCCGAGGTGCGCCGCCGCATCGCCGGATTCGCGGCATCCCGCCCCGATCTCAGCTGGATCTGCGCGGAGAACGCCGTCTACTCGATCGTGGACGACCGTCGCCCGAACGCCGACGACCTGCGCGGGTTGGATGCCGCGAACCGTCCGATCTTCGTCACCACGTACGACCAGCACTCGGTCTGGCTGAACGACTCCGCGCTGCGGGCGCTCGGCATCGCGGACGGCACGGACGTCGCGTGGGGACGGCCCGAACGCGGCGACGACGGTGCCCCGACGGGGTGGGTGACCGACTTCTACACCAGCGCGATGACCGTGCGCGGCCTCGCGGAGCTGCAGCGCGACATCCCGATGTACTCCCCCGACCGGCGCTACAAGAAGATCCTCGCGAGCATGCGGATGGCGACCGCGGTCGGCATCACCACGGCCGTGGAGCCGCAGGTGCCGCTGGCCGAGCTGCCCCTGTTCGAACGCGCTCTGCAGGCGGGGCTGCTGACCTCCCGCGTGATCGCCCAGCTGTTCCACCCGGTCGGTGCGGACGGTGCGTTCCGGCGCACGCTGCGCGACACCGTCGACACCTTCACGCCCGACCCGCTGCTGACGGTCGGGCCGCTCAAGCTGTACTCCGACGACGTCATCGAGCCGCACACCGCGTTCATGCTCGACGACTACGCGAACCGGCCGGGCCGTCGCGGACGCCCGAGCTACGCCGGCAGCGGCGGGCGGGAGCTCGTGGAGGTCATCACGGAGCTCGACCGGCTCGGCTTCCAGACGCACACGCACGCCACCGGCGATGCCGGCATCCGCCTCGCCCTCGACGCCATCGAGAACGCGCAGCGCGCGAACGGCACGACCGATCGCCGCCACGGCATCGTGCATGTCGAGTGCCTGCACCCCGACGACCTGTCCCGGTTCGCCCGGCTCGGCGTCGTCGCCGCCATGCAGCCCCGGCACGCGTCTCCGGACCTGGTCGCGGGCACCTGGATGGAGAACATCGGCGAAGAGCGGTGGGACCGCGCCTGGCGCTTCAAGAGCCTCATCGATTCGGGCGCGACGGTGTCGTTCTCGAGCGACTGGCAGGTCGGCGAGATGGACCCGCTGGTCGGCGTCTTCTCGGCGGCGACCCGTGCCACGCTCGCCGGGACCGACGCGTGGACCACGGCCGAGCGGGTCGGCATCGACCAGTCCCTCGAGGCGTACACGCGGAGCGGCGCGCGCGCCTTCCATCTGGAGCGCGAGGTGGGCACCCTCGCCGAGGGGATGCTCGCGGACCTCGTGGTGTGGTCGGGCGACCTGCACGCGCACGAGGGCGACCCGCAGGGACTCCTCGGCGAGTTCGCCGAGACCACGATCGTCGGAGGCCGCGTCGTGCACTCGCGCGGCGACGTGCTCGACGAGGTGGGCGCTCCCCCGGCCTCCGACCCGGCTGCCGGCGGCACCGCGAAGGACCCGCACCAGCACGAGCACCACGACGCTTAGAACCTCGGGCGACGGCGCGGCGGACACGGGTGCCGTGCCGTAGGCTCGAAGGTCGGGGCCCGTGGGCCCCGCGGGGCGGTGGCCAAGCTGGTCAAGGCAGCGGGCTCATAACCCGACGATCGTGGGTTCAAGTCCCACCCGCCCTACAGATGTCCCGACGGATTCACCCCGCCGACTGACAGGACGGGCACCACTGCGCGGACGTGCCGGCGAACGTGAAGTCCTCGATCTGGCCGCCGCAGGCCGGGCAGGATTCTCCGGCGCGCCCGTGCACGCGCATGGCCGCGACCTTCGTCGCCTTCTGATCGGCGATCGGGATGCCGCGGCGGGCGGCGATCGCGCCGCCGATCTCGTCGGTCATCGCTCGGAAGAGCCGCTCGCGCTGCTGGTCGGAGAGGAGCGCGGCGTGCATCGTCGGCGACAGTCGGGCGGCGAACAGGATCTCGTCCGAATAGGCGTTGCCGATGCCCGCGAACGACGTCTGCTCCTGCAGCACGGCCTTCAGCTGCTTGCGCCGTCCCACGGTCGCGGCATCCACGTCGGACTGCGAGAACGCGGCATCGGCCGGATCGGGGCCGAGGCTCGCGATCGCAGCGACCTCGGCCGGATCGGCCACCACCCACAGGGCCGCGCTGCGGAAGGAACCCGCGTCGGTGAGGTCGAGCGCCGCGCGGTCGTCGAAGGCGATCGTCGCGATGACCGGCGGATCGGACGGGGGCGTCTCGGCCCCGGTCTCTCGCCACGCGCCCCAGCCGTGCCGCCCGAAGCTCACGACGAGGTGCTGGCGGTCGGTCACGACGTCGACGTACTTGCCGAGCCGGCGCACCTGCGACACGACGGCGCCCGCGAGCACGCCCGGATCGACCCCGCGGGTCTTGTAGGCGCGGAAGTCGCGCACCGTGAACGCGTCGACGCCGCGACCGACGACACGCGCCGCGACGGACTCGGCGAAGGCCTGGACTTCCGGCGACTCGGGCATGGGTCAGATCCTGCCACCGGCATCCGACATCCGCGACGGACCGGTCAGGAGGGGTCGTCCCCGCCGCGCCGGATCGGCAGCTGCTGGCTGTCGCTGATGACCTGGGGGTGGTTGCGCGCCAGGGAGAACACGCCGTACACGGCGATGAGGCCGGCCACGGCGAACCCGAGCAGCGCCGGCCATGGCGCGGTCTCCGCCTCGCGCAGGATCGTCAGCCCGATGAGCACCGCGACCATGGGGTCGATGACTGTGAGGCCGGCGACCACGAGGTCGGGCGGCCCGACGGCGTAGGCGGTCTGCACGAAGTAGGCGCCGACCGCCAGGGCCGCGACGAGGCCGACGGCGCACAGGATGGTCAGCCAGTTGACGTCCTGCGATTGCAGTCGCGTGATCACGGTCTTCGCGAGGGTCGCCACGAAGCCGTACAGCACGCCGGATGCCACGACGTAGAAGAGCGGATGCGTCTTGCGCCGCACGAGCAGCCAGACCGTGACGAGAGCGACCAGCATGACCACGAGCAGACCGAGGATGATGAGCAGCTGCAGGTCGCTCACCGGTGTGTCCGTCGCGAACAGCGCGGCGATCGTGACGAAGACGAAGATGCCGCCCACGCACGCGATGATCGACGTGACCGATTTTCCGGTCGGCTTGTGGCCGCTCAGGCGCGCGTTCAGCAGCGTCGTGATGACCAGCGAGATCGCACCCAGCGGCTGGACCAGGATCAGCGGGGCGAACGCGAGAGCGGTGAGCTGGGAGATCACCGCGGCGCCGAGCATGAGCGTGCCGAACACCCACGACGGCCGGCGGAGCAGATTGAGGAAGTGCCGCACCGTCAGGCCGCTGCTGCCGGACACTCCGGTCAGGCGCCCGACCTTGACGACGCCGCGGTGCTGGTACTGCGCACCGAACGACATGAAGACGGCGCCGAGCAGTGCCAGCGGGATGCCGATCAGGATCGCGGGGTCGCGGAAGACGCCGACCAGGTGGTCGGTCACGTCCCCTGTGTACACCCCAGTGAAGGCCACGCTTCGACCCTACGCGACGGTAGGGCGCCGGTAGGCTCTTGACGTGGCCGTACTTCCGATCCGCATCATGGGTGACCCTGTCCTCCACGCCCCCGCCGCCGAGGTGGGTGAGATCACCGACGAGATCCGCACGCTCGTCGCCGACATGTACGAGACGATGGATGCCGCCCCCGGCGTCGGCCTCGCCGCTCCGCAGGTGGGCGTGCCCCTGCGGCTCTACACCTACACGTATCAGGACGACGAGGGCCACCCGTGGCGCGGCGTCGTGATCAACCCCACGCTGTGGCAGCGCCCGCTGATCCCGGGCGGCCCGGACCCTGAAGAGGAGTCCGAGGGATGCCTCTCGTTCCCGGGCGAGCGGTTCCCGCTGCGCCGTTCGGAAGAGGTGCTGGTGACCGGAATCGACCTCGACGGCGCCCCGGTGCGGATCGAGGTCAGCGGCTGGCGCGCGCGCATCATGCAGCACGAGTTCGACCATCTCGACGGCGTCCTCTACGTCGACCGACTCGACGACGGAGACTGGCGCACGGTGCAGAAGATCGCCCGCAAGCGCGGGTGGAACCGCCCCGGACAGTCGTGGATGCCCGGGGTCGACGACCTCGACGCCTGACCCTTCGACGCGCTCGGGGACCGGCTACCGCTTGCGGTCCTGCGCCGACCGCGGCGGGTCGACGCTCACGTCGATCGGGGCCTGCCCGTCCAGCGACGACCACCGGCTCTCGGTGCCCTTCGCGCCGTGGGTCGCCGCGCGCACCGCGCGCTCATCCGCCCAGCTGTTCAGGCGATGCCCGGCGTGGCCCCGCACATGCTCGAGCACGACGTCGGGCAGCCCGTGCTCGCGTCGAGCATCCCGCTCGACGATGAGCTGCTTGAGGAGATCGACGTTCTTGGCCGGCGCGCCGGTGCTGGTCTTCCAGTTGCGGCGCGCGTGGCCGTCCATCCACTTCGCGTAGGTGTCGATCGCGTACTTCGAGTCGGCCTGCACGACGAGGTCGCGGACGTCCCGGTGGTCGCGGATGGCGTTCAGGAGGCCCAGCAGCTCGCCGATGTTGTTCGTGCCGGATGCCAGCGAGCCGGCCGCCCACTCGCCGTCCTCCCCCACCCAGGCCCAGCCGGCCGGTCCCGGGTTGCCCTGACAGGCGCCGTCCGTCGCCACGATGTACCGGTCGCTTTCCACCACGTGCTCGTCCTGCCTCTTCCCGTCGGTCCGGCATCCGATCCTAGCCGTGCGCGAACGCCGGTCATGCGCGGCCCTCTGGCCGCACCCGCCGCGCGCGCTAGGGTATGGGCACCGCACACAGGCAACGCTCAGAAAGGTCACATCATGACGTCGGAGTCCTCCGTCGGGAAGAACGCCGTCAACGGCATCCGCACCGCCTTCGGCGTCGGCGGACTCATCGCCCTCGTCGTCGGCATCCTGATCCTCGTGTGGCCGGGCCACACCGCTTCGGTCATCACCGCGATCATCGCGCTGTACGCGATCGTCGTCGGACTCGTGTATGCCGGACTCGGCATCTTCGCCCGAACCATGGGCGGCTGGTCGCGGCTGGGCCACATCGTGCTCGGCGTGCTGTTCATCATCGGCGGCGTCATCGCGCTCACCAACCTGCGGGCGTCGACCGTGTGGTTCGCCGTGTTCCTCGGGATCTTCATCGGCATCATGTGGATCGTCGAGGGCGTCGTCGCACTGACCACGCTCGCCGGCAGCCGCACGAAGGCGTTCGCCGTGGTCTTCGCGATCCTGAGCATCGTCGCCGGTGTGATCGTGCTGCTGAGCCCGTTGTGGAGTGCCGTGGTGCTGTGGTGGCTCTTCGGGATCTCGCTGGTCGTGCTGGGCATCGTGCAGATCGTGCGTGCCTTCGCCCTCTCGGCGACGGCCCGGTAGCAGCGGCTCGCGCGGTCAGTACCCGCTCGGGCCGACGGACGTCACGATGGCGCTCATCACCCGGAGCATCTGCCCGGCCACCGCCGCGCTCACGATGAAGCCGACGACCCACGACCCGATGGTGACGGCGATCATCGCCCACAGCGGCCCGAGCGACTTGCCTCCGCGACGGTGGATGACGACGGTGCGCCCGATCATGTAGACGAGAAACGTCGGCATGAACGCCCAGGCCCAGTGGAAGGGCCTCGCATAGCCTCGCCCCCCGAGCTCCCGGTGATCGAGATAGGCGAAGACGACGGTGGCCGCGTACGTGAGCAGGGTGACGCCGATGGACGCGAAATACCACCCGTTGTAGATCGCGGCGGTCAGCTCGACGCTCAGACGCTCGACGTCGGCGGATGAGCCGGACGACAGCCCAGGCAGCTGGTCGGAGAGACGGGCGAATGCGCCGCCCAGGCTGGACGTGTACCCGATCGACAGGATCAGGCTGACGACCGGCAGGAACGCGATGAGCCAGGCCCACAGCGTCGTTCCCGGCGTGCCCGGCGCCACCCGTGGGTACGCCTCCGGCTGCGCGTAGACGCCCTGGGGATAGGCGGGGTACTGCGGCTGTGCCGGAGGCTGGGTCGCAGCCGTCCACTGTGTGCCGTCCCACCAGCGCGTCACGCCCTGCTGATCGGGGTACCACCCCGGAGGGATCGAGGTCATTTCGCGCCTCCCTGTTCGATGGGCAGATGCCGGTTCCACCAGTCCAGGATCGCGGCGAACCGCTCGATCCGGTGCCGGGGCTGCCCGCTGCGGCTGAGCTCGTGGTTCTCTCCCGGGAAGATGAGCAGCTCCGCATCCGTCCCGGCGCGCTTGAGTGCCGAGTAGTACCGGGTCGCCTGCTCGAGCGGGCACCGGAAATCCAGCTCGGAATGGATCACCAGCGTCGGCGTCGTGACCTGCGACACCACCGCCATCGGGCTCTGCCGGGAGATGTCGGCGGCATCCGTCCCGACGTACTCGTCGCCGAAGAACGTCCCGATGTCGCTCGTGCCCTGGAACGACGCCGGGTCGAGGAATCCCCGCTCCACGATGGCGCCGGCGAAGCGATGGTCGTGCGCGATCGTCCAGGCGGTCAGGTAGCCGCCGTACGAGCCGCCCTGCACTCCCACCCGGGACCCGTCGAGGCGGTCGTCGGATGCCACGGCGCCGTCGAGGAAGTCGAGCACGTCGGTGAGGTCGACCGTCCCCATCGCCTGGCGGATCGCCCGCCCGTGCGCCCGGCCGTACCCTGCGGAGCCGCGAGGGTTGCAGTAGACGACGGCGTATCCGGCATCCACGAGCACCTGGGTCTCGTCGAACAGGTGAATGCCGTAGGCGGCATACGGCCCGCCGTGGATCTGCAGGATCACCGGGAACGGCCCGTCCCCCTCGGGCGTCGCGACCCAGCCGTGCACCGGATAGCCGTCACGGCCGGCGACCTCGATCTCTCGAGGCGTCACGGTTCCGGCGCCGCGCGCCGCCCCGCCGAAGTCGGTCACCGCACCGGCGCCTGCGACGAGCAGTTCGCCGGAGGAATCCGGCGTGGCCGCGGACGCCACGACCACCCCGGCGGCGGACGCGTGGCCCGAGACGTCGACGTCGCCGTCGAGCACCGTGCCGACGGTGCCGTCGCGCGCGACGCGCTTCAGATGCACGCGCCCGCGGGTACGGTGCTGCACCAGGAGGTCCGCCCCGTCGAAGGTGATGTGCGTGCCTCCCTCGCCGAGATCGAGCTCGTCCGGATCGGTGAGCCGGCGGGGAGCGCCGTCTTCGAGCACGTACAGGTCCACGGCTGCCGCGATGAAGTCGACGCCGTCGGCGCCCACGTCCGAAGCGAGGAGCGCCACCGTCCCGTCTGCGGCGACCGCGACCTCGTGGATCGACAGGCGGGCATCGCGGCCCACGACCACACGGCTGCCGCTTCCGTCGACGGCGATGGCGACCAGCTGCGACCGCAGGTCCGGATGCCGCGGCTCGATGTCGCTCGCCACCACGAGCACCTCCGCCCCGTCGGCGGTGAACGCGGGCAGGGCGTACGACGTCGTGCCCTCGGTCAGTCGCTGCGCGGACGCCGGGACGACCGGCCGTTTGGGCGCGGACTCGTCGTTCGGGGACGGCGCCGGGTCGTAGAACGGCTCGGCGTCGACATCGGGCGCGTCGATCAGGAAGAGCTCGGAGACGCGGTCGACGATGTATCCGGAGCCGTTCGCATGCCAGCGGATGCCGGTGACGCGCCGCGGCGGCTCGGAGGCGGCATCCAAGCCCTCGACCGTGCCGTACCGGCCGGGTTCGGCGACGGAGGCCACGTACGCGAGCCGGGCGCCGTCCGGCGACCAGGCGAACTCCGTGACGCCGATCGGCGCATCGGTGGCCTGCACCGGCTCGCCGCCGACGGACGGCACCACCCACACCTGGGCGCGCTTGCGGGCGTCGGCGCGCAGGAACGCGATCCGCGAGCTGTCCGGCGACAGCCGCGGCATGGCGTCCGCGACGCCGCGGGTGAGCCGTCGACGTCGCCCGGACGGCAGTTCGATGCGCCACAGCTGGCCGACGTTGCGGTTGGCGGTCAGGTCGGGCCGCGAGGTCGCGACGACCGCGAACGCGCCGTCGGGCGACAGCTGCGGGCGCCCGACGGAGATCAGCATTCCGATGTCGGATGCGCGCATGTCACTCCGTGGCGAACGACGTGATGTCGCCGACGAGGCGCTCATTGTTCGCGGGGACGGGCTCCACAGCCGCTTGGGCGACCTCGGCCGCGAATTCTGCGACGTTGTAGAGCTTGCCGGCATCCTCCCGGCGCTGGGAGATCGCACCCGGGTTGGCTCGCTCGAGCAGGGTCGCGGTGATCGTGCCCTCGATCATGTCGCCGGACACGACGACGAACTCGATGCCCTTCTCGGCGAGCGCCGGGATCTTCTCGCGTAGCGCGTCCTCGCCGGCGCGCTTGGACAGGGCGACCGGCTCGTACTCCGGCATCGTCGGGACGGTGCGGATGAAGTGCGCCTGGTGGCTCGTGACGAACACGACGCGCGACCCCTCGCGCAGCAGCGGCGTGGCGGCATCCAGCACGCGCACCTGGGCGTCGCGGTTCAGCTGCAGCGCGTAGTCCTCCGCCATGCCGGACTCCATGCCGCCGGAGGCGTTGAGCACCAGAACGTCGAGGCCCCCGAAGGCCTTCTCCACCTCGGCGAACATCGCGTCCACCGAGTCCGCGTCGGTGAGGTCCGCGCCCACCACGAGCGCGTCCACCCCGAGGCCGCGCAACTCGTCCGCCAGCTTGTTCGCGCGCGGGGCCTTGTTGCGGTAGTTGATGACCACGTTCGCGCCCGCCTCGGCGAAGTAGCGGACGGTGTCGGCGCCGATTCCGCGCGACGATCCGGTGACGAGCGCGGTCTTTCCGGCGAGGGCGCCGGCGGGAAGGATCTGGGACACAGAAATCTCCTGAGAATGTCGGAGTGAGAGACCCTTCGACACTACCGCCGCGTGCTTTCGCGCGTGTTAGGTTCAACCAAAGGGGAAGGATCGGGATCATGATCGCCGATTTCGCGTGGATCGCCTGGCTCGTGCTGATGGCGGTGTTCCTGGTGATCGAGATGCTGACGCTCGATTTCACGTTCCTGATGCTCGGCATCGGCGGCCTCGCCGGCCTCGCCTCGGACCTGTTCGGAGCGCCCATCTGGCTGCAGGTCATCATCGCCGCCGTCGTCAGCGCGCTGCTCGTGTTCCTGCTGCGGCCGCCGTTGCTGCGGCGCCTGCGTCGCGGTGAGGATGCCGCGAAGACCAACGTGCCGGCGCTCATCGGCCTGACCGGGCAGGTGGTGGACACCGTCACGGACACCACGGGGCTCGTCAAGCTCGCCAACGGGGAGACCTGGACGGCACGCGTCGTGTCCGCCGGTCCGCTCAGTCCGGGCCAGCCGGTGCGGGTCCTCCGCATCGACGGCGCCACCGCCTACGTCCACAAGCTCGAGGAGCAGTCATGAACGACATCGTCCCCACGACCATCGGATGGGTGCTGGCCCTCGCGGTCTTCATCTTCGTCGTGATCGTGATCACGCGATCCGTGCGGATCATCCCGCAGGCCACGGCCGGGATCGTCCAGCGGCTCGGGCGGTACCACAAGACCCTCGCGCCCGGGCTGAACCTGCTCGTCCCGTTCGTGGATCGGCTGCGTCCCCTCATCGACATGCGCGAGCAGGTGGTGACCTTCGCACCGCAGCCGGTCATCACCGAGGACAACCTCGTGGTCTCCATCGACACGGTGGTGTACTTCCAGGTGACCGACGCCCGTGCCGCGACCTACGAGATCGCGAACTATCTGGGCGCCGTCGAGCAGCTGACGATCACGACGCTGCGTAACGTGGTCGGCGGCCTGAACCTCGAAGAGGCGCTCACCAGCCGCGACAACATCAACGGCCAGCTGCGCGTCGTGCTCGACGAGGCGACCGGCAAGTGGGGCATCCGCGTCTCGCGGGTCGAGCTGAAGTCGATCGACCCGCCCGCTTCCATCCAGGACTCCATGGAGAAGCAGATGCGCGCCGAGCGCGACCGGCGAGCCGCGATCCTCACCGCCGAGGGCTCCAAGCAGTCGCAGATCCTCGAGGCGGAGGGGCGCCGGCAGGCGGCGATCCTGCAGGCCGAGGGCAACAAGCAGGCGCTGATCCTGCAGGCGGAGGGCGAGAAGCAGGCCCAGGTGCTGCGCGCGGACGGTGAGGGACAGGCCATCCAGACCGTCTTCAACGCCATCCACCTCGGCAACGCCGACGACAAGCTGCTGGCCTATCAGTACCTGCAGACGCTGCCGAAGATCAGCGAGGGAGCATCCAACAAGCTCTGGATCATCCCGGGCGAGTTCACGGACGCCATCAAGGGCCTCGCCGGAGCGTTCGGCGCCGGGCGCGGTCCCGTCGTCCCGGGGACGCCGACGAGCCCGACCGCGCACGCCCCCGAGTCCGCGCCGCCGCTCACCCCGCCCACGCCGGTGTGACCCACCCCTGGTTCTCTCCCCCGGCCCCGCGTGTGCTCGCACACCGGGGCCTGGTGACGCTCGCCGCAGCCGCGGACGGCGTCGTGGAGAACAGCTTCCTCGCCGTCGCCGCCGCCCACGCGGAGGGCATCGCGTATGTGGAGTCGGATTGCCATCTCACCGCCGACGGCGTCGTGGTGCTGTGGCACGATGCCGACCTGCGGCGGATCACCGGTGACGCGCGCCCGGTGGCGGACTGCACCGTCCGCGAACTCGAGCACCTCATGGCCGAGCGGGGCGGGCTGATCACCCTCGCGCAGGCGCTCGACACCTTCCCCACCCTGCGGTTCAACCTCGACGTCAAGACGGATGCCGCGGCGGAACCCACCGGACGGCTCGTCGCCAAGTACGCCGATCGCGTGCTGCTCACGAGCTTCTCCGACGAGCGCCGTCACGCGGCCCTCGCCACCGCGTACACCCACGGCGGGCACCCGGCGACGTCCGGCGGCACCTCCACGGTCGCCCGGGCGGTCGTCGCCGCGGCGGCCCGATCGCGCGCGATGCTCGCCCGCGCCGCACGCGGCATCCACGCCGTGCAGGTGCCCGAGCGGCGCAACGGGATCCGGATCGTCACGCCGCACTTCGTGTCCGCGTGCCACGACGTCGGCGTCGAGGTGCACGTGTGGACGGTGAACCAGACGCCGGACATGGAACGGCTGCTGGACCTCGACGGACGCGGCCACGGGGTGGACGGGCTGATCACGGACCGGGCGGAGGCCGCGGCCCGCGTGGTGCGCAAGATCCACCCGCCCCGGAACTGAGTCCGGGCAGAGCCGGGACCGCGTCCCATGCCTCTGTGCATTCACTGGGAAACCGGCAGCTTCTGGAGCCGTTCGGATTATCCGCTCAGGTGGCCGCGTTATACCTGTACAGCGACGAGAGGACCACACAATGGCAGACCGCAGTCTGCGCGGCATCCGACTCGGCGCCCAGAGCTTGCAGAGCGAAGAGGGCGTCGTGTTCATGGAGCGCACCGAATACACCTACACGTGCACGGCCTGTGGCCGTGACACCTCCCTGATGTTCGCCGCCGACGCCGAGGCGCCGGAGACCTGGGAATGCCGCACGTGCGGCGCCGAGGCCACCCTGCGCGTCGACGGAACCGCCGTGACCGTCGACCACTCCGGCGACAAGACGCCGCGCAGCCACTGGGACATGCTGCTCGAGCGTCGCACCATCCCCGAGCTGGAGGAGCTGCTCGAAGAGCGCCTGCAGTTCGTGCGCGCACGCCGCGGAGCAGGTCACGATGTCACCAAGGAGCGCCTGAGCGCCTGAGCGCGACCGTCTAGTCGACGCCGGTCCCCGCGGGGGCCGGCGTTGTTGCGTGCGCGGCGCGCCGGCGTCGCACGAGGACCCCAGCCGTCGCCAGCGCCGCGAGGCTCCCCCAGCCGAGGATCCCGTCGATCCAGCCGCCCGCGATCACCGCAGGCGTCAGGCCGGTGCGCAGCGGCACGTCCGCGAGCAGGTGGCCGGCGCGACCGGCCGGGATGCCGTCGAGCTCGGACCCGTCCGGCGCGATCACCTGGCTGCGGCCGACCGTGGAGATGTTGACCACCGCGCGGCCGGTCTCCAGGGCGCGGGCCCGGGCGAAGGCGAGCTGCTGGATGTTCTCGTCGGTACCGCGGAAGTCGGCGTTGTTGGTCTGGAACACGAACAGGCGGGCGCCGTCGCGCGCTCCGGTGCGGATGACGTCGTCGTAGATGACGTCGAAGCAGATCGCGAGCCCGACCCCGACGCCCTTGACCCTGACGACGGGGGCGGTCGTGCCGGGTGTGTAGCCCCGGCCGATGAGCCCGATCAGGTCGGGGGCGAGCGGCTCGAACAGCCAGCGGTCGGGCACGTACTCGCCGAACGGCACCGGATGCCACTTCGCGTACGACTGCGTGATGCCGTGCCCGGCCTGCCACACGAACGACAGGTTGTAGTCGTCCGCACCCCGGCGGACGGCGGCGTTCGCCAGCAGCGGGGCGCCGGCCTGCCGCTGGACGGCGTCGAGCGTCGCCGCGGTCGGGACATCCTGGGTCGGGTCGTAGTCCACGCCGCCTTCGGGCCAGACGAGGAGGTCCAGCTTCCGGCCGAGCAGCGGCTTCGTCGCCGCGACCTGGGCGTCGATCACGGCGTAGTCGGCCCGCTTGTCGAAGTATCCGGTGGGGCCGTTGCCCTGAACGGCGCCGACCCGCAGCGTGCCGGCCGGCGTCGTCGGGAACTGCGGCACCAGGAGCAGCACGAGGACGGTGACCGCGCCGGGCAGCGCGGTGCGGAGGTCGCGCCACGTGCCGATCCGGAGGTACTCGACCGCGGTCGCGCAGAGGAACACGATGAGGAATCCGACGCCGCTCATGCCGACCCACGAGATGAGGTGGCCGAGCGGGCTGTCGACCTGGGTGACGCCGAGACGGCCCCACGGGAACCCGCCGTAGGGTTCGTGGCCGATGAGCTCCTCGCGGGCCACCCAGAGCCCCGCGACGACGGCGGGCAGCGCGACGAGGCGCCCCCAGCGTCCGGGCGCGACCCGCGGCAGCCAGCGATACGCGAGCGCGATCGGCACGGCGAGGGCGGCCGTGAGGAGCGCCTCGAGGACCGACAGCGCGAGCCACGGGATGGGCCCGAGATAGCGCGACGTGAACGCCACATTGATGAGGTAGAAGCCGAGTCCGTTCGCGAAGCCGACGAGGAGCGCGGACCATGCCCGCCGGCCGGTCAGTGCGATCAGGGTCAGCGGGACCGAGACGAAGACGATCGGCCACCAGCTGAGCGTCGGGAACGCCAGCGTCTGCAGCACCCCGGCGACCGCGGAGACGAACACCGCGACGCCGAGCGGCAGGATGTGTCTGACCGGGTCGCGGGGTGAGGCATCCGCGTCCCGGCGACCGGCGCGCGCTGCGCGCTGCGCCCCCGGTGCCGCGGTCACAGTCCGCTGTAGGCCACGATGCCGCGGCGCACGGCATCCAGCCCCTGGCGCGCCGTGCGCGCGATCTCGGGCTCGGCGACGAGGGAGAGCTGGTCGAGCAGATCGATCGTCTGCTTGCACCAGCGCACGAAGTCGCCCGCGGCCATGTCCGCCTGGATCAGCACGCGCTCGAGCGGAAGTCCCCGCGCCCACGAGTGCATGGCGAGGGAGATGCCGGTCGCCGGCGGCTCGGAGCCGGGCAGGCGGTTGTCGCGCTCCAGGTCGTCGAGTTCGGCCCAGAGGTTGCCGGTGGTGTCCATCGCCCGCGCGAAGGGGCCCTTCGGCACCGCGCCGTCCCGGTCGTCGCGGCGGGGTTCGTAGACGAGGGCGCAGACGATCGCGACCAGGGTCGGCGCATCGAGGCCGCGCCACAGCCCCTGGCGGAGGCTCTCCGCGACGAGCAGGTCGCGCTCGCCGTAGATGCGGCGCATCGTGCGCCCCGCGTCGGTGAGGGTCGCACGATCACCGTCGAGACGCACGTAGTCGAGCGTCACAAGCACCTCGACGACCCGGTCGAACAGCCGCGCGACGGTGCCGGTGCGGGAGGAGATCTGGCGGCGGAGCTTCGCGGTGGATGCCTCGAGCTTCGCCGTGCGCTTGGCCCAGCGCTCGCGATCCGACGCCTTGCGCGACTTCGCCACGGCGTCCCGGTAGCCCTGCAGCGACACCTCGGCATCCTGCACCTGCCGGGCGAGCCCGACGACCGCGCGGTCGGCCTGGAACTGCGCGAACGACGACTCGAGGATCTCCCGCGCTCGGCGGCGGCCGAACTGGTCGATGAGGTTCACTGCCATGTTGTAGGTGGGCCGGAAGCTGGAGTTGAGCGGATACGTGCGGCGCGAGGCCAGGGAGGCCACGGCCTGCGGGTCCATGCCCTCCGCCCACTGCACGACCGCGTGGCCCTCGACATCGATGCCGCGACGGCCGGCGCGGCCGGTGAGCTGCGTGTACTCCCCCGGCGTGATGGCGACCCGCGCCTCGCCGTTGAACTTCTGCAGCTTCTCGAGCACGACCGTGCGGGCCGGCATGTTGATGCCGAGCGCAAGCGTCTCGGTGGCGAACACCGCCTTGACGAGCTTGCGCTGGAAGAGCTCCTCGACGACCTCCTTGAAGACCGGCAGCAGGCCCGCGTGGTGGGATGCCACGCCCCGCTGCAGGTTGTCCAGCCACTCCCAGTAGCCGAGCACGTCGAGGTCGGCGTCGTCGAGCGCAGACGTGCGCTCCTCGACGATCCGGCGGATCAGCGAGCGCTCGTCGGGCGTCGTGAGCCGGATGCCCGCGCGGCGCACCTGGTTCACGGCGGCGTCGCACCCGACCCGGCTGAAGATGAAGAAGATGGCCGGCAGCAGGCGCTCCCGCTGCAGCAGCTCCACGACCTCCGGCCGGTCGATGCGCTCGATGCGCGGCGCCTGGGACGACCGCGGCGGCGCGTGCATGCCCCGGCGGGCGTTCCGCGCATCGCGACCGGCATGGCGGCCGCTGCGCTCCTGCTGCACGCGCCGGTTGTTCTCGTACATGCCCGCGCGCGGCGTGCGGATGCGCATGAGCTCCTGGTTGACCTGCGCGGCCGCGGCACCCGCGCGGTCGTCGAACAGGGGCAGCAGGTCGCCGCGCACGAGCACGTGCTGCTCGAGCGGCACCGGCCGGATCTCGGAGACGACCACCTGGGTGTCGCCGCGGACGGTGCCGAGCCAGTCGCCGAACTCCTCGGCGTTCGAGACGGTCGCCGACAGTGACACGAGCCGCACGTGGCGCGGCAGGTGGATGATGACCTCCTCCCACACCGCCCCGCGGAACCGGTCGGCGAGGTAGTGCACCTCGTCCATGACCACGTATCGCAGGTCGCCGAGCGTGTCCGAATCCGCGTAGAGCATGTTGCGCAGCACTTCGGTGGTCATCACCACGATGCGCGCGCTGCCGTTGATGTTGGTGTCCCCGGTGAGAAGCCCCACCGCATCCGGCCCGTAGACGTCGACGAGCTCGCGGTACTTCTGGTTCGACAGCGCCTTCATCGGAGTCGTGTAGAAGGCCTTCGCGGTGGGCTCGCCCATCGCGAGGTGGATGGCGAACTCGCCCACGACCGTCTTACCCGCCCCGGTGGGCGCGGCCACCAGGACGCTCGAGCCCTGCTCGAGCGCCTGGCAGGAGGCGATCTGGAACGGGTCGAGCTGGAAGGGCCGGGATGCGGCGAACGCCGCGGTCTGCGGGTGCGCGGCGTCCGCCTCGCTCACGCGAGGGGCTCCGGCGGCAGGAGCCCGGCCGCGGCCTCGCGTTTGCGCTTGCGTCGGTCGAACAGCAGCGAGAGCAGGGCGGCGGCGAAGTAGAGCACGCAGAGGATGCCGCCCAGCAGCAGCATCGAACTGACGTCGGCCGCCGGCGTGGCGGCCGCCGCGAAGACGCAGATGATGATGATCGCGACGCGCCAGCCCCGGAGGATGGTGCGGCCGGTCATCACCCCGGCGAGGTTCAGCGCGACGAGGAAGACCGGCGTGATGAAGGAGACGCCGACGACGAGCAGCAGCTTGAAGACGAAGTCGTAGTACGTCGAGTAGTCGTAGAACTGGGCGACGCCCTTGCTGCCGGGGACGAACGTCGCCATGAGCTCGATCATGTGCGGCATGATCGTCCAGCCGACGTACAGGCCCGCGACGAAGAGCGGGATCGCCGCACCCAGGAACCCGATCGTGTACCGGATCTCCTTGCGGGTGAGGCCCGGCATGATGAAGGCCCAGACCTGCCACAGCCACACCGGCGCCGAGATGAGCAGGCCGATCGAGAACGCGATGCGCATGCGCAGGTCGAAGCCGCTCGTCACCGTGTTGAAGTTGAGCTTCGTGTAGGCGTCGCCGTGCGTCGCGGCGATCTGGGCGATCGGCTGGGTCAGCAGGTCGATGACCGGACCGCTGATGATGAACCCGATCACCATGCCGACGATCAGGCCGGCGGCGGCGATGAACAGACGCCTGCGCAGCTCCAGAAGATGCTGCGCAAGCGACATGCGCTTGTCGTGCTTGGGCGCGTCAGGCTGTTGCACGAGCGGCGGACCACCCGTCGCCACGGGTCAGGCGGAGGTGTCGGAATCGCCCGGCTTGTGCTCGGGCTGAGCCGGCGCCGGGGTCGAGACGGGAGAGGCGACGGGCGGCGTGGACGCCTCCGGCTTCGGTGATGCCGCAGCGGCGTCGTCGTCCTTCATCGCCTTCATCTCGCTCTTGAACACGCGGGCGGACTGACCCATGCTCTTCGCGAGCGCGGGAAGCTTGGCAGCGCCGAACAGCAGCAGGATCACCGCGACGATGATCAACAGGTGAGGCCATCCGAATGCGCCCATGATTACTCCTTCAGAAGGGGTGTTGCGTCCAGTGTAACCCGCGACCCCGAAGGTGGTCGCCGAGTGCCGGCCGAGTGCTCAGCGGTACTGTTCCAGGCCCGCCTGCGCCCACTGCGCGGCCGCTCGGCGGGCGGCGGGGGGCGCGATCACCTCGATCACACCGCCGCGCCGGGCGACGAGGCGCTTGACGCTCTGGGCGTCCGCGACCCGGACCGTGGCGGTGGTGACCCCGTCGACCGTGACGGTGTCCGCGCGGGCGAGGATGTCGCCGACGAGGCCATGTGCGTCGGCCGCGAACCGCAGCTGCACGATCGGGTCGTACTCGCCGGGCTCGAACAGCTCCGGCAGAGGCTCCGCACCGTGCGTGATCGGGATGCCGGTGAGGGCCACCTCGCTCACCCGCTCGAGGTGGAAGGTGCGCATCGCCTCGCGCAGATGGCACCAGCCCTGCAGATACCAGTCGTTGCCCTCGATGTGCACCTTGACCGGATCGACCGTGCGGCGGGTGGGCGGGGCATCCGGCGCGTGGTACGCGAACGTCACCGCGACCCCGCGACGCAGAGCCTCGCTGACCGTCGCCCGCACCTCGTCGACCCGCTCGGGCGCGACGATCACGTCGGCCGGGGTGTCGGCCGCGCCGCGCGCGAGTTTGCGCAGCAAGCCGTCGAACAGCGCCGTGTCGCCGATGCCCGGCACCGACCGCGCGAGCTGCAGGCCGGCCAGCAGCGCCGCCGCCTCGCGGGCGCTGAGCTTGGGCGCGCGCTCCAGCGCGACGGTGTTGGTGAGCGCGATGACGGCCCGCTCGTCGAGCAGGTCCCAATCGATCTGGAAGAGATCGTCGTCCATCTGCCAGTAGCCGCTGTCGCCGGGCTGGCCGAGCACCGTGAGCTTCTCGACCATCGAGCGCATGTCGTCGACGCTGACGTCGAAGTCCCGGGCGGCCTGCTCGAGGGTGACCTCGCCCTTGCCCACGATGTAGGGCACGAGCTGCAGGATGAGCGCGGCGCGTTCGGTCGCCATGACCGGCAGGGCCATCAGCTCTCCCCCTCGTCGTCGCGGTGCAATTCCAGCGTCGCCCGGAGGCGGCGGACGACCTCGTCGCGCAGTCGCGGCGGATCCACCACGCGCACCTCCGGCCCGTACGACGCCAGCTCGTCGGCGAAGATGTGCACGTCGACGAACGGCACGCGGATGCCCTGCTCGGGTGCGTCCTCGACGACGACACGGCGGGACAGCCGCAGGGCGGCCTCACTGCCCGGGTGCACTTCGAGGTGGGCCCGCTGGCGGCCGGCGAGCTCCTCGAGCCCGGCAAGTGCTCGCTCCCCCGCGCCGTCGCGCAGGGCCGCATCGAACTTCTCGCGGGTGACCCGCACCGGACCGACGATGCGCGAGAGCAGGAACGTCCGCGGCGCGCGGGCGGTGGCATCCTCGCCGTAGACGTGCCAGCGGCCCTCGTACTCGATCAGCGCGAGCGGGCGGATGCGGCGCTCCACCGGCACCGTCTCGCCGGGCTTCAGGTACGGGAACGTGATCGCCTTGCACTGCTCGATGGCGCGCTGCAGCGGCACGAACGCCGCGTCGTGCAGGTTGATGCGCGGCGAGATGCCGATGATCTGCTCGTCGACATCGCCGCCGAGGGCGCGGATCTTGCGCAGGCCGCTGCGGGCCTCGGCGGACAGGGAGCTGTGCTGCCAGACGTTGCCGGCGAGGTTCAGCAGGGCGATCTCGGCTGCCGTGAAGACGATGTCCTCCGGAAGCTCGTATTCCTCCTGCGGAATGCGGTACCGCGCATCCCGCAGGTCATCCGGGTCCGCGTAATCGCCGATGGTCTGGATGCGCAGGCCGAGCTCGCGCAGGCTCTGCTTGTCGCGCTCGAACATCTTCTCGAGGGCATCGCGGCCGGCACCGTCCTCGCCCGCCTCGCGATAGCCGGAGACGGCCGTGAACACGGTGTCCTTCGTCAGCCCGATCTGGGTCGACATGAGCGCGACGGTGAGGTTGACGAGGCGCTCCTCCGGCGGGATGCGGACGCGTTGCGCATCGCCGCCGCTGCGCTGGACGGCGTCACGATCGGCGGGCACGACCCCCATCCTAGGGGCGGGCGAACGCCGACGGCTCGTTACTGGGCGACGGGGGTGCCCGGCGCGTCGATGCCGAGGATGTCGAACACGTAGATCTGCGTGCCGCTCTGACCCGTGGTGCCGTCGGCCGACGGGACGATCGCCATCACCTGCGAGCCCACGGTCTGGTTCCGCAGAGCATCCCGGATGCCCGTGGGCTGCTGACCGAGCGGGAGTGAGACGGGCTGGCTGTCCCACGTGTCGGTCGCGACCGTCTTGTCGGACCAGTTGACGACGAGTTCGTGCACGCGCACCTGGGAGTCGTCCTTCACGACGGCGCCGGAGCCGCGCTTGAGCGTCTCGATCGTGAGGTTCGTCGGCTGCGCGCCGTCCGGGACGACGACGCCGGGGCGCCCGTCGGGAGCGCGCACCACGGCCGGCATCCCCCAGCCCTGGTTGTACACGTTCGCGCCGTCGGCCGCCGCCAGGTACACCTTGCGGACATCGACCACCGCGACGACGGAGGCGTCCGGCGAGATCCCCAGGGATGCCGCGACCCCCTGCGCGAGACCGCTCGGGGCGAGCGCCGCGACCACGCGCGACCCGGCCGACGCGCACTGCAGCGGCGCGCGCAGACCCGGGAACTGCTTGGTGATCTGGGACAGCTGGAAGACCTGCGTCAGGTCGTTCGTGTACGCGGTGCGCGCCAGCGGCTTGCCGGTGGTGCCGTCGTAGAAGGCCGCGTCCACCACGACCATCTGGCTGGAGCTGGTGATGCCCGGGTCGCCCTCGCCGCGGTCGACCGTTCGGTATGCCGTCTTCTGCGTGTGCAGCGGCGTGTGCATCGTGACATCCGGCGCGGCGCCCGCGGCGCCCTTCACCGTGACCAGGCTCGTGATCGCGGGGTCGGAGTCCGCCACCGGGGTGCACGAGGACGCGGGGGCCGAAGAGCACCCCACGAGGGTCACGGCAGCAAGGCCCAGGACGGCGATGACGGCGGGAAGTTTGCGCACCGGATCAGTCTATGCGGAAGGCGAATGAGCCTCAGTCGCCGGCGCCGGCGGCGGCGGCATCCTCGTCCGCGTCGGCGCCGGGCGCGGCATCCCGTGCGCGGAGCACCCCGGCCGCGGCACGCTCGGCGTCGCGCAGCCGCTTGCGGAGGTTCTTGTCCGTGATCTGCCGGTCGCCGACCGCGCCCGGCGTCCACAGCTCGACGTCCTCGTCGCCGTACGCGGTCTTGCGGACGGCGCGTTTGCGCACGTCGGGCGGCATCGCCCCGGGAGCGAGCCGGCGCGCCGAGATCAGGAAGCCCGTGTGCGCGACCATGCGGTGGTCCGGACGCACGGCCAAGCCTTCGACGTGCCAGCCGCGCACCATCGTCTCGTTGGCCTCCGGCTCGGTGAACAGGCCCGTGCCGCGGAGGTATTCGGCGACGCGGCTCAGCTGCGTGGCGGTCGCCACATAGCAGGTGACCACGCCGCCCGGGGTGAGGGCGTCGGCGACGGCGTCGATGCAGTCCCACGGGGCGAGCATGTCGAGCACGACACGGTCGACGGATCCCGGCTCGACGGTGTGCAGCAGCGTCTCGGCGAGGTCGCCGAGGGTGATCGACCAGTTCTCCGGCGCGGTGCCGAGGAAGGTGGTCACGTTGGCCCTCGCGACGTCGGCGAACTCCTCACGGCGCTCGAACGACAGGAGGCGCCCGTCGCGGCCCACGGCCCGCAGCAGCGACAGCGAGAGGGCGCCGGAGCCGACGCCGGCCTCGACGACGACCGCTCCGGGGAAGATGTCGGCCTGCGCGATGATCTGCGCGGCATCCTTCGGGTACACGATCGCGGCGCCGCGCGGCATCGACAGCACGAAGTCGCGAAGCAGGGGGCGCAGCGCCAGGTATTCGGAGCCGCCGCTGTTCTCCACCACCGACCCGTCGGGCAGGCCCACGAGGATGTCGTGCTTGAGCACGCCGTGGTGCGTGTGCAGTTCGCCGCCCTCGGTGAGGGTGACGGTGTGCAGACGTCCCTTCGGTCCCGTCAGCTGCACCCGGTCGCCGTAGCGGAAGGGGCCCGACGGGCGCAGGGCGGGGTCAGACATGACGGGCCTTTCGGTGGGTCGCGTGCAGTTCGGCGAGGTCGTCCGCGGTGCGGCCGTCGAGCGTCGGCCAGACGGCGTGCGCCCCCGTGCCGACGAGGGAGACCTGCATGGGCACGCCGAGGGAAGTGGTCCCGGAGGCGACCGCGGCGCGCAGTCCGTTCGGGGAGTCCTCGATCGCGACGCAGTCGGTCGGGTCCACGCCGAGCCCGGCGCAGGCCTGCAGATACGGATCGGGGTAGGGCTTCGGCCGGGTCGCATCGTCGCCGGCGATCACGATGTCGAAGGCGTCGGGCCCGATGAGCTCGGCGATGCTCAGCGCCATGTGGCGCAGCGACATCGTGACGAGCGCCGTCTTCACCCCGCGGGCGCGCAGATCGGCGAGAAGCTCGCGGGCTCCCGGACGGAAGGGCACCCCCTCCCGGGCGAGGGATGCCATCACCTCGTCGGTCAGATGGGTGACGATCGCGTCCGCGCTCATCTTCACGCCGGCATCCTGCAGCACCCGCGCGGCGTCGTGCAGGCCGAGTCCGACGAGCCGCAGGGCGTCCTCGTGGGTCCAGGTTCCTCCGTGGCTCTCGACGAGCGGCGTCTCGGCGGCCATCCACAGCGGCTCGGTGTCGACCAGGGTGCCGTCCATGTCCCACAGAACGGCGGCGGGCAGGGGCGCGGAAGTCACCCGCCCCATGTTACCGGCGCGCTCGGCGCGAGCCCGATCAGGCCGAGATGACCCCGAGCGCGAGGAGCACCAGCAGGGTGGCGCCCAGAGCGACCCGGTAGACCACGAACGGCAGGAAGCTGTGCCGCGAGATCCACTTCATGAAGAACGCGATGACCGCGAACCCCACGGCGAACGCCACCACCGTGGCGACGATCGTCTCGGGCATGGTGAACAGCTCGGCGACCGGATGCTTGAGGGTCTTGTAGAGCTCGTAGAGCCCGCTCGCGAACACCGCGGGGACGGCGAGGAGGAACGCGTAGCGCGCGGCATCCGCACGCTTGTACCCGAGGAGCAGCCCGGCGGTGATCGTGCCGCCGGAGCGGGAGACGCCCGGGATCAGCGCCAGCGACTGCGCCAGTCCGTAGACGATGCCGTGCCCGACCGTGAGGTGGTCGATCGTGCGACGCTGGGCGCCGACGATGTCCGCGATGCCGAGGATGACGCCGAACAGGATGAGGCTGCCGGCGACGATCCACAGGGACCGCAGCGTGGTCTCGATCTGGTTCTGGAAGAGCAGCCCCAGCACGGCGATCGGGATGGTGCCGATGATGATCATCCAGCCGAGCTTGGCGTCCGGGTCGTTGCGCGGGATGCGGCCGAACAGCGACCGGAACCAGTGCCCGACGATCCGGACGATGTCGCGCCAGAAGAACACGAGCACCGCGGTTTCGGTGCCGAGCTGCGTGATCGCGGTGAACGCGGCACCCGGGTCCTCGGCGCCGGGCAGGAACGCACCGACGATGCGCAGATGCGCGCTGGAGGAGATGGGCAGGAACTCGGTCAGCCCCTGGACGAAGCCGAGGAAGATCGCCTCGAGGAGGTGCATGGTGGTGTCCTTCAGGTCAGGCGGTCAGCAGCAGATCGGTGAGCACGCGCTGCCCGAAGACGAGGGTATCCAACGGCACGCGCTCGTCGACGCCGTGGAACATCCCCGTGAAGTCGAGGTCCGCGGGCAGCCGCATCGGCGCGAAGCCGTAGCCGGCGATGCCCAGCGCGGACAGCGCCTTGTTGTCGGTGCCTCCGCCGAGCAGATACGGGATCACCGGGGCATCCGGATCGTGACGGTGCAGGGACGCCGCCATGGCGTCGACGAGGTCGCCGGTGCCGGGCGCCTCGAGCCCGACGTCCTGCACGACGATCTCGATCTCGACGTCATCGCCGACGATCCGCTGGATCTCCGCGAGGGTCTGCTGCTCCCGGCCGGGGAGCGTGCGCACGTCGATGAGCGCCTCGGCCCGGTCGGGGATGACGTTGTGCTTGTAGCCGGCGGTGAGCCCGGTCGGGTTGGCGGTCGTGCGCAGGCTCGACCGGAGGAACCGCGCCGCGGGCCCGGCCTCGGCGGCGAGGGCGTCGGGGTCGGTGACGTCCGGGCCGGTGAGCGCCTTCAGCCCGTCGAGCGTCCGGGTGGTGGTCGCGGTCAGTTCGACCGGCCACGGCGTGCGGCCGAGGGCCGCGACCGCTTCGCCCAGGCGCGTGACCGCGTTGGCGGCGTGCACGCCGCTGCCGTGGCCCGCCTGGCCGCGGGCGACGAGCTTCAGCCAGAGGAGGGCCTTCTCGCCCGTCTGCAGCAGATACGCGCGCTTGTCGCCGACCATGATCGAGTACCCGCCGACTTCGCTGATCGCCTCGGTGGCGCCGGCGAACCACTCCGGACGGTTCTTCACGACCAGCGACGACCCCTCGATTCCGCCGTTCTCCTCGTCGGCGAAGAACACGACGACGAGGTCGCGGGCAGGGCGTCGTCCGGAGCGCACGATGTCGGCGATCGAGGTGAGGATCATCGCGTCCATGTTCTTCATGTCCACGGCGCCGCGCCCCCACAGCATCCCGTCTCGGATCTCACCGGCGAACGGGTCCACGGACCAGTCCTCGGCCATGGCCGGCACGACGTCGAGGTGGCCGTGCAGCACGAGCGCCGGACGCTCCGGATCGGCGCCGGGGAGACGCACCATCACGTTCGTGCGCCGGTCGATCGGCTCGTAGACCTCGGGCTCCAGGCCGAGTCCGCGCAGGTAGTCGACGACATAGCCGGCTGCTTCCCGTTCTCCCGCAGCACGGCCGCCGCCCCAGTTCGTGGTGTCGAAGCGGATGAGGTCGCGCGCGACGCGCACCACCTCGGGCAGGTCGGTGAGGTCGGTCATGCGACTCAGGCTATCGGCGCGTATACCGCGGCCCGCGGCGACGCCGTGCCCGAGGTGTGCGACGCGTTCGGTGCAGGTTCGGATCCGTGATAGTGTCGTCTCTCGTTGCGGTGCGAGCCGCACCACCACCTGCGCGGGTGGCGGAATAGGTAGACGCGCTAGCTTGAGGTGCTAGTGCCCGAAAGGGCGTGGGGGTTCAAGTCCCCCCTCGCGCACAGAATGAAGGCCTCCCGAAAGGGAGGCCTTCTTCGTCGTGCGGGCGGCCTCTCCGCGAAGACCGCCCGGCGGATCGGGTCAGTGGAGCGTGACGTCGAAGAGCAGGCCGAGCACGTAGGTCACGGCCGCGGCGCCGAAGCCGATGGCGAGCTGACGCAGCGCGCGGCGCAGCGGCGGGGCACCCGACAGCAGGCCGACCATGGCGCCGGTCGACATCAGCACCACGCCGACGAGCAGCAGCGCGAGCAGCACCGCGGCGACCCCCGACAGGCCGAAGATCCACGGCAGCACCGGGATGACGGCTCCGGACGCGAAGAAGCAGAAGCTCGACAGCGCCGCCCCCCACGCGCTGCCGATCACCTCGTGCTCGGAGGCGACCGCGACCGGCCCGGTCAGCGGATCACGGTCATCCGAGAGCTTGGAGGCTTCGATCACACGGCGCGCCCGGTTCAGGGCCTCATCCTCCGGCATCCCGCGCGTGCGGTAGACGAGCGCCAGCTCGTTGGCGTCGAGGTCGAGGTGCGGCAGCGCGGCATCCGCGAAGTCACTCGGCTCGGTCGCGGCGAGCAGCTCGCGCTGGGACCGCACGGACACGAACTCCCCGGCGCCCATCGACAGCGCGCCGGCCAGCAGGCCTGCGATCCCGGAGAACAGCACGATCCTCGCCGAGACGCCGGTGGCGCCGATGCCCATCACCAGCGCGAGGTTGGAGACGAGGCCGTCGTTCGCCCCGAACACGGCGGCGCGGAACGTGCCGGACAGGCGACGACGGCCCCGCGCCGCAAGCCCGCGCACCACTTCGCGGTGCACCTTCTCGTCCGCGGCCATGGCAGGCGTCGCGTGCGGGTCGTCGTCGTACGGGGAGCGCCCCTCGGCGTTCTGCGCCAGGGCGAGCACGAAGATCGAACCGAAGTGCTTGGCCATCCAGCCGAGCAGGCTCGTGCCGAACGACGCGCGCGGCAGTGACGCGGGCTCGCCGCCGAGCAGTTCCAGCCAGTGCGCCTCGTGGCGCCCCTCGGCTCCGGCGAGGGCACGCAGGATGTCCGCCTCCTCGCCCTCGCGGCGGTCGGCGAGCTGGCTGTAGACCCGGGCCTCGGCGCGCTCGTTGACGAGATACTGCGCCCAGCGGCGGCGATCGCGGGCGGTCGGGGCTGCGGGCGGCAAGGTCGGCGCGGGCATGCTCGAGGAACCCTCCAAAGGGCGACGGCGATCAGGGATGCTTCAACGCTAACCAGCCACAGGACCGGGTTCCGCGGATTCGCCCCGATTGCCAGCATTTCGGACCTCCGAAGCGAGCGCTGCGACCAGGCCCCGCTCCCCGTCGCGCATCACGCGGGCGTGGGCGGCCTCGAACACGGGGCGCAGCACGCGCGCCGTCCGATTCATCCAGGGCCGGCGCGTGGCGACCTGCCACCGGATCGTGATCAGCGTGTCGCTCGGGCCCTCCGGTTGCAGCTCGATCGAGCCGTGGCCTTCGAGATCGCCGGTGCTGGCCGCGGCGATGCGGATGCCGGACTGCACGTCGGTGATCCGCAGCCGCATGCGCAGCACGTAGCCGAGGCGGCTGCGCACCCGGAAGGTGAGCAGGGCACCCGGCTCGATCCGCTCGGGCGGGTCCGGGACCGAGACGCCCGGCCACCAGGACCGCCCGGGTCGCAGCGCACGCTCGAGCATCGGCCAGCACCGCTCCGGGGGGGCCGCCACGCTCCACCGGGATTCGAACGCGTAGTCGGCGTCCACGACGCCGATTCTACGAGTGCACGCGACGCCGCAGCAGGTCGATGCGCGCCTGCAGTTGGGTCACCGTCGCCTGCGGCACGGCCGGGCCTCCGCACAGGCGGCGGAGCTCGGCGTGCACGGCGCCGTGCGGCTCCCCGCTCTGCCGGGCGTACAGCCCGACCAGGCTGTTCAGCAGCTGCCGCTGCTCCTTGAGGGTGCGGTGCAGCGCCTGCGGCGGGGCATCCGCTGCCGGGCCGTCCGCACCGGGCTGAGCGGCGCCCTCGCGTGCTTCGCGGGCGGTGCGATGCCGGCTCTGCCGCACCTGGCGCTGCATCAGCAGCTCGTGCACGTGCTCCGGTTCGAGAAGGCCCGGAAGCCCGAGGAACTCCTCCTCCTCGGGGGTACCGGGCACCGCCAGCTGGCCGAACTCGCGCCCGTCGAACATGACGCGGTCGAAGTGCGCTTGGGAGGCGAGCGCCTGGTACGAGAACTCCTCGGTGAGCGCTTCGGATGCCCGCTCCTCGCGCTCGGCGGCATCCATCATGTCCTCTTCGGCGTTCCACTCGTCCGAGTCGCCGTCGCGGTCCAGGGCGTGGTCGCGCTGCCGCTCCAGCTCGTTCGCGAGGGCGAGCAGCTGCGGCACGTTCGGCAGGAAGACGCTCGCGGTCTCGCCGCGCCGGCGGGCGCGCACGAAGCGGCCGATCGCCTGGGCGAAGAAGAGCGGGGTGGAGGCGCTCGTCGCGTAGACGCCGACCGCGAGTCGCGGCACGTCGACGCCCTCGGACACCATGCGCACTGCGACCATCCAGCGGCTCGTTCCCTGCGAGAACGTCTCGATGCGGGCGGAGGCCTCGGCCTCATCCGACAACACCACGGTGGGCTGCTCACCGCTGATGTCGTGCAGGATCTGCGCGTACGCGCGCGCCGCGGTCTGGTCGGTCGCGATGACGAGGCCGCCGGCATCCGGCACCTGCTCGCGCACCTCGGTGAGGCGCCGGTCGGCGGATCGCAGCACCGCGGGAATCCAGTCACCCTCGGGGTTCAGCGCGGTGCGCCAGGCCTGGGAGGTGATGTCCTTCGTGTTGTCCTGGCCGAGCTGGGCCTCCATCTCGTCGCCGGTCTTGGTGCGCCAGCGCATGTGCCCGGCGTAGACCAGGAAGATGACCGGACGCACGACCCCGTCTTCGAGTGCGCGCCGGTAGCCGTACGCATAGTCGGTGCGCGAGACGCGGATGCCCTTCTCGTCGGGGTGGTACTCGACGAACGGGATGGGCGCGGTGTCGCTGCGGAAGGGCGTGCCGGAGAGCAGGAGACGCCGGGTGGCGCGGCGGTACGCGTCGCGCAGGGCGTCGCCCCAGCTGAGGGCGTCGCCGCCGTGGTGGACCTCGTCGAGGATGACGAGCGTGCGCTTCTCGAGGATCAGGTGCTCGTGCACGGAGGATTTGACGGCCACCTGCGCATAGGTGACCGCGGCGCCCTGGTAGTGGCGCGCGGGGCTCGTGTGCCGGTTGCTGAACTCGGGGTCGATGCGGATGCCCACGCGGGCGGCGGCATCCGCCCACTGCGTCTTCAGGTGCTCGGTCGGTGTGACGACCACGATGCGGTCGACGATGCGGCGGCGCAGCAGCTCGCTCGCGAGGCGCAGGGCGAAGGTCGTCTTGCCTGCGCCCGGGGTCGCGGCGGCGAGGAAGTCACGGGGACCGGAGCCGACGCCGTCGGGGCCGTCCAGGCTGAAGTAGAGGTCGAGCGCCTCGGCCTGCCAGGCCCGCAGCCGTTGCGCGGTGCCCCAGGGGGCGCGCTGCGGATACGACGGCGACAGGTGCTCGGCGGCGAAGCTCGCGTGCCGTCCGTCAGCGGGGCCGGTGAGGGGGGCGTCGGAAGCGGGAGACGATGCGACGGCGGGCGGTGCGGCATCCTCTGCAACGGCTTCCACTGTCATCGGCATCCTCCCCTCGTGCGCCCGATCCACCCTAAAGGTTCGACGGCCGCGGTCCCTCGGCGGGAGCTTAAAGACGGGCTCCGACATCGACCGTCGGGCTAGTCTGAGAGCCGGTCGGTCGCCGAGGAGGACCATGCCAGAATCGCCGGAATCCCGCAGCCCGCTCGTGCGCAACAGCGAGCCCCACCCCTGGCATCGCTACGTCGCGATCGGGGACTCCTTCACCGAGGGCGTGGGCGATCCCGAACCCGAACTGCCCAACGGTCTGCGCGGCTGGGCCGACCGCGTCGCGGAGGTGCTGGCCGCCGGTTCCGACGACTTCGCCTACGCGAACCTGGCCGTCCGCGGCAAGCTCATCCGGCAGATCATCGACGACCAGATCGAGCCCGCCCTCGCGCTGCGACCCGACCTCATCACGATCTCGGCGGGCGGCAACGACGTGATCCGCCCCGGCCACGACCCGGACACCGTGGGCGCGCTCTTCGAGGATGCGGTCGCCCGCCTCTCGCGCGACGGTGCGACCATCGTCGTGTTCACCGGCATCGACACGGACTTCACCCCGGTCTTCCGCGGCATCCGCGGCAAGATCGCCATCTACAACGAGAACATCCGCGGCATCGCCGACCGGTACGACTGCATCGTCGCCGATCAGTGGGCGCTGAAGTCCGTCCAGGACATGCGGTTCTTCAGCGACGACCGCCTGCACATGAACCCGCTCGGCCACCACGAGGTCGCCCGGATGGTGCTGCGGGCTCTCAACGTGCCCAACGACCTGCAGCCGATGCTCCCCGACCCGCTGCCTGCGCGGGGATGGCGCGAGGCACGGGCCGGCGACCTCGTGTGGGCACGGGAGTACCTCGTGCCGTGGGTGCTGCGGCGCCTGCGGCACCAGTCCAGCGGCGACCACATCCTGCCGAAGCGGCCCGAGGCCGCCCCGGTGCTGCGCCTGGAGGGGTGAGCGGCGTGGCCGCGTGAATCGGCGTATCGTGCGAGCATGAGCACGCCCGGGTCGGGTTCCGAGTTCGATGCGCTGCGCCGCGAGTTCGACATCGCCGGCGCCGTGGAAGTTCAGGGAGCGGGGTTCCTGCGCTCGGCGCTGCCGGTGTCCGGTCTCGCGACCGAGGCGTTCACCACGCTCGCGCTCGCGCTCTCGGCCCTCATGGAGAAGCTCGGCTTCCCCGAGGCCGCGGAGGTGCACGTCGACCGGACGCTGTGCGACACCTGGTTCGGGCTGCAGGTGCGCCCGGTCGGCTGGACGCCGCCGCCGCCCTGGGATCCGCTGTCGGCCGCGTTCGCCACGCGCGACGGATCCTGGATCCGCACGCACGCGAACGCCCCCCATCACCGTGCCGCGCTGCTGCAGGTGCTGGGCCTTGCGGATGCCCCCGAGCCGGTCGACGGCGCATCCGTCGGCGAGCGGATCGCCGGGTGGGATGCCGTGGACCTCGAATCCGCGATCGTCGATGCCGGCGGGGCATCCGCCGCGTTCCGCTCCCCGGACGCCTGGGCGGCGTCGGCTCCCGGACAGGCCGTGCAGCTGGAGCCGCTCATCGAGTACTCCCCCGCCGCGAAGTGGGACGACGCCACCACGTGGGTGCCGACCCCGCAGCAGCCCCTCGCCGGACTGCGCGTGCTCGACCTCACCCGCGTCATCGCCGGGCCGACGTGCACACAGGTGCTCGCGGGCCTCGGCGCCGACGTGCTGCGCGTCGACCCGCCGACCTGGGACGAGCCGGGAGTGCTGCCGATGGTGATGGCCGGCAAGCGCTCCGTGCGGCTCGACGCGCACGACGCGGCCGAGCGGGGCGTGCTGCACGGGCTGCTCGCGGAGGCGGACGTGCTGGTGCACGGCTACCGCGCCGGCGCGATGGATCACCTCGGGCTGTCCGAGGCGGCGAGACGGCATCTGCGCCCCGGGCTCGTCGACGTGTCCGAGCGCGCCTTCGGGTGGACCGGTCCCTGGGCCGAGCGCCGCGGCTTCGACTCGCTCGTGCAGTTCGCGAGCGGGATCGCGCACGTCGGCATGACGGCAACCGGCGAACCCGCCCCGGTGTCGCTGCCCGTGCAAGCGCTCGACTGGGCGACCGGCTACCTCGCCGCCGCGGCGGCGATCCTGGGCCTCGCCGAGCGCTTCGACACCGACCGCGGCTCGAGCTGGCGTCTCTCCCTCGCACGCACCGCGCACACGCTTCTCACCATGCCGCGCGACGCGGAGCCGGGTACCGGTGGCCGGCCCGATGTGCCGGGTACGCTCGTCGGCACCGGGCTCGGCGACGTGGTGCTCGCGGACTCCCCGATCCGGGTGGGCGCGGCACGACTCGCCTACGCGCACATCACGACCGCGCTCGGTGAGGACGCCGCGGCGTGGCGCTGACGCCCGCCCGTCCCGTCCCGCCCGATCAGCGGCCGCGCTGCCTCAGCGACCGGGTGGGATGCGCAGCGCCCACAGTGCGACGGCGCTGGCGGCAGCGACGTTCAGCGAGTCCACCCCGCCCGCCATCGGGATCTCGATCACCGTGTCGGCGGCGGCGAGCGCCCGCGCGCTGAGGCCGTCGCCCTCCGCGCCGAGCATCAGGGCGACGCGCTCCGGCGGATCGGCCGCGAACACGTCGAGCGGCACCGCATCGTCGCGCAGGGCGAGCGCGGCGACGTGCAGCCCGGCGTCCCGCAGCAGGATGCCGGCCTCCGGCCAGCCCGGCAGCCGCGTCCACGGCACCTGGAAGACCGTGCCCATGCTGACCCGCACGCTGCGGCGGTAGAGCGGGTCGGCGCAGCGCGGCCCGACGAGCACCGCGTCCGCGCCCAGCCCGGCTGCGCCGCGGAACATCGCGCCGACGTTCGTGTGGTCGACGATGTCCTCCAGCACGACGACCCGCCGGGCGCCCGCCACCACGGCGGCGACCGACGGAAGCTCCGGCCGGTGCATCGCCGCGAGCGCCCCGCGGTGCACGACGTAGCCGGTCAGGGACTCCGCCACCTCGGACGACACGAGGTACACGGGGACGTCTGGATGCTGCGCAAGCAGCGCCTCGGCATCCGGCATCCACTTCTGCTGCACCAGCAGCGATCGGGGCCGGTGCCCGGCCGCGATCGCCCGCCCGATCACCTTCGCCGACTCGGCCATGTACAGGCCGCCCGCGGGCTCCAGCACGCGCCGCAGGGCGACGTCCGTGAGATCGCGGTAGTCGGCCAGTCGCGGGTCGGCGGCGTCGTCGATCGGGATGAGGTTCACCCCTCCAGGATGCCCCGCGCCGACACGCCCCCGTAACACGAGCGGCGTAGCCTCGACGCAGAGGTGACCCATGATGCTGACCCCCGGCACCGACATCCGCATCGACCCGGCCGTCGAGGCTGCGCTGACCCGCGCCGTCGACGCGCTGCAGGGCAAGCGGGTCGCGGTGCTGACCGGCGCGGGGGTCTCCACGGATTCCGGCATCCCGGACTACCGCGGCGAAGGCGCTCCGCGGCGCACCCCGATGACCGTCGACCAGTTCTTCGCCAGCGACGCCGCCCGCCGCCGCTACTGGATCGGCAGCCACCTCGGCTGGATGGCGTTCGCGGCCGCCGAGCCCAATGCCGGGCACCGCGCGGTCGCCGCGCTCGAGCACGCCGGCGTCGTGACCGGCGTCATCACGCAGAACGTCGACGGGCTGCACCTGCGGGCCGGCAGCTCCCGCGTCGTCGAGCTGCACGGCACCATGCGCCGGGTGCTGTGCACCCGCTGCGGCCAGGTGTTCGACCGGCGCGACATCGCGCGCCGCCTCGAGGCGGACAACCCGTGGCTCGCGACCGGCCCCGAGGTCGCCCTCGGCCCGGACGGGGACGTCCGCCCGGAGTCCGCCGACGGCTTCGTCGTGCCGGACTGCACGGTGTGCGGCGGTGTGCTCAAGCCCGACGTGGTGTTCTTCGGCGAGTTCATCCCGGCGGGCCGGTTCCGCGGCGCCGAGCAGCTGGTGCACGGCTCGGATGCGCTTCTGGTGGCGGGCTCCTCGCTCGTGGTCAACTCCGGCATCCGCTTCACCGAGCGCGCGCGCCGCAAGCACATGCCGCTCGTGATCGTCAATCGCGGCACCACGCGGGCGGATGCCGCCGCCACCGTGAAGATCGACACCGGCACGAGCGAGGCGCTCGCCGCGCTGGCGACCGCGCTCACTCCCCGCTGAGCCGGGTCACGCCCCC
>NZ_DATEJS010000224.1:0-16488 GCF_035277845.1 Microbacterium sp.
ATGCCGCTCCGGCCTCGGCGGGCGACGTCGCCGTGCCCCTCGACCTCGCTCCCGGCGAGGCGACCGTGCTCATCGTCGGCGATCCGGCCGCCTGGCGCGACGTGCGCGTGCTGCCGGCTCTGACCGCCGGCGCCGGCGCCCCCATCGCGCCGACCTGGACGGTCGAGACCGCCACCGCCGAGGAGCATCCCGCGTTCACGCCGTGGCGCACGCTCGACGAGCTCGTGCCGCTCGACGCTCCCGGCCTGCTGCCGCGGTTCAGCGGAACCGTGCGGTACACGGCGTCGTTTGACGCGGATGCCGCGGCGGGCTCGTCGGTGCTCGACCTCGGCGCCGTGCACGAGATCGCCCAGGTCGCCGTGAACGGGGTGGACCTCGGCACCCGCATCGCACCGCCCTACCGGTTCGAGATCCCGGCGGGCGTCCTCGCCGCCGGCAACACGCTGCAGGTCGAGGTCACCAACACCCTCGTCAAGGCGCAGCCGGACTTCTTCTCCGCCTTCGTGCAGCAGGAGCCGACCGGACTGCTCGGCCCCGTCGTGATCAGCCCGCTCCACCAGCCCGAGGAGACCACCGCATGAGCGACAACCGAGCTGCGTTCGAGCAGTTCTGCGACCTCTTCTACAGCCGGAAGAGGGTGGCGGACGCATTCGCGCTGCTGGTGGCGCCCGGCTACCGCCAGCACAACCCCACCATCGCCGACGGGCCGGTCGCCGCCGTCGCGGCGCTCACCCCGAAGTTCGACGGATCTCCGGACGCCCGCTTCGAGATCCAGCGGATCATCGTCGACGGCGATCTCGCCATGGTGCATGTGAAAGCCTCCCGACCCGGCGTCCCGGACGCCGCGGTCGCGGATATCTACCGATTCGAGGACGGCCGGATCGTCGAGCACTGGGACGTGCTGCAGCAGGTTCCCGTGCATGCCGTCCACGACCATCCGATGTTCTGACCCAGGAGACGACCATGTATCAGCTCGCACCCAATATCGAACTGCTCTTCACCGAAGCCGGCGACTACCATGACCGCGTCCGCGCCGCCGCCGCGGCGGGTTTCGACGCCGTCGAGATGTGGGGCCCGACCGGTGTGGACGCCCCCGCCGCACCCAAGGACCTGCCCGCGCTCAAGGCGGCGCTCGAAGAGACCGGAACGGTGCTCACCGCCCAGCTGTCGGAGCCGCGCACCCAGTTCATGATCCCGCCGTGGAACCACACCGAGTTCTACCGCAAGCTCGACGAGGGCGTCGCCATCGCACAGGATCTCGGCTGCCCGCGCATCGTCGTCGGCAGCGGAACCGGCTTCGGGGGCTGGAAGCGGCAGGTGCAGCTCGACAAGCTCATCGAGATCTACCAGAAGGCGATCGCGCAGATCGAGGGCTCGGGCATCACGCTCGCCCTCGAGCCCGTGAACGTCCGCGTCGACCACCCCGGATCGCTGCTGGACCGCACGGCCGAGGCGGTGTACGTCGCCCGAGGCGTCGACTCGCCGTTCTTCGGCGTGCTCTACGACATCTACCACTCCGCCGTCGAGGGGGAGGACATGGCGGCCGAGCTCGCCAACGCGGGCAGCCTCATCTCGTACGTGCAGCTGGCCGACGCGCCCGGCCGCGGCGAGCCGGGCTCCGGATCCCTGGACTGGTCCGAGCGTCTCGGCATCCTGCGCGCCTCCGGCTACGACGGTCCGATCGGGCTGGAGTACTACCCGACCCGGGAATCGGCGGCATCCGTCGCCGTCATCCGCGAACTGGCGGTGAACGCGTGACCGCACCGCGCTACCCGGAGGCCGTCGACGTGGTCATCGTCGGCAGTGGCCCGACCGGTGCCGCGTACGCCCGCATCCTGTCCGAACGGGCGCCGGACGCCGTGATCGCCATGTTCGAGGTGGGTCCGGTCGTGTCGGACCCGCCCGGATCCCATGTGAAGAACATCGCGGATGCCGCCGACCGCGCCCGTGCGCAGGAGCGGTCCGAGGGGCCCGGGGCGGGGGAGCAGACCGTCGCCTCGCCCGGCGCGGTGAAGGCGGGAAGCCGCATGGCGCGCCCCGGCACCTACCTGCTGCCCGACGGGTACGCCTTCCCCGGTGAGGACGGGATGCCGGTGGCCGCGTTCTCCAGCAACGTGGGCGGCATGGGCGCGCACTGGACCGGCGCCTGCCCGCGTCCCGGCGAGAGCGAGCGCATCGACTTCCTCCCCGACCTGGACGACCTGCTCGACGAGGGGGACCGGCTGCTCGGGGTCACCACAGACGCGTTCGACGGGGCTCCGTTCACCGGCCTGGTGCGCGAGCGCCTGGCCACGGCGGTCGACGGCGGACGCCCCGCCGAGCGGCGCGTCCAGCGGATGCCGCTCGCGGTGCACCGTCGCGACGACGGGCGCCTGGTGTGGTCGGGATCGGATGTGGTGTTCGGCGACGTCACCCGGGCCAACCCGAACTTCGCCCTGTACGACGACTCGCTCGTCACGCGCGTGCTCACCGAGCACGGCAGGGCGGTCGGCGTCGAGCTGCGCGACGGCCGCACCCGGCGCAGCCACACGGTGCGCGCCCGGTTCGTGGTGGTCGCCGCCGACGCCCTGCGCACCCCGCAGGTGCTGTGGGCGTCCGGCATCCGGCCCGCAGCCCTCGGCCGGATGCTCAACGACCAGTCGCAGGTGGTGTTCGCCGCCCGCATCCGGGACGCAGCACCCGTGGCGGAATCGCGCCACCCGGCCGGCCAGTCCGACGAGCATGCGGTGGCGGCGGGCGCGATCAGCGAGCAGTCCGGCGTCAGCTGGGTGCCGTTCACCGACGCCGAGCCGTGGCACGGGCAGATCATGCAGCTCGACGCGTCCCCGGTGCCGCTCGCCGACGACGACCCGGCCGTTCCGGGCTCGATCGTCGGGCTCGGCCTCTTCACCGCGAAAGACCTGCAGTGGGACGACCGGGTCGCGTTCGACGACACCGAGACCGACTCGTACGGGATGCCCGCGATGCGCATCCACTACCGGCTCACCGACCGCGACCACGCCGTGCTCGAGCGAGCCCGCGCCGAGATCGTGCGGCTCGGCAAGGCCGTGGGCGAGCCCCTCGACGAGCGCCCGTTCACGATGCCGCTCGGCGCCTCCCTGCACTATCAGGGCAGCGTCCGCATGGGCGAGACCGACGACGGGCGCAGCGTCTGCAGCCCCGACAGCGAGGTGTGGGAGACCCCGGGCCTGTTCGTCGCGGGCAACGGCGTCATCCCCACCGCCACGGCCTGCAACCCGACGCTGACGAGCGTCGCGCTCGCCGTCCGCGGAGCCCGCCGCATCGCGGCCGACCTCACGGCGTCCGATGCCTTCACGACCGACGACCTCATGACAAGGAGTTCCCGATGATCCCCGACCGCATCATCGAACAGGGCACGCTGACCACCGACGGCGCCCGCGCCGCGGTGGAGGTGCGCATCCCCTGGTACCGCGCCCTGCCGGCATCCTGCATCGCCGGCGCATCGCTCACGATCGACGGCGTCGCCGCCCCCGCCGACTCCCTGCGCTGGCAGATGAACGGCCGCGAGTCCACGTTCGCCGAGATGGTCGACGACACCGACCAGTGGTGGTTCCCGCTCGATTCCGCGGTGCTGTCCGGTGACGTCGCGGTGGACGCGGATGCCGCCTCCCACACCGTTCAGGTGGAGCTGAAGCTCTACATCCCGTACATCGTGATCGGTGACGGCGAGGTGCTCCACATCGAAGAGCACGACACCAAGACCATGACCGCACGGAAGGCGGTGGCCGCATGACCGGCACGACCGACGCCCCGAAGGGAACGCCCATCCAGGGCGTCACCCTCTACAGCTTCACGCGCGCCTTCCACGGGCGCGAATACGACCTCGAGGGACTCATCCGCAAGGTCGCCGCCGACGGGTACGGCCCGGGGCTCGAGATCATCGGGTTCTCCAGCTTCCGCGGGTTCCCGGCGATCGACGACGCCTTCGCCGGCCGGTTCCGCGACCTCGTCGCCGAGACGGGCCTGGTGCAGACGTCCCTCGCGATCAACGCCGACATCGGCATCCACCGCGACCGGCTGCTGAACCAGGACGAGCTCATCGAGTACATGCGGCGGCAGATCGCGGCGGCGGCGAAGCTCGGCTTCCCGATCGCGCGGGTGCAGATCTCGATCGAACCCGACTCGATGGAGGCCCTCGCGCCGGTCGCGGAGCAGTACGGGGTGACGCTGGCGCTGGAGGTGCACGCCGACCAGTACGCATCGCACCCGCGTATCCTGGCGCTGCGCGACCGCTACGAGAAGGTCGGCTCGCCGTTCCTCGGCTTCACGATGGACTGGGGCGCCACGACCGTCGGCTTCGCGCCGTCCCTCGTCGAGGCGTACCGCCGGCGCGGGGCGTCCGAGGAGCTCCTCGGCAAGGTCGTCGCGCTGTGGGACGAGTTCTTCCTGGCCGGGCCGCCCGCCGATCAGGCGGAGCACGGTGAGCGCTTCGGCCGGTTCATCGCGCTCGGCGCACAGAACGGGCGGCCTGATCTCGGCATCGACTTCGCGATCAACGGCACCGGACTGTTCGGGCCCGCGCGGGTCGCCGACTGGCTCGAGATCATGCCGTGGATCACCCACGTGCACGGCAAGTTCTTCGGGATCGACGAGCACGGCGAGGAACCTTCGGTGCCGGTGCGCGACCTCATCCGCCTGCTCGTGGACAACGGCTACAACGGCGCGATCTCGAGCGAGTACGAGGGCTGGCACTGGAACCACTGGCAGTCGCCGTTCGAGATCATCGCCGGCGAGCAGGCGGTGCAGCGCTCGGCGGCCCAGGATGCCGGCTCCGCGATGACGACGGATGCCGCGGCCGCCCGCGAGCAGCTGCGCCGGTGGTTGAGCGACGGAAGCGGGACGACACCGCTTCCCACCCGGTCGGGGGCGCTCGCATGACCCTTCGACAGGCTCAGGGCCGGCCGCTGCGCGTCGCCATGATCGGCTATGGCTTCATGGGTGCCGCGCACTCGGTCGGCTGGCGCCAGGCCCCGCACGTGTTCGACCTGCCGGACGACGTCGAGATGGCCGTGCTGGTCGGTCGCCACCCGCAGGCGGTGGCGGATGCCGCGGCACACTGGGGCTGGGCGGAGTCGGCGACCGACTGGCGCGAGGTGATCGCCCGGGACGACATCGACATCGTCGACATCGTCACCCCCGGCGACGCGCATGCCGAGATCGCGATCGCCGCACTCGACGCCGGCAAGCACGTGCTGTGCGAGAAGCCGCTCGCCAACACGGTCGCGGAGGCCGAGGCGATGGCGGATGCCGCCTCCCGTGCGCGCGAGCGCGGCATCCGCTCGATGGTCGGATTCACCTACCGCCGCGCGCCTGCGGTCACCCTGCTGCGCGACCTCATCGCGCAGGGCCGGATCGGGCGGGTGCAGCAGGTGCGCGCCGCCTACCGGCAGGACTGGCTGGTGGACCCCGCCGTGCCGCTCGGCTGGCGACTGCAGAAGGAGCACGCGGGCTCGGGGGCACTCGGGGACATCGGCGCGCATATCGTCGACATGACCCAGTTCGTGACCGGTCAGCACGTCCGGTCCGTGTCGGGCACCGTGGAGACCATCGTGGCCCGGCGTCCGCTGCAGGCATCCGGCTCGGGTCTCGCCGGAACGGCGGCCGAGGGGTACGGGGACGTGACGGTGGACGACGCCGCCCTGTTCACCGCGCGGCTGGACGACGGGGCGCTCGTCTCGTTCGAGGCGACCCGCTTCGCGACCGGCCGCAAGAACGCCCTCACGATCGAGGTGTCCGGCGACCGCGGAGCCCTCGCCTGGGACCTCGAGCGGCTGAACGAGCTGCAGTTCTACGACCGGACGGCCCCGGAGGCGGTGCAGGGGTTCGCGACGATCCTCGTCACCGAGCCGGTGCACCCGTATGTCGCGGCCTGGTGGCCGGCCGGCCACATGCTCGGGTACGAGCACGGCTTCACGCACCAGGTGGTGGATCTCGTCACGGCGATCCACGACGGGGCGGATCCGCGTCCGTCGTTCGCCGACGGCCTGACCGTGCAGCGCGTGCTGGCGGCGGTCGAGGAGAGCGCCGCGGCGGGGTCCGCCTGGACGGCCGTCGCGCGCGGGGACGACGAGGATGCCGGGCAGGTTCGGCAGCCGGTGCCCGCGCACGCCTGACGTGCGTCCGCGCCGGCTACGGCGTGCCTTCGACCGCCTCGGCGGCCGAGGGCACGCCGGGCCGCAGCGCGGCGTTCACCTGCCGCAGCACCTCGACCGGATCGATCGTGCCGGGGGCCAGCAGCGACTGCAGGGCGAGGCCGTCCTTGAGCGCCAGCATCATCGTGGCGAACGTCTCGGCGGACCAGCCCGACGGCAGCGACCCCGCGCTCTGCGAGGCGGCGATCGCCTGGGTCAGCTCGGCGCGCAGCTGCTCGTAGAGCGTGGCGAAGTACTGGTGCGCGGCATGGTCGGGGTTCGTCGCCTCGGCGGAGAGCACCGTGTACAGCCGCATCACCGTCGGCGTGCGCGCGTTGTCGGCCATGATCTCGACGAACGCCTCGGCGGGCGTCCGGTTGCCGGCGATCGCCGCGGTGAAGCGCTCCCGGTCCAGGGCGTCGCGCCGCGCCAGCACCGCCGTCAGCAGGTCCTCCTTGCTGGGGAAGTGGTGCAGCAATCCCTGCCGCGACACGCCGCAGGCGGCGGCGATGTCGGTGAGCGTCGCGTTCTCGAACCCGGATGCCCCGAACGCCGCGATGGCCGCCTCGATGATGCGTTCCCGCCGCGCGCGCCCAGGCGCGTAGCCGTCTTCTCTGCCGCTCACCCCTGTAGCAAATCACAGAAATGAAAACTTACGAAAGAGTAGGGATTCGTGCTAGCGTCCCCGCAGACGGCGAGTTTCCCGCTCGCCCGTCCCATCACAGAGGAGGACAGTCGTGGTCACCGACGACGCTGAAGGATCGACTTCGATCGCCGCGGACAGGCCGGCCGTCAAGTGGAGCTACATGGATCACTGGCGGGCGAACGGCCCGCGCGGTCCGTACGACCAGTGGCACTCGAAGCGCACGATGACGCGGTTCCTGCGCCAGGTCGCCGCCGTGGGTTTCGACGCGATCGACACCTTCGACTTCCGCTACTGGCAGATCCTCGAGCAGTACGGCTCGGTCGCGAACTACCAGGAGTTCGTGCAGGAGCAGGGGCTGGAGCGGATCGTGAACACGTTCCACGGGGTCTACTACGACCCCGAGCGGTACGCGCCGGAAGTGCCCGCGACCCACGCCACGATCCTGGAGGACTTCAAGGTCACGATGGATCGCTGGTCGGGCATCCAGCTCGACAACATCATCGTCATGCCCGGCTCGCGCGACTTCACGGAGCACGGCGTCAGCGACGACGGCCTCAAGCACGCGGCGGACGTGTGGGGGAAGGTGGGCGAGATCACCCGCGAGTACGGCGTGAACCTGACCTGCCACCACGAGTTCTATGCCGGCATCCGCACTCGGCGTCAGATCGACACCTTCTACGGATTCGCCGATCCCGAGTACGTGAAGTTCTTCGTGGACACCGCCCAGCACTGCATCGCCGACGTCGACCCGGTCGCCGTCTACGAGGCGCACCACGAGCGCGTCACGGGGTTCCACTTCAAAGACACCCGCACGAAGGACGTCAACGAGGACTACCGGCTCTTCCCGGATGCCGAGGTCTCGGCGGTCACCACGGAGAAGTGGTTCTACGAGATGGGCACGGCCGAGGGACTCGTCGACTTCGAGTCGATGATGCGCTCCGTCCGGGACCACGGCTACACCGGCTGGATCAGCGTGGAGCACGACAAGGCCGACAAGCTCGGGGGCGACTACGCGGAGAGCACCGCCGTCGCGCGGTGGTACGCGAAGAACGTCCTCGACCGGATCTACCAGGAGGACCAGGCGTGAGCGGCATCCGATGGGCATACGCCCTGAACCAGTGGGACACCAACATCGACGCGTTCGTGCGCCGGCGCGAGCACGAGCGTGCCTTCAAAACCGTCTCCATCAGCGGCTTCGGCGGGGTCGAGCTGACCGCCGCGAGCTTCGGCGCGTGGGAGCCGCTCGGAACCCCGCAGCAGATCGCGGACCTGTACGGGTCTCTCGGCGCGTTCCGCGACGTGCTCGCCGAGTGCAGGCTGGAGGGCGTCTCGAGCTGGACGCTCGACCCCTTCATCGGCTTCGACGTCGAGATGGGCCGCGGGCACGACCCGCTCGACGCGCAGAGCGTGCCCGCGATCACCGCGACCGCGGTGTGGTTCGCGGAGGCCCTGGCCCAGCTCGGCGGCGACGTCCTCGTGGTGCGCCCGTGCGGGTCGGCCTGGCAGACGGGGGCGCTGCGCGACGAGCAGATCTCGTCGCTGGCCGCATGCTGGAACACGGTCGGAGCCGCGATCAGGGAATTCGGCATCACGCTCGCGCTGCACTTCGACTTCCTCTCGGCGCTGCGACTCGACGACGGCCTCGCCCGGCTTCTCGACGCCACCGACCCCGACCTCGTGGGGCTGGCGCTCGACACCGCGGAGTGCGCGATCGCCGGTCTGGACCCTGTCGCGCTCTTCGCCCGCCACGCCGAACGGGTGCGGCACATCCAGCTCAAGGACGCCCGCGCCGTCGTCGACGACGCGGAGTCCCTCACCCCGCACGCCGAGCAGGTCGTCCGCACCGAAGGGGGTGCGCGCGGCATCGAGCGCTGGTTCTACGAGCCCACGGACGAGGGCGGGCTGGTCGACTTCGAGGCGTTGATGCGCACGGTCGCACGGCACGGGTACCGCGGCTGGATCGTCGTCGAGTCGGACCAGAGCCCGCATCCCGCGGAGAGCGCCATGGTGAGCGGCTGGTACGTGCAGAAGGTGCTCGCCCCGATCCTCGCGGCGGCGCCCGTGCCGGTTCCTTCGGCGTGACCACCGCGCTGCGCGGCCGACCGGGCCGCACAGCATCCGTGCATCGACGCACACCCCGGGCGATGAACCCGAAGCCCGTGAACAACGAAGTCAGAAAGGCTGCACATGACACACCACCGACTCTCCCGGAGGAGGATCGGCCTGCTCGCCGTCCCCCTCGCCGCCGGAGCCCTCGTCCTTTCCGGATGCTCCGCCGGCACCGCCGCGGGCAGCACCGAGCCGAAGACGATCTCGTTCGCCTTCGGCGCGACGAACGACCAGGACAAGGCGGCGTACACGTCGCTCGCGACCGGGTTCGCGAAGGAGCACCCGGGCGTCACCGTGACCCCCGTGAACCTCCCGGCCGAGAGCTACCCGACGGCCGTCGCCACCCGGGTGCAGGGCGGCAACGCGCCCGACGCCTTCCAGTCCGAGGGCGGCACCGGGCAGTCCTACTCGATCATCCCGTTCGCGAAGGCCGGACTGTTGCTGAAGCTCACCGACCCGGCGATCATGTCGGCGCTGCCGACCTCGCAGAAGCAGCTGTGGACCTACCGGGGAGCGGCCTACGGCGTGCCGCTCGGCACCAACGCCAACGGCGTCATCTACAACGACCAGCTCGCGAAGTCGATCGGCGTGAGGATCGACGCGTCGACGAGCCTGGACCGGATCATGGCGCAGTGCCGTGCCGCACGGGCCAAGGGCAAGACCGTGTACGGGCTCGCCGGCGGTGCCCCCGCGAACAACGCGTTCCTCGCGACGGGGCTCGCGACCTCCACCGTGTACGGGCCGGACCCGAACTGGAACGCCGAGCGCGCCGCGGGCAAGACGACGTTCGCCGGAACCCCCGGGTGGGTCGAGGCGCTCACCGAGATCAAGAAGCTGTCGGATGCCGGATGCTTCCAGGACGGCGCCGCGAGCGCCGGGTTCGACGCCCTCACCAACGGGGCGTCGCAGGGCAAGATCCTGGGCTTCTTCGCGCCGAGCAACGCGGCCAAGGAGATCATGGATGCCGCCGGAGGCCATGTGCAGCTCGTCATCCTGCCGATCGCCGCACCGGCCGGGACGAAGACCTACCTGTCGGTCAGCGCCGACCAGAGCGTGTCCGCGAGCGCGAAGACCAAGAGCCCGAAGCTCGTGACGAGCTTCCTGAAGTACATCCTCTCGGACGCGGGCCAGGAGGCGTACTCGAAGGCGGTCGGGACGATCCCGGTGACCGCGACCGCGTCCACGACGCTCCTGCCGCAGTTCGACACGGTGAAGGGTCTCATCACGTCGGGAACCGTGCGCGGCCTGCCGTCCACGGACTGGACGAACGCGAAGGTCTACGCCGACCTCGGCACCGGCGTGCAGGGCATCCTCACCGGTCAGATGACCGTGACGCAGGTGCTGCAGCAGATGGACTCCGACTGGGGATGACCCGGCGGAAGAGGAAACAGGAGATGGAAGACATGGAACACAACGGGATCGCGGGCACGGGCATCCGGCTCGGAACGACGCTCTACTCGATGACGAGTGAATTCGCGGCCGGGCTGTACACGCCCGAGACGCTCATCGCGGCAGTGGCCGAGAACGGCATCGGGCCGGGCGTCGAGTTCAACATCGCGCAGCTGCTGCGCACCTACCCGGACGTCGATCGTGCGTTCGTGAAGCTGTGGTTCGACACGCTGGACGAGCACGGCCTGGAGCCGAGCGCGGTGGGCACGAACCTCGACATGGGCCGCCGCAAGGACCGGGACATGACGCCCGACGAGGAGCACGAGTTCCTCGCCCGGCAGCTGAAGACCGCGCACACGCTCGGGTTCACGCGGGTCGTGATCCGCTCGCACGGCAAGGAGCTGCTTCGCTCCCTGCTGCCGCTCGCGGAGGAGTACGACCAGCAGCTCGGGTACGAGATCCACGCCCCGTCCGGTCCGAACGACCCGCACGTGCTGCAGATGCGCGAGATGTACGACGAGCTGCAGTCGGACCGGCTGGGCTTCACCGCCGACTTCTCCTCGACCATGCACAGCCTGTCGCCGACCCTGCTCGCGCAGCTGGCGAAGATGGGGATGGACGAGAAGCACTTCCCGGTCATGGACGAGATCTGGCACGAGCCGACCCCGATGCACGTGCGCAACCAGAAGTTCGAGGACTATCTGCGCGGCGAGGGCGTCGACCCGGTGCGGTTCGGTCCGTTCACCCGGCTCGCGTTCAACATGCACGGGCTCGTGCCGCCGGAGGAGTGGCTCGACATCATGCCGCGGATCTTCCACGTGCACGCGAAGTTCTACGACATCGGCGCCGACGGCGAAGAGCCCGCCATGGACATCCCGCGCATCGTGCGCCAGTTCGTCGCGGGCGGCTACCGGGGCTATCTCTCCAGCGAGTGGGAGGGTCACGCGTTCTCCGATCTCGGCGAGGCCGACCCCATCGACCTGGTGCGCAAGCAGCACGCCCTGATGCGGCAGACGATCGAGGACGCCGTGGCCGAGAAGGAGGCCGCCCGTGTCTGAGGTCACCGCCGAAGGATCCGTCACCGAGCTTCTCGCAGAGGTCGCCCGCCTCCGCGCGGAGGTCGCCGCCACCGGGCGCCTCGCCCGCCGCGCGGCCGACCGGGGCGAGATCGAGAACCTCTTCAACCGGTACATGTTCCTGCACAACGCCTTCCAGGACGAAGAGATCATCCCGCTCTGGGTGGCCCCGGGCACGGACGGCATCCGTGCCCGCTACACCAATGCCGGGCAGTACACGACGTGGGAGAGCGTGACCCGCTACCACCGCGGCCGGCCGGCTCCCGAGGGCAAGCTCATCCTGCACGCGACGACGACCCCCGTGATCGAGGTCGCCGGTGACGGCGAGACGGCGAAGGGCGTCTGGATCATGGCGGGCACCGAGTCCGGCCTCACCGATCCCGCGGTCGCCGAGGCCTTCCCGGACATGTACTCGCCGAACGAGGTGCAGGGCAAGAAGGTCTGGGCGCACTGGGTGTGGTGCAAATACGCCGTCGACTTCCTGCGACAGGACGGCGAATGGAAGATCTGGAAGTTCCGCTGCTACGAGCTCGCCCGCGCCCCGTTCGAGGAGAGCTGGGTCAGCTTCGGCGAGAAGAACCAGGACGCCTTCGACCTCGACCTCATGTACTTCGGGGACGACGGCAAGCCCGTCTTCATGCCGCCCGCCGACGAGCCGGTGCCGAGCGCCACCCACCCGTACAGCCCCATCACGGTGCAGCGGCTCGAACCCGCCCCGCCCGTGCCGCACGACACCTTCACCGACACCTTCGCCTGAGGAGACATCATGGCCACCCACAATTCCCTGTTCTCCGAGAACGACGTCCGCCGTCGCGATGACGGGATCGCGGTCTCCGTGCAGCTTCCCTGGTACCGCAGCCTGTGGCTCTCCGCCGTCGACGGCGTGGATGCCAGCGTGAACGGCACCGCGATCCCGCGCGACCGACTCCGCTTCGAGCTGGGCGGCCGGTCGTACCGCGTCGAGGAGCTTCCCGAGCAGTGGGACACGCTCTGGTTCGTCGCCGACCGGCCGGACGTCGTCATCCTGCTCGACGAGGTGCCCGCCGCCGGCGAGAAGCTCACGGTCGAGGTCGTGCTGACGATGCGCCTGCTGTACATGCAGATCGCGCCGGGAGAGGATGGCGGCCCCGGCCGCTACGTCACCAACCGGGTCCCCGTCGAACGAGAGGTGGTGCTCGCATGAGCCGCCCCATCACCCTGTTCACCGGCCAATGGGCCGACCTGCCGTTCGAGGAGGTGGCGCGCCTCGCCGGCGAGTGGGGCTACGACGGCCTCGAGATCGCCTGCTGGGGCGACCACATCGACGTGTCGCGGTGGGACGACGACGAGTACGTGCAGTCCCGCAAGGACATCCTCGAGCGCAACAACCTGCAGGTCTGGACGATCTCGAACCACCTCGCCGGGCAAGCGGTGTGCGACGACCCGATCGACGAGCGGCACCGCGACATCCTGAACGACCGCGTGTGGGGCGACGGCGACCCGGAGGGCGTGCGGCAGCGCGCGGCCGAGGAGCTCAAGATGACGGCGCGGTTCGCCGCGAAGCTCGGCGTGAAGACCGTGACCGGCTTCACCGGCTCGTCGATCTGGAAGGCCGTCGCGATGTTCCCGCCGGCGTCGGACGAGTGGATCGCCGCGGGGTACCGGGACTTCGCCGACCGGTTCCACCCGATCCTCGACGTGTTCGAGGAGGTCGGGGTGCGGTTCGCGCTGGAGGTGCATCCGTCCGAGATCGCGTACGACTACTGGACCGCGAAGGCCACGCTGGACGCGATCGGGCACCGGGCGAGCTTCGGCATCAACTTCGACCCGTCGCACTTCATGTGGCAGCAGCTGGATCCGGTGGCGTTCATCCTGGACTTCGCCGACCACATCTTCCACGTGCACGTGAAGGAGTCGGTGACGAACCTCGACGGCCGCAACGGCGTGCTCGGCTCCCACCTGCCGTGGGCGAATCCGCGCCGCGGGTGGACGTTCGTGTCCACCGCGCACGGGCAGGTGCCGTGGGAGCCGATCTTCCGTGCGCTGAACTTCATCGGCTACACCGGCCCCACGTCGGTGGAGTGGGAGGATGCCGGCATGGACCGTCTGCAGGGTGCCCCCGAGGCGCTCGCCTTCGTGCGGGGGCTGAACGCCATCACCCCGCCCGCGGCCGCCTTCGACGCCGCGTTCTCGACGAGATAGTCGGGACGCCGGGTCCGGCGGCCGGGTCCGGCGGCCGGATCCGGGCCGGGCTCAGGCCGCCTTGACGCCGTCGATCGTGGGCCGGCCGGACGCGAACCAGCGCGGGAAGGTGGCGTCGAAGAGCTCCTCGATCGCGAGCTCCGCGGCGCCGTGCAACGGCTCGTCCTCGTCCTTGCGCGAGTTGACGATGACGAGATCCCGGGTGGCGAGGGGGAGCGACAGCTCGTAGACCCGCTGCCGGACCTCGGCGAGGTAGATCTCGCCCGCGCTCGCCATCGCGCCGCCGATCATGATGACGCTCGGATTGAACATGTTCACGAGTGCCGCGATCGACTCGCCGACGAGCCGGGCCGAGCGCTGCACGAGGCGGATCGCCAGGGCGTCTCCGTTGAGGGCGGCGATGCACAGAGCCTCCGGGGTGAGGGTTTCGCCGCGCTCGCGCAGCGCCGCGAGGGCACCGCCGGCACCCTCGTCGACGGCCTTCTCGGCATCCCGCACCATGGCCCAGCCGCCCGCTTCTGCCTCGAGGCAGCCGACCTTGCCGCACCGGCAGAGCACCTCCGAGTCCCGCACCCGGACATGCCCGATGTCGCCGGCGGCGCCGTTGGCTCCGCGATGCAGGCGGCCGCGCGAGAGGAGCCCTGCGCCGATGCCGCTGCCGACCTTGCAGTAGATGAGGTCGGTGGCTTCATCCCGACGGTGCATGCGCTCGGCCAGGGCCAGGATGTTGCAGTCGTTGTCGACCCACACGGGCGCGTCGAAGCGCTGCTCGAACATGCGCCGCACGTTGAACCCGTTCCAGCCGGGCATGATCGGCGGCGAGACGAGCGAGCCGGATTCGAAGTCGACCGGGCCCGGAACGCCCACCGCGAGGGCCCACACCGGGCGGTCCGGACCGGCGGCGAGCAGATCGTCGATCATCGCGATCGCCGCTTCGAGGGTCTCCGCCGGACCCCGCCCGATCTCCCACGGCCGGTGCTGCGCGGCGAGGACGGTGCCGTCGAGCGCCGCCAGCCCGACGCGGATGTGCAGGGCGCCGAGTGCGCAGAGGACGATGAGTCCCTGATCCGCGCGGAACCGCAGCGTGCGCGGAGCCCGTCCGCCCGACGACGGGCCGAACTCGCCGTCTTCGAGGAAGCCCATGCCGATCGCCGCGTCGACGCGCTGCGCCACCACGCCGCGGCCGAGGCCGGTGAGCCGGCCGATCTCGGGACGCGTGGACGCCTCGCCCGTGCGCACCATGTTGACGATGCGCAGCAGGCTCGTCACCTCATCGGTCTGTGCCCCGAAGCGCAGGGCGGACTCTGTAGCCATGGTCGATTCTGACACAACCAGTGCCCGGAACGCGGGCGTATTCACGTAACTATGGGTCAGATCTTCGGCCACTTATACACGAATCAGGTGGAAGTGTGCGCGCCTCCGGCATCAATCTTCGTGATGTGTGGGATAGCGGATGCGGTCTTCCCGGATTCTCCGACGCCCCTGAACCTGGTATCAGGCTTCCGCTGCACCCATGTCGAAAGGATCGAAGATGATCAAGCTGCTGTCGCACCTCTCCTACGTCGCCGTCACGGCTCCGGACGTCGAGGCATCCGTCGACTTCTACGTGAACCGCGTGGGCCTGACGGTCGTCGATCGTGTGGACGGCGCCGTGTATCTCCGCTGCTGGGGCGACCACTACGCCTACTCCGTGGTCGTCGTGCCCGGCGACGAGCCGTCGATGGCGACGATGGCATGGCGAACCTCGAGCCCCGAGGCGCTCGACGACGCGGTGCGCCGCATCGAGGGCGCGGGCATCCAGGGCGAATGGACCGACCTGCACCTGTTCGGGCGCGCCTACACGTTCACCGGCCCGTGGGGGCACTCGATGACCCTGCACTGGGACGTGGCCCGTCACGCGGCGCAGCCGGCGGCGGCATCCCTCTACCCGGACCGCCCCGAGAAGCGCAGCACCGTCGCGGGCGCCCCGCGCCAGCTCGACCACGTCACCATCGCGGCGAGCGACGTCGACGCGTTCGCGGCCTGGTACAACGAGGTGCTCGGATTCCGCATCATGGCGCGGACGCTCCTCGACGAGGCTCCGATCTCGGTGTTCTCGGTGCTCACCACCAACGAGAAGTCGCACGACCTCGGCGTGGTGCTCGACGGCTCCACCCGCGCCGGGCGCATCAACCACTACGCCTTCTGGGTGGACACCCGCGAAGAGCTGCTGATCGCCGCGGACACCCTGATGGAGCACGGCGTGCCGATCGAGTACGGCCCGTCGATCCACGGCATCGGCGAGCAGAACTTCCTCTACTACCGCGAGCCGTCGAGCCTGCGCATCGAGCTGAACACCGGCGGCTACCGCAACTACGTGCCGGACTGGGAGCCGAACACGTGGACGCCGTCGATGGGGTCGAACAACTTCTACCGCAACGGCGCCATGCCGATGTCGATGACCGAGTCGTTCCCCGCCGCCGACGGCCCGAGCGCGACCGAGGAAGGCGTGCCCGACGAGATCCGCGCGGCGCTGCTGAACCCGTACGCCGTGCAGGGCCGCGGCTGAGGGTCGCACGCACGGGGGTCCGACGATGCGGTACGCGCCGGAACGGAGTGCGGCGCAGGCCGTGCTCGGTCTCCTCGTCGACGGCCGGGAACGGTCGCTGAACGAGATCGCGCGGGCCCTGCGCATGAGCCGTGCGAGCGTCTCGGACGTGCTCGGCGGCCTGATGCGGCGCGGATTCGTGCGCTCGACGGGCCCGCACGGCCGGCCGCGGTACGCGTTCGCGTCGGAGCGGCACGCCGTGGCGTGGGCGTTCATCGAGGATGCCACCGTCACCGTCGAGCTGGCAGGTCTCGACCTGGCGCGGGTCGACGTGACGAGCGCGCCGCGCGAGCGCGGGCGGGAGCGCGGCCAGGTGGAGGGCCTGGTCGCGCTGTCGGCGGCGTCGCA
>NZ_DATEJS010000225.1:0-4498 GCF_035277845.1 Microbacterium sp.
CGCCGACCGCATCCGGTGCCGAAGGTGTCGAGGCCGAGGGGGCCGGTGTCGCGCGTGCCGGGACCGAGGCGCCGGGCACCGAGGGACGTTATCCAGGGGGAATGGTGCCCGCCGCCCCCGTCGCGGTGCCGCCCCGCACGATTCCCCCTGTGGATCGGTCCACCACGCGCCGCGGCTTCTTCGCCTGGACCGGCGCCGCGGTCGTCGTCGGCATCGCGGCGGCCGCGGTCGGCACGGCGATGCAGTCCGGGTCCCGGGCGGTCAGCGCCATCCGCCGCGCCGTGCACCTCCCCCGGCCCCTGAACACCGTGACGGTCCCGGCGTCCGCCTCATTCGACGTCCCCGGCCTGTCGCCCGTGATCACCCCGAACGCGCAGTTCTATCGGATCGACACCGCGCTGGTCGTCCCGCAGATCGACCCGGACTCGTGGCGGCTCCGCATCCACGGGCTCGTCGACCACGAGGTGACCCTCACCTGGGCGCAGCTGCTCGCACTGCCTCTGCGCGAGAGCGCGGCGACCCTGTCGTGCGTGTCGAACGACGTCGGCGGCGACCTCATCTCGACCGCCGTCTGGCTGGGGTATCCGATCCGGGAGCTGCTCGCGCAGGCGGGCGTGCATCCGGACGCCGACATGGTGCTGTCCACCTCGATCGACGGGTTCACGGCATCCACCCCGCTCGAGACCCTCACCGACCCGAAGCGGGAGGCGATCCTCGCGGTCGGGATGAACGGCCAGCCGCTGCCGCCGGAGCACGGGTTCCCCGTGCGGATGGTGGTGCCGGGCCTGTACGGCTACGTGTCCGCGACGAAGTGGGTCGTCGACCTGAACGTGACCCGGTTCGCGGACGCGACGGCCTACTGGACCGAGCGGGGCTGGGCTCCGCGCGGGCCGATCAAGCTCGAGTCGCGCATCGACGTGCCGCAGGACGGCGGGCAGGTGAAGGCCGGGAAGACGGTGATCGCCGGGGTGGCGTGGCATCCGCACACCGCGATCACCGGCGTGCAGGTGCAGGTCGACGACGGCCCGTGGCAGCATGCGCAGCTGGCCACCGCGGTCTCCGCCGACACGTGGGTGCAGTGGCGCCTGCCGTGGAACGCCCGCGCCGGCTCGCACACCATCCGCTGCCGCGCCATCGACGCGTCCGGCACCGTGCAGACCGCCACCGTGGCGCCCCCGGCCCCGAACGGCGCATCCGGCTGGCACAGCATCCAGCTGCAGGTCTCGGCCTGACCCTCCCGGGCGCCGCGCCCCCTCCACCCCCTCTCTCCTCGTTGACTTGCCCTGGATGTACGCGACACGCCGGGCGCGCCGTACATCCAGGGCAAGTCAACGAGCGGGAGGGCGGGGTCAGGGCTCCAGGGCGACCTTGAGCTGCTCGACGGCCCAGTCGATCTCGGTGGCGCGCACCACGAGGGGCGGGGCGATGCGGATCGTCTGCGCGTGCGTGTCCTTGACGAGCACGCCGCGGGCGAGCAGCCGCTCGGCGACCTCGCGCCCGGTGCCGACGGCAGGGTCGACGTCCACGCCGGCCCAGAGGCCCGCGACGCGCACCGCGGTCGCGCCGTTCCCGACGAGCTCCCCGAGCCGCGCGGCCAGGTGCTCGCCGAGCGCGCGGGCGCGCTCCTGGAACTCGCCGGATGCCAGCATCTCGACGACCTTCGCACCGACCGCGGATGCCAGCGGGTTGCCGCCGAAGGTCGAGCCGTGCTCGCCCGGCCGCAGCACGCCGAGCACGTCGGCGTCCGCCACCACCGCCGACACCGGCACGATGCCGCCGCCGAGCGCCTTGCCGAGCAGGTAGACGTCGGGCTCGACGTCCTCGCGGTCGCATGCGAACGTCTCGCCGACGCGGCCGAGGCCGGACTGGATCTCGTCCGCGATCATCAGCACGTTGTTCTCGGTGCACGCCTCGCGCACCGCCCGCAGGTACCCGACCGGCGGGATGATGACGCCGGCCTCGCCCTGGATCGGCTCGATCAGCACCGCCACCGTGTTCGGGGTGATCGCCGCGGCGAGCGCGTCCGCGTCGCCGAACGGCACCGGCACGAAGCCCGGGGTGAACGGCCCGAATCCGTCACGGGCGTCCGCGTCGTCGCTGAACCCGATGATGGTGGTCGTGCGCCCGTGGAAGTTGCCGTGCGCGACGATGACCTCGGCGGCATCCGCCGGCACGCCCTTCACCCGGTAGCCCCACGCCCGCGCCACCTTGATGCCGGTCTCGACGGCCTCGGCTCCGGTGTTCATCGGCAGCATCATGTCTTTGCCGCAGAGGTCGGTGAGCGCCTCGGCGAACTCGCCCAGCCGGTCGTTGTGGAACGCGCGGCTCGTGAGCGTGACGCGGTCGAGCTGCTCCTTCGCGGCGGCGACGAGGGCCGGATGCCGGTGCCCGAAGTTCAGCGCGGAGTACGCGGACAGCAGGTCGAGGTACCGCTTGCCCTCGACGTCGGTCACCCACACGCCCTCGGCCCGGTGCACCACGATCGGCAGGGGGTGGTAGTTGTGGGCGAGGTGCTCGTCCTCGGTGCCGATGATCCGCACCGCCGCGGTGTCGAGCCGGCGTGCGTTCATCGGGCGGCCGCCTCCGCCTCGGATGCCGCCGTGCCCGAGGCCGCCGTGCCGGATGCCGTGACACGCGCGCCGCGCAGTTCCAGCGTGCAGCACTTGATGCCGCCGCCGCCGAGCAGCAGCTCGGACAGATCGACGAGCACCGGGTTGTACCCGCGGTCGCGCAGCTGCTTCTCGAAGCCCTTCGCCCGCGGCGAGATGATGACGTTCAGGCCGTCGCTCGCGGAGTTCAGCCCGAACACGGCGCCGTCCTCGTCGGCGACCTCGATGGCGTCCGGGTACCGCTCGCGAAGCACGGCGAGGCTCGCCGCGTCGAATGCGGACGGCAGGTAGGCGATGTTCGCCTTCTCCACGCCGCCCGGGCCCTGCACCGGGTCGAGCACCGAGATCGCGGTGTCGAGGTGGTAGAAGCGGGGGTTGACGAGCTTCAGCGACACCACTTCGCGGCTGAAGATCTCGGCGAGCTCCGCGTGGCTCTCGATGGAGGAGCGGAACCCGTGGCCGGCCAGGATCGTGTCGCCGACGAGCAGGATGTCTCCCTCGCCCTCCTGCGCGGCGACCGGCCGCACGACGTCGAAGCCGTGCGCGCCGAACCAGTCCATGAACGGCTGCTCCTCGCCGCGGCGCTCGTCGACGCTGAACTTCACGCCGAGCGCCGTGCCGTCGATGATGAACCCGCCGTTGGCCGTGTAGACCATGTCCGGCAGCCCCGGGATCGGGTCGATCAGCTCGATCTCGTGGCCGAGCCGGATGTAGGTGTCGTACAGGTCCTGCCACTGCCGCACGGCCTTGGACGTGTCGGTCGGGTCGGCTTTGTGCATCCACGGATTGATCTCGTACGAGACGGTGAAGAACTCCGGCCGGCACATGAGATACCGACGGTGCTGCTGGATGCGCGTGGTCATGGGACTCCCCTCGAGGAACGGCGGACGCTGTCCACAGGCCCGGCGGCCCTTCGTCTCGCTGCACTCGCTCAGGAACCGCAGGACGAAGGGAGCATCCGGGCACGCCGTACTCCATTCTGTCACTCCGCCCCGATACCCGGCGGGACGTCGATCCAGGTGTTTGTTAACCCTCTTGACTGTTAGGAAACTTTACTGATACATTCGCACCGCGCCCACCGACGGGCGCACGCCGGATTCCGACGAAGGGATGCCCCGCATGGCCGACCGCGCCGAGCGCATCGCCCGCACCGACCGAGCGGCGTCCCGCGACCGGGTCGCGGCCCCCGGCCGCGCGACGAGCACCGACCGGACGGTCCCCGGCACCCCGGCCTGGCTCCGCGCGCGGAACGACCGCGCCGCCCTGCAGCTGCTGCTCGGGCACGGCGAGCTCACGCGCAATCAGCTGGGTGAGCTGACCGGGCTCTCCAAGCCCACCGCGTCGCAGATGGTGCAGCGCCTCGAGTCGGCGTCCCTCATCCAGCGGTCCGGCTCCCAGTCCGCCGGGCCGGGCCCGAACGCCGTGACGTATGCGGTGCGTCCGGATGCCGCCCTCGGCGTCGCCGTCGACATCGATGCGCGCCGCATGCGTGCGAGCGTCGTCGACCCGACGGGCGCGCAGCATCCGGCCGTCGAGGTGACGCTCCCCCGCTCACGGCGCACGCCGGAGGGCGATGTGCGCCGCGCGATCGACGAGGCGTGCGCGGCCGACGGCACGGACCCGGTCCGCGTGGACTCCGTGTGCGTCGGCGTCCAGGGCGCAGTCGACCCGCGCACCGGCGACCTGCGCTTCGCCGACACCCTGGCCGGCTGGCCCACCCGCGACGTGCCCGCCCGCCTCCAGCACGCCCTCGGCCTGTCGGTCACGATCGAGAACGACGTGAACCTCGCCGCGATCGCCGAGCGCACCGCGGGCGCCGGCCGGGGCACCGGCGGCTTCGCCCTGCTGTGGCTGGGCCAGGGCCTGGGGCTCGCCGTCGACCAGGCCGG
>NZ_DATEJS010000226.1:0-15264 GCF_035277845.1 Microbacterium sp.
ACCGGTGACACCGGATCCACGGGTTCGACGGGGTCCACCGGCGGCACGGGTTCCACCGGATCCACCGGTGGCTCGACGGACTCGACCGGCGGTGACGCGGGCACGACACCGCAGCCGCTGATGGCGGCCGCCCTGCCGGCCACATCCGTGGACGCATCCGCCGCGCTCACGCAGACGCAGCTCGACACCGCGGTCGCGCAAGCGAAGTCGGAGTGGCAGGCCGTCGACCCGCAGGCCGACTTCACCGGCTTCAGCGCCACGGTCGGCACCCTCGACAGCGGCTGGCTCGGCAGCGAGAACAGCGGCGCCGTCGTGATCGACGCGACCGCCGCGGGCTGGGGCTGGGACGTCGACGGCGGGCAGATGAGCCTGATCACCGCGGTGCGCCACGAACTCGGCCACGTGCTCGGTCTCGGCCACACCGCGGACACCGTCATGACGCCGACCCTCGCCGCGGGCCAGAGCTACCCGGTGGACGCCGCGCTGCTGCCCGCCCCGGCCCCGGCCGGTTCCACAGCGACGGATGCCTCAGCGACGGATGCCACGTCATCGACGCCGACGACCTCCTCCACCACCACGAGCTCGACGGGCACGAGCACGACCGGCACGAGCACGACCGGCACGAGCGCGACCGGCTCGACGGCGTCCGACACCGGCTCGAGCGCCGCCGACACGACGTCCGCCCCGTCCTCCGGCTCGTCGACGAGCACGACCTCGCCGGCCACGACCTCGTCGACCACCGCCGGCTCCACCGCCGGCTCCACGGACACCAGTTCCACGACCGGCACTGCGAGCACCGGCACCGCGAGCACCGGATCAACGACCACCACCACGTCCACCGGCTCGGCTCCCACCGCACCGACGGCACCCACGTCCACCCAGGCGCCGGCCGCACCCGGCGCCTGGGTGGTGCACCTCGCCACCGGCACCGGCACCCTGGCGTTCCACTCCGACGGCACCGTCACCTTCGCCTCCGCTGCCGGCACGCAGAAGAAGACCCTCGCGGCGATCACCGAGATCGACGTCGTCGGCGGCCACGACGACACGCTGATCGTCGACCGCGGCACGGTGGACCCGGCCATCACGGTGCGCTTCGACGGCGGCGCCGGATACAACACCCTCGCCTTCGCGGGGGTGAACACGCGCATGCAGTCGCTGCCCGTCGACCGCCACTCCGGCACGATGCTGCTCGACCGCACGACCGTGGTCTACGCGGACATCGCGCCGATGACCAACTCCGGCACGGCGACCGCGGCGATCTTCGACCTCGGCTCGGCGGACGACACCTGCACCCTGTCGGACGCGCCGACCGCCGGCCAGCTGCGCATGGCCTGCGACGGCATGGAGACCACCGACTTCAACGCGCCGGGCACGTCGCTCACCATCCAGGGCACGGGCAACGACATCCTGCACATCCAGGGCACCGTGGATCTCGCCGCCGCGGCCCTGAACGTCGCCTTCCGCCAGATCCTGCTCGACAGCGGGCTCACCCTTACCGCGGGTGCCGTGTCGCTGACCGCGTCGCAGACGGTCACGGGCGGCATCTCCAGCGTCGTGGGATGCCTCGGCAACGGCACCCTCGCGACGCACTGCGCCGACACCGCCATCAGCTTCACGAACGCCACCGTGCACGCCGCGAGCCTCACGGCGTCCGCCGCGTCGACCGTGACGCCCGACTCGTTCTACGGGATCGTCGTGCACGACCACGCCGCGGTGTCGATCACCGACGGCACCATCGACGTCACCGGTCCGGTCACGATCGCGGCGACCACCACGGTGCCGACCTTCACCGCGAACGAGAAGTACACCGACAACCTCGTCTTCGACACCGCCGCCACGGTCACCGTCGGCGGAGCGGCCCGCATCACCGGCGGGGCCATGACCTTCACCTCCACCGCGAACGTGAACGGCACCGCGAACCCGGGCGCCGACGCCGGCAAGAACCAGAACGGCACCGGTGCGGACGGATCCGCCCAGAAGGATGCCGCCGTCGCCACCGTCACCGTCTTCAGCACCGCCACGACCGCGCTCACCGGCACCGCGAGCCTCGGCTCGACCGGAGACGCCACGCTCGCCGCCGTCAACGACGTCGCCGTCGCGGCCACCGCCGACGCGAGCGCCGCCAGCAACGGCGCCGGCATCGCGGTGGTCTTCGTTCACCAGAACACCGACGCGCACATCGATTCCACGTCGCCGACCGCGATCACCGCGAACGACCTCGCGGTCACCGCCGACAGCACGGCGGGTGCGGCGTCCACGGCCAACACCAGCGCGGGCGGCGCCTCGGCGAACGACAAGGACGCCAACGACCCGAGCCGCGCGAACGGCAACTCCAAGACCGCGGACGGCAACGTCGGACTCACCGCCGCGCTCGCGGTGGTCGTGCTCACCGGCGGCACGCACGCCTACATCGCGCCGGCATCCGGCACTCTCACCGTCACCACCACCGGCGGCACGCAGAAGATCCACGCGGGCGCCGCGAACGTCGACTCTGCGAACGCCTCGGGCGGCAACGCCGACGGCTCCGGGGCGAACGGCAGCGTCGGCGTCGGCGTCGCGGTGGATGTCGCCACCTTCACCACCGAGGCCTACCTCGGCACCGGCGCCACGTTGAACGCGCAGACCGTCACCGTCGAGGCGGTGCCCCCGGCATCCGGCGGACAGTCGCAGTACGGCGCCACCGCCGTCTCGGGCGCGGCGGGCAGTGGCGGGGACAGCGTCAGCGTCGCCGGCTCCGTGGCGGTGAACGTCGTCGTGCTGAAGACCTATGCGCAGGTGCGCGGCACCGACACCGTCAACGGGGACCTGAACCTCACCGGCACCTCGGACGTGAAGGATCGCACGTCGGCCACCTCGAAGAAGGACGGCACCGGCAACTCGGTGGGTGTCGGGGCCTCGGTCTCGATCGACATCGTGAACGACACGACGAACGCCGGGGTCACGGACGGGGCGACGCTGGCCGGCGTGCACGCCCTGACGCTGCGTGCGAAGGGCACGAGCGACAGCGGCACCACCGCCACCAGCGGCGCCTCCGGCGGCAGCAGCCTCGTGCTCACCGCGGTGGTCGCGCTGAACGTCGACAACATCGCCACGTCGGCCGGGCTCGGCACCGGCGCGGCCCTCACCGGCACCGGGGCCGTCGACGCCCAGGCGGACCAGACCGCCAAGGCCGCCACCACCGCGACCGGGGCCACGGACGGCGGCAACCTCGCCATCGGCGCGGCCGTCGCCCTCACCCTGGCCACGCACGACGTCGACTCCTCGACCGCGCGCACCGTGACGGCGGGCGGCAACGTGGCGTTCCGCGCCAACGGCTCGAGCGACACCGACACGGAGGCCACCGCGAGCGCGGCCGGCGCCAAGGGCGAGAAGTCCGGCTCGGACCCCAGCGGCGACACGTCGAACGTCAACCAGAAGGGCGACAAGCAGGCATCCTTCGCGAGCAGCACCTCGACCGCGAACGGCGGCTCCGCGAGTCGCACGACCACCCCGTCCGCATCGACCGGCGACAACGGCGGCTCCAAGATCACCGTCGCCGCGGCCATCGCGTTCAACCTCATCGACTCGTCGTCGACGGCGCGGCTCGCGGACGGCCAGGCCATCACCTCGACCGGCGGCCAGGTGACCCTCGCCACCACGAACACCACGCACGCCAAGGCCATCGCGTCGGGCAAGGCCACCACGGGATCGTCGCTCACGATCGGCGCGGGCGTCGCGATCAACCTCGTGAACATCACGAACGACGCCTCCATCGGCGCGGGCAGCACCGTCACCGCCGCCACCGGCGTCACCCTCGCGGCGACGATGAACACCGTGCCCGACGGCAAGCACACGATCGACGCCGAAGCCACCTCCGGGGCATCCGGCTCGGACGGCACGCTCGGGCTCGCCGGCTCCTTCGCCATGAACCTCGTCAACGAGAAGACCACCGCACAGGTGCACGCCATCGCACTCGGCGGCCCCGGTGGCATCGCCATCACGGGGCTCGGCGACCTCACCATGACCGCGACCTCGTCGGGCAGCAGCCACACCTCGGCGACCTCCGACCAGGAGGGCGGCGCGACCGTCGGGATCGGAGCATCCGTCGGCCTCAACCTCGTCGACAACGACGTCTTCACCGGCTTCGACATCACCGGCACCCCGGCCAACGGACCCCCGGTCACCGGCGCGCGCAACATCACGCTCACCTCCTCGAACGCCGATGCGCTGACGAACGAGACCGATGCGGGTGGCCAGGGCGGCAAAGTCACCGTCACTCCCTCCGTCGCGGTATCGATCGCGAACGAATCGTCCGAGGCGGCCTTCGGGGCCGGCCCCCTGGTGACCGTCACCGGCGCCATCTCCGCGAACGCCACCTTCACCGGCTCGGTCACCACCACCGCGAACGGAGACACCGGGGTCGGCAGCACCGCCGGCATCGGCATCTCGCTGGCCCTCGCCATCGTCAACCACACCGTCGATGCGCACACCGCCCGCAGCCTCCACGCGCACGGTGCGATCGGGTTCTCCGCCTCCGGCTGGTCGCAGACCACGAGCGAGGCGCAGGCCGCCGCGAACGGCGCGAAGGACGACGGGCAGGACACCAACAAGAAGGCCGACGACAACCTCAAGAACGCGAACACCACGCAGGCCGCCAACAACGCCGACGGCAAGGACTCCGGCAAGACGAGCACGCCGAAGGACGGCACCGCCGACGGCAAGTCGCAGAGCGGATCCTCCTCGCTCTCGGTGGCCGCCGCGCTCGCGATCAACATCGTCACCACCGTCAGCCAGGCCACCGTCGCGGACGGCCTGACGATCACGTCCGACACCGGCACGCTGACCCTGTCCAGCACCGCGAACACCACCTCCTCGGCGCACGGCAAGGGCGACAGCACCGCCAAGGCGAGCGTGGGGGTGGGCGTCGGCGTCGGCGTCAACTCGGTGGACATCACCAACCACGCCACCGTCGGGGCATCCACCGTCGTCGCCACCGGACTCGATCTCGCGGCCGGCATGACCGACATCGCCGACCCGGACAACCACGCGGTGCTGCGGCACTGGAACGGCACGGGCTGGGACGTCATCGACCGCGGCAAGCAGCTTCCGGGCCCGTCGGCGGGCGTGTACTTCGTGCTCACCGCCGACGACGGCAGCAACCACAAGGGCGTCTACGAGTACAACTCCAGCGGCAGTTGGGTCGCGCAGAGCCCGACGAGCACGGTGCCGGCCGACGGCGCCGACTTCCCGGCCTCTCCGGCGACGAACGCCTGGTTCATCCTCGACAAGGCCAAGGACGGCCACCCGCAGGGGAGCCTGTACCAGTACGACGGCACGCAGTGGGTGTACCGCACCTCCGACTCCGGCGCGAAGCTGCCGACCGGCGGCCCCAAGGACAAGGACTACTACGAGCTCACCGCCGCCGACGGTCTCGGCCACGCGGCGGGCCTGTACCGGTTCTCCTCCAGCGGGCACGCCTGGAACGTCGTCGCCGGTCCCTTCGCGCACGGCACGGCGCTTCCCGTGTCGCCCACCACCGACCAGATCTTCCGCCTCGACGAGCACGAGGTCACCGCGCAGGCCGAGGCCGGCGTCTCCGGCGACCCGTCGTCGGTCGGCGTCGCCGGCGCCGTGTCGCTGAACCTCGTGCAGAACGACACCGCCGCGGTGGTGGCATCCGGCGCGCACGTCACCCTCACCACCGGCGACCTGACCCTGTCGAGCCGCAGCAACGAGCGCGACGTGTCGGATGCCTCCGCGAAGGCGGAGGTCGGGGATGCCGTCGGCGTCGGCGCCGCGGTGGCGATGAACTTCATGTTCGACTCCGTGCACAACCAGGTGCGCTCCGAGGTGCAGGACGGCGCGACCGTCGCGGGCGGCGCGGACGTCACGATCGACGCCACCGGGTTCCGGCAGGTCGAGACCGAGACCAAGGCCGGCACCGAGTCCGGCAGCAACGACCCCGCGATCACGCCTGCGGTGGCCCTCACCATCTCCAACCACGACCACGTCGTCGCGCGCCTCGGCACCGCGACCGGCACCCTCACCGCCACGGGCGCGGTGAAGGTCGAGGCGGATCACACGTCCGAGTACTCCGCGAAGGGAGATGCGGATGCCGCGAGCGGCAACGTCGCGATCGGCGCCGTCGTCGCCATCAACGTGGTGCTGGACTGGGGCTCCACTGCCGAGGTCGCCCGGTCGCTGCACGCGGACTCCGCCGAGATCCACGCCACCAGCGAGGTGTCGACCGATGCCGAGACGAAGGCCAGCGCCAAGGGCACGCAGGACAACAAGAACGACTCCAGCAAGAAGACCGACAGCAGCGCGGATTCCAAGAGCAACCAGCAGATCACCGGAACCCCGTCCGCGTCCGGCGCCACGAGCGGCAGCACGACGCCGAGCTCGAACTCCGAGACCCAGAGCGCGAACAGCAGCAGCTCCGGCAAGTCCGGCCAGAAGGGCGGCGGCACCGGCATCGCCGCGGCGATCGCGGTGAACTGGGTGTCCGCCGCGAACACGGCCGACATCGCCGACGGCGTCACGATCACCGCCACCGGCGGCGAGGTCGACGTGACGGCCTCCGACCTCACCGGCTCCACCACGAAGGCCACGGGCATCGCCGCCGACCTGAACAACAACACGAGCATCGGCGCGGCCGTCTCCCTCGACGTGCAGACCATGCACAACACCGCCGCCATCGGCGACAGCACCGTCACCGGCGACGGCATCACGGTGCAGGCGATCACGCCCACCGGCAAGCACGACGACTTCATCGTGTGGGCGATCGCCGCGGCCGCCGCGAAGGAGGATGCCGGCGTGGCCGGCTCCGCGGGCATCCACGTGCTCGATCTCGAGACGAGCGCCACGGTCGCCGCGGGAGCCACCCTCACCTCGACCGGCGACCTCACCGTCGCGGCGACCACCGACCTGCGGCTGCTGAACCTGGCACTGACCGGGGCACTCGCCACCAGCGGCGCCGGCGTCGGCGGCGCGTTCGCGGTCAACATCCTCACCCACGTGAACACGATCGCCACGATCGATTCCACCCTCGCCTCGCCCACGACCGTGCAGGCGGCGGGAGCCCTCGCCGTCACCGCGAACGACACGTTCGCCCCGCTCGCCCCGGTCACCGGCATCGCGAAGGTCGACGGCTACCTGCCGGCGCTCTCGTCGGTCGCCGTCGGCGGCGCGGCCGGCGGCGACGGCGCCGCGGTGTCGCTCACGGTCGTCGTCGACGTCTTCTCGTTCGACACCGAGGCCACCATCGGCGACGGCGCCCAGGTGAACCAGACCGCCACCGGCGACTCCGGTCAGTCCGTGAACGTGTCGGCCACCGACCACACCACGATCGTGAACGTCGCCGGCTCCGTCGCGCTGAGCCTCGGCTCCGCGTCGGTCGGCGGATCCGTCGTCGTCGACGTCGTGTCCAAGGACGTGCGCGCCCGCATCGGGTCGCAGGCCGACGTCACCGCCGGCGGCGACGTCACCGTGTCGGCGACCGCCACCGAGGTGATGACCGAGGTCGCCGCGGGCGCCTCGGCCAGCACCGGCAGCGCCGCCATCCAGGGCACCGTCGACGTCATCATCCTGAACCCCGGCACGCACGCCGTCGCCGCCACCATCGACACCGGCGCGACCGTGCACGCGAACGGCAAGGTCGCCGTCACCGCCTCCGACACGGCAGACAAGCTCAGCATCCTCTCCGGCAACGTCGCCGTCTCGACCGGCGGCACCGGCATCGGGGCGTCCGTCGCGATCCTGATCCGCAACGGCACCGTCACGGCCACCATCGGCACCGGGGCCGGCGTCGAGGGGGATGCCGCGGCCGGCGTCTCGGTCGGCGCCACGCAGGAGGTGAACCTGCTCATCATGGCCGTCGCCGGAGCGGGCGGCGAGACCGCGGGCGTCGGCGGATCGGTCGTCGTCGACGTGCTCACCGACGTGACGACGGCGTCGATCGGCTCCTCCGCGACGATCGACTGCACGGGCGCCGGCTGCACGAACTCCAGCGCCGCACCCACGCAGGTGGTGGCCGTGCAGGCACAGGACACCACCACGGTCCTCGCGCTCGCCGGGGCGCTCGCCGTCGGCGGCACCGCCGGCGTCGGCATCGGCGTCGACACCGAGGATCTCCACAAGACCACGACCGCGTCGATCGGCGGCTCTGCGACCGTGCGCGCCAACGGCGACGTGGTCACGAAGGCGATCTCGTCGGAGGACGTCAAGTCCATCTCCGTGGGGCTCGGCGGCGGCGGAACCGCGGCGGTCACCGTGAACGCGGCCGTGCCCGTGATCGACGTGCGCACCGACGCGTCCATCGGCGGTTCCGCGAACGTGCGCGCCGGCGGCAACGTGGTCGTGTCCGCCGACGAGCAGCTCACCCTCATGGTGCTGGCCGGCAACGTCTCGGTCGGCGGCACCGCGGCCGTCGGCGCGGGCGTGGCGGTGCCGGTCGTCACCAAGAACACCGACGCCACGATCGGTGCCGGCGCCACCGTCACCGCGCTCGGCGCCGGCACCCACATCACCGACGGCACGGTCAACGCCGGGTCGTACGTCACCGCGGGCACCGACCCGCGCTTCGACCCGCGCGGCATCGCCCACGACTACCCGGCCGGCAGTGCGCCGCCGGTGCTGCCCACCGGGCAGGGCCTCGAGGGCGACGGCGTGACCATCAACCTCGGCTACGCGCACGGCTTCCAGCTGGGCCAGCAGGTGGTGTACGACGCGGGCGGCGGCGCGCCCATCACCGGCCTCACCGACGGCGGCACCTACTACGTGATCCCCGTCTCCGCCACTGAGATCCGGCTGTACACCATGCGCGGCCCCCCGGCGAACCCGACCTGCGCAGACCCGAACCTCGTGTGCGGTCTGTCGCTGCCGGCCGGAGCGCGCATGGGCGAGAACCAGCGCTTCGTGCCCACCGACCAGCCCGGCGTGGCATCCGACACCTCACTGCGCTTCTCGGCACCGAACGACGTCAGCACCTCCGGCGACTATGTGGTGCTGCCCTACGACTGGCCGTCCGGGCACGCGCCGGCCGCCGGCGACCCGGTGGTCTACAGCGCCGGCGGAGGCACCGCGATCGGCGGCCTCGTCGACGGCGCCACCTACTACGTGGTCGACCCGAGCCCCCTGCACTTCCAGATCGCCGCCACCTACTGCGACGCCATCGGCGTGGACAAGGGGGCGGACGGCATCTGCCAGAGCTCGCCGAAGAACGGCGGCGGCGTCAGCTACGGCGGCGACGACGGCATCGGCGGCGCGGGCTTCGTGCACATCCTGAACCTCACCTCGACCGGCACCGGCCGCTCGCAGAGCTTCGTGCCCGCCGGGATGCTCCCCGCCGGCAACGCCGCCGACCAGGGACCGCAGACCGTCACGTCGCCCACCCGCAGCGGATTCCAGGGCGTCGCGGTCACGGCATCCAACAGCGACGTCATCTCCACCATCGGCGTCGCCGCCGGCGGCGCGGGCACCGCCGCGGTCAGCCTCTCCGGCTCCGTCGCGGTCGTCACCGTGCACACCACGGCCACGATCGGGAACGGGGCGCACATCGACTGCGCCGCCGCCGACGCCGCCTGCGCGACGAACGACCCCTCCGCCGATCCCGGCCAGTCGGTGCTGGTGTCGGCCGTCGACAACTTCCGCACCCTCGGCATCGCGGCCTCGATCGCGGTGGCCGGCACCGCGGGCGTCGGCGCCTCCGCCGCCGTGCGGGTCGTCGAACTGCACGACGACGCCTCGATCGGCGACAGCGCCGTCGTCAACGCGAGGAACAACGTCGAGGTGCGCGCGACGGCGAGCGACACGGTCGTCTCCGTGAACGCCGCGGCCGCGGGCGGCACGGTCGGCGTCGCCGGCACCGTCGGGGTCTCGGTGATCAAGGAGTACACCGACGCGTTCACCGGCACCGGCACGACGATCCGGGCGAACGGCAGCGTCGGCGTCATCGCGGGCAGCACCACCCAACTGCTGCTCATCACCGCCAGCATCGCCGCCGGGTACGTCGGGGTCGGGGTCGGCGTGGACGTCGCCGTCGTCTCCAAGCAGACCCGCGCCTACCTCGGCGCGAACGACGTCGTGGTCTCCCTCGGGCAGGGCGCCGGTCTCGCCGGGGCCGACAGCGGCAGCGTCGGCGGCTCGTCGTTCGGCACCACGACCGTGCCGGGCCTCGTGGTGCAGGCGGACTCCTCCGAGAAGCTGTTCGGACTGGTCGCCGGCGTCGCGGCCGGCGCCGTCGGGGTCACCGGCAACGTGGGCGTCACGATCTTCACCGTCGACACGCAGGCCTTCGTCGCGTCGGGCACCACCGTCAACCGCAAGGCCGGAGGCGGCGGCATCATCGCCGGGGTGGCCGCGGGGCAGGGCGTCGACGTCTCCGGCACCGACCACTTCGACTCGCTGACCTTCGCGGGCGGCGTGGCCGGCGGATTCGTCGGGGTCGCGGGCGGTGTCGACATCGGCGTCGCGAAGATCAGCGTGCTCGGGATGCTGGCCTCCGGCACCGACGTCTGGGCCAATGGCACGGTGCGCGTGAACGCCCTGTCGATCAAGCACGTGCAGACCTACGCGGTGAGCGTGGGCGGCGGCTTCGTCGGCGTCGCGGGCGCCGTCTCGGTGTGGTCGGTCGGCACCGCGCCGAACGCCACCTACTCGGCCGACGACCACGGCCCGAACCGGGGCGCCTGGAGCAGCACCGCGAACTACGCGAGCGGCGACGTCGTCAGTTACGGCGGCCACACCTGGATCGCCAAGCAGAACAGCACGGGCCTGACGCCGGCATCCGGCTCGTACTGGAAGCAGGACCAGCCGCAGGATGCCACCCAGGGCCAGGGCACCGACGCCAAGGGCCAGGCCGACTCCATCGCCGCCGGCGGCGGCAGCGGGCAGGGCGCCCCGGCGTTCAGCTCCGCCGCGAGCTACAGCAAGGGCGACTACGTCACCTACCGGGGCCACACCTACCAGGCGACCGCGGACATCTCCGCGGGCGGCCCGAACCCCGACGCCGTCGACGGCTCCGGCCATGTCGCCGCGGGCAACCTCTGGTACGGCGTCAGCGACGGGTGGAAGGGGGCGCTGTCCGGCGCACCGCAGGACCCCTCGACTCCCTTCGTCACCGCGCACGCGTACCACCAGGGCGACCTCGTCAGCTACAACGGGCACCACTACGAGGCGCTCGCCGACTTCACCTCGGGGAGCACCCCCGACGTCGACACCGCCGACTGGCAGCTCGCCGACGACAACTACCAGCTGCAGGTGGCGCAGGCCGGGCAGAACGGCAGCACCAGCCTCGACGGCTCGTACTCCGACAGCACCCCGACGCAGGACCAGTTCGGCGCCACCGTCGCGGCCCCCGTCGCCTGCGACCCGTCGCACGCACCCGAGGGCACGGCCTCGGCGGTCTGCGGGTCGGTGCACTCGCTCGGCGGCGACGTGCAGGTCAAGGCGATCGAGCACCTCGACGTGTTCGCGCTGGCCGGCGCGGTGGCCGGCGGCGCAGGCGCCCTCGGCGCCGGGATCACGGTGATGTCCATCGGCGATGCGGTCGACGCCGGCATCTACAACGGCGCCTCCGTCAGCGCGGCCGGCACCGTGGGCGTGCACGCGGAGGACGACGAGAACGTCACCGACATCGGCGTCGCCGGGGCGCTGGGCGGCATCGCCATCGGCGCCCAGGTGGTCGTGCTCACCGACTCGAGCTCGCAGAAGGCGCACATCGACGACGGCGCCGTCATCCCGACCGCCGGCACGCTGCTGCGGGTGGATGCCACCGCGAACCGGACGCTCGCGGCCTACGCGATCGGCATCACGCTCGCGGCGGCCGGCGCCGGCGCGGCGGTCTCGGTCATCGAGCTGAGCGGCGACACGCAGGCCCTCATCGGCACCGTGGCGATCGGCTCGGGCGGCGCGATCGGCGGCATCGACGTGGAGGCCACCGACGACGTGACCCCGACGATCCTCGCCGTCGGAGTGGTCGCCGGCGCGGGCCTGGCGCTCAGCGGCATCGTCACCGTCGTCGACGACAGCGGAACCACGCGCGCGGCATCGTTCGCGCACGGGACCGTGACGATCGGCTCGGCCGGCGTCACGGTGTCCGCGACCGGCACCCGCAGCGCCCTGGCCCCGACCGCGGTGAACATCGCCGTCGGCGGCGGGCTGTCGGTGGGATTCACGCTCGTCGTGGCCACGCAGGAGCGCAGCACCGAGGCCGAGCTCGGGGGGAGCGTGACCACGTCGGGCGCGGTGGACGTCGAGTCCACGGCCACGGATGTCGCGTCCGCCTTCACCCCCGGAGCGGTGATCGGAGCCGCGGCCATCGCCGCGATGATCCCGATCGCGACCGTCAGCGGCCACACCACCGCGACGCTCAGCGGCACCGTGGGCGGCGCCTCGGCCGTGACCGTGCACGCCGCCGGCGTGAAGAAGGCGGATGCCGAGGTCGACATCCTGAGCATCTCGGGCATCGGCCTGAGCGTCGGCGTCGCCGTCGCCACCGTCTCGGACGGCGCCGACATCCAGGCTCAGGTCACCTCGACGGGATCGGTGACCACCGCGGGCCAGCTGAACGTCACCGCCGAGACGACGTCGGGCGACCGCAACGAGGCCGTCGCGATCGGCCGGTCGCTGTCCGGGGCGCTGCTGGGATCGGGGGCGATCTTCGCCGCGCTGGCATCCCTGGGCGGTGCGGTGCGCGCCGAGCTCGACGGCAGCGTGACGAGCTCGGCCGGCGTCGCGGTCTCGGCGACGGGCACGGACCGCGCCGACTCCGAGCTGCTGGTCGTCGACGCCGGCGGCCTCGGCGGGGTCGCGGTCAGCATCGCCGACGCGCAGATCCGCTCGGCCGCCGAGGTCGAGGCCCTCGCCGTGTACGCCGGCAGCGCCCGCACGATCACCAGCTCGGGCGCGGTGACCTTCGGGGCGACCTCGCACAACACCGCGATCACCCACACGCAGATGGGCGCAGGCGGAGGCCTGTTCGGCGTCGGCGTCAGCGTGCCGACCGCCGACGTCGCCGGAGCGACCACCGCATCCGTCGACAGCAGCGTGCACGCGGCATCCCTCTCGGTCACCGCGAACGGCACGAACAGCGCGACCACCACGACCGACATGCTGAGCATCGGCGGTCTCGCCGGGGTCGGGGCGGACTCGTCGACGGCGACCATCGAGAGCTCGGCCGTCGTGACCGCGGCGGTCGGGTCGCACAGCACGGTGACGCTCACCGGAGCCGCCATGGTCAGCGTGACCAAGGGCAACACGGTGCAGGCGACGACCGGCAGCGTCAACGCATCGCTCGGCGCCAGCGTCGGTGCGATCGGATCGGATGCGGAGGACCACGGCGGCAGCAGCGCCTCCTTCGGCGGCGAGCTCGTCTCGGCGAGCCAGCTGACCGTGAAGACGGATGCCACGGACGCGGCGACGACGGCGCTGTTCGTCGTGTCGGTCGCCCTCGGCGTCGGAGCCTCGGTGGTCTCGGCGACCGGAAACATCGACGGGGCGGATGCCGCGTTCCTCGCCGGCACGACGAACATCCACAGCGCCGGCACCGCCATCACGGTGCACGCGGACCGGGGGGCGCTCGCGCTCACCAACGTGACCGGCGGCGCCGGCGGCATCCTCGGGTCCGGCACCGACATGAAGGCGATCGGCACCGTCGGCGGCAGCGTCTCCGCGTCCGTCGCCGCAGGTGCGACCGTCGGAACGCTCTCCGGCCGACCCGCGTCGCTCGCGGTCACCGCGGACGACGCCGCCGTCGCCGGGGGCGGCGCCAAGGCCGGCGCCGGATCGATCGGACTCACCATCGGCTCGGCGATCGGATCCGCCACCGCGAACCCGACCGTGCAGGCCTACCTCGGCGGCGGCGTCCACGTCGTCCTGGGAACCGCGGCGACCAACGGGCTCACCGTCACCGCGATCTCGCACCGGGCACAGGCCGTCGGCACGGCGAAGGTGGTGGGCGGAGGCATCGCGAACGTCGGCCTGCCCGCCGCGGACGCCACCTCGCAGCCGACCGTCGACGCGCACTTCGGCCCCGGCACGACGATCATCGCCGGCGGAACGGTGATCCTGGACGCCGAATCCCTCGCCGACCCGCAGGGCGCGGCGCTCACGGACGACATCGTGGGGCTCAACGTCGACGGCGGCGCGGCTCCGGACGACACCGTCCTGTTCCCGCAGCACGGCCTGTCGACGGGCGATCAGGTGCTCTACCAGTCGAGCGCACCAATCGGCGGCCTCCGCAACGGCCACACCTACTCGGTCGTCATCCCGACGGCCGTCGACGGCACCCCCGACCCCGACCACGTGGCGTTCGGCGTCACCTGGGCGGCGGCATCCATCGACGCGCTCAGCCTCACCCCGACGGCATCGGGAGTCGACACGGCGCGCGGGCTGCTGCGCTTCAGCGGACCGCACCACTTCGAGAACGGCGACGCGCTCATCTACCGCTACGACGCGGCGCACGGCTCGTCGATCGGCCTCACGAACGGCGGCGTCTACTACGTCCGCGTGATCGACCCGTACACCGTCGCGCTGTACACGACCCAGGCGGACGCTCTGCAAGCCGCGGCCGTCTTCCAGACCTCGGCGGTGAGCGGCAACCTCATCTCCGGAACCTCGTTCACCGTCGGCCAGAAGGTGACCTACCGCTCGGCGCCCGCCTCCACCTTCACGCACGGCCCCGGCATCCCCGCCGTCGGCTCGCACCCGGCCTGCTCGTACTGCAACCACGCCGTGGATGTGAACGTCGACGGAAGCGGACACGTCACCGGCGACGACAGCACCGCGTACAACGTCTACCTGCCGACTGTGAACGTGGACCCGAACACGCACGCCGTGACCCTCTCCGACCACAACCTGCAGTCCGGCGAGGCGGTCACCTACCGCATCAGCGACGCCGCGCAGAAGATCCCGGAGCTGACGGTCGGCGCCACCTACTACGTCATCCGGATCGACGCCTACACGATCCGCCTCGCGGCGACCTACTGCGACTCGGTCGGTCACGCCGGTGATGCCTCCTGCCCGACCGGTTCGACCGTGACGCCGATCCACATCTCGGCGCCGCCGGAGTCCAGCGCTGTCCAGGCCTTCGCGCCCGTCGGCATCGGCCTCGCCGACGGCGCCACCTACACCGTGGCGAGCCGCGACGGCTCCGGCCGGATCACCCTCGCCGGCCAGACCCTGACCACGGCGCACGTGTTCGGCGACCAGACGCTGTTCCTCGCCGGCACCGCCCTCGCCGCGGGCTCGGGCGCGCAGCAGCTCATCATCCGGCTGACCGGCACG
>NZ_DATEJS010000227.1:0-9924 GCF_035277845.1 Microbacterium sp.
CGGTGAGGGCCACGACCACGCGCTCCCGGGCGCGCCAGGTGCCCTCGATGCCGTGCTCCTCGCGGTACGCGTTCAGCGCGCTGTCGACCTCGTCGGCGAGCCACAGCAGGGCGATTTCGCGCAGCGCGGTCAGGTTGCCGAGCCGGAAGTAGTTGGACAGCGCCGCATCGATCCGATCGGCGGGATAAACGTCACCGGCCGACAGGCGGTCGCGCAGGGTCTGCGGGGCGAGGTCCACCACCTCGGTCTGGTCGGCACCGCGCACCACGGCATCCGGAACGGTCTCGCGCTGCACCACCCCCGTGATCTGCGCGACCACGTCGCCGAGCGACTCGATGTGCTGCACGTTGACCGTGGTGATGACGTCGATTCCGGCATCCAGCAGCTCGTGCACGTCCTGCCAGCGCTTCTCGTTGCGGCATCCCGGCGCGTTCGTGTGCGCCAGCTCGTCGATGAGGGCGACCTGCGGATGGCGGGCGATGACCGCGTCGACGTCGAGCTCGTCGAGGGCGACGTCCCGGTGCCGGATGCTGCGCCGCGGGATCACCTCGAACCCGTCGATGAGCGCGGCCGTCGCGGCGCGGCCATGGGTCTCGACGACCCCGACCACGACGTCCTGACCGGCCGCGAGGCGGGTGCGGCCCTCCTCGAGCATCTCGTACGTCTTGCCGACGCCGGGGGCCGCGCCCAGCAGCACCCGCAGAGTCCCGCGCCTCATACCGTCACCCTAGGTCCTGGCCCGCACCGGGTCGCCGAGCGAACGGACCTCCACCGGTCGCCGAGCGAGCGACTCCCACCGGTCGCCGAGCGAGCGACTCCCACCGGTCGTTGGGCGAGCGACTCCCACCGGTCGTTGGGCGAGCGACCCCCACCGGTCGTTGAGCGAGCGACGAAGGAGCGAGACGAAACGCACAGACCTCCGCCCGCTGCGTTTCGTCTCGCTTCGCTCGCTCAACGACCGGGGGTCGCTCGAGCCGACCGGCCCGGGCATCGCTCACCGCTCCGCCGCATCGAGCGCCAGGTTCAGTTGCAGCACGTTCACGCGCGGCTCGCCGAGGAACCCGAGGTCGCGCCCCGTCGTGTACTTCGCGACGAGCGCCTGCACCGCGACCACCGACATCCCGCGGGCCTGCGCCACCCGGCGCACCTGGATCGCCGCGTAGGCCGGCGAGATGGCGGGGTCGAGGCCGGACGCGGATGCCGTGACCGCGTCGGCGGGCACCGCGCTGACCGGCACGCCGTCGAAGGCGGCGATCGCCGCCTTTCGGGCGAGGATAGTGCGCACGAGAACGGGGTTGCTCGGTCCCAGGTTCGAGCCGCCCGACGCGGTGCCGCTGTAGGCGCCCGCCGACGGCCGCTCCTGGAAGTACGTCGGGATCGGGGCGCCCTGGGCATCCGTGAACGGCTGTGCGAGCAGGATGCTGCCGACGGTGCGGCCGGCGGCATCCTGAACCGTCGAGCCGTTCGCCTGCGCGTTCATCGCCAGCTGCCCGACACCGGTCACCACCAGCGTGTACCCGATCCCGAGCGTCACGGTGGCGATCAGCATCGCCCGCAGGGCCACTCCGGTGACGCGCCAGCCGCCGCGCGCCGATCCACTGGACACAGACATTCCGATTACCTCCAGAGCACCCGGGTCAGAAGCCCGGAATCAGCGACACCAGCAGGTCGATGAGCTTGATGCCGACGAACGGCAGGATGATGCCGCCGAGCCCGTACACGAGCAGGTTGCGGCTGAGGATCTGCGACGCGCTCGCCGCCCGGTACTTCACGCCCCGCAGTGACAGCGGGATGAGGAAGACGATGATGACCGCGTTGAAGACGATCGCGCTCGTCACCGCGGACGCCGGCGAGTGCAGTCCCATGAGGTTCAGCGCTCCCAGCTGCGGGAACACCCCCATGAACATGGCCGGGATGATCGCGAAGTACTTCGCGATGTCGTTCGCCAGCGAGAACGTGGTGAGCGCCCCGCGGGTGATCAGCAGCTGCTTGCCGATGCGCACGATGTCGATGAGCTTGGTCGGGTCGCTGTCGAGGTCGACCATGTTGCCGGCCTCCTTCGCCGCCGAGGTGCCCGTGTTCATCGCCACCCCGACGTCCGCCTGTGCGAGGGCGGGTGCGTCGTTGGTGCCGTCGCCGGTCATCGCGACGAGGTTGCCGCCCTCCTGTTCGCGGCGGATGAGAGCCAGCTTGTCCTCCGGCGTGGCCTCGGCGAGGTAGTCGTCGACGCCGGCCTCCGCCGCGATCGCGGCCGCGGTGAGCGGGTTGTCGCCGGTGATCATCACGGTGCGGATGCCCATGCGCCGAAGCTCCTCGAACCGCTCGCGCAGGCCGTCCTTGACGATGTCCTTCAGGTGGATGACCCCCAGCGCGCGGCCGGCCCCTGATGCTGTCGAAGGGTCCCTGGTCGCCACCACCAGCGGCGTCCCGCCGGACTGCGCGATGGCATCCGCCGCGTGCGTCACGGCGTCCCGGACGGATGCCGCCACCTCGCCCTCCTCCGCGAGCCAGGCCAGCACCGCCGACCCGGCGCCCTTGCGGATCATCGTCCCGTCGGCGAGGTCCAGGCCCGACATGCGGGTCTGCGCGGTGAACGGCACGATCTCGGCACCCGCCGGCTGCTCCACGTGGATGCCGCGGGCGGCCGCGAGCTCCACCACCGACACGCCCTCCGGCGTCGGGTCTGCGAGTGACGACAGCGCCGCGATCCGGGCGAGCTCGACCTCAGGGCCGTCCAGCGCGACGAAATCGCTGGCGCGCCGGTTGCCGTAGGTGATCGTGCCGGTCTTGTCCAGCAGCAGCGTCGTGACGTCACCGGCCGCCTCCACGGCGCGTCCCGACATGGCGAGCACGTTGTGCTGCACCAGGCGGTCCATGCCCGCGATGCCGATGGCCGACAGCAGGGCGCCGATCGTCGTCGGGATGAGGCACACGAGCAGGGCGACGAGCACCGGGACCGACACCGGCTCCGCGGCATACGACGCGAGCGGGTTCAGGGTCAGCACCACGATCACGAAGATGATGGTGAGGCTCGCCAGCAGGATGTTCAGCGCGATCTCGTTGGGCGTGCGCTGCCGCGCGGCGCCCTCGACGAGCGCGATCATGCGGTCGACGAACGTCTCACCCGGCTTCGAAGTGATCCGCACGACGATGCGGTCGGACAGTACGCGGGTGCCGCCGGTCACGGCCGACCGGTCGCCGCCGGATTCCCGCACGACCGGTGCGGACTCGCCGGTGATCGCGGACTCGTCCACGGTCGCGATGCCCGCGATGATGTCGCCGTCGCCCGGGATCAGCTCCCCGGCATCCACCACGACGACGTCCCCGAGCCGCAGCTCGCTGGATGCCACCTGCTCGGTTCCCTCGTCGAGGTCGGCGCCCCCTCGGGCGGCGCCGGACGCGTCCCGCCCGCTGCCGACGAACCGGGCTGCGGCATCCTGCCCTGCGGTCACCCGCCGCGCCATCGTGGTGGTGCGGGTCTTGCGCAGCGTCGCGGCCTGCGCCTTGCCGCGGCCCTCCGCGACCGACTCCGCGACGTTCGCGAACAGCACGGTCAGCCACAGCCACACCGCGATGCCCCACGTGAACCCGGCCGGCACCGTCGCACCGCCGGACGTGCCCGCACCGCCGAGGAACGGTTCGGCGACGGCGATGGCCGTGGTCAACGCGGCACCGACCCACACCAGGAACATGACCGGGTTGCGCCACTGCTCCGCAGGATTCAGCTTGCGCAGCGCACCCGGCAGAGCACGCACCAGCTGGGCCCCGCTGAAAGCGCGGGACGGCCGCGGCGCCGGCCCGGCCGCGGCACCGCCTGCGGTGGCCGAGCCGGTCGAAGCGATGACGCCGGTCATTTCACGAGTCCTTCCGCGAGGGGTCCGAGTGCGAGCACCGGGAAATAGGTGAGGGCGGTGATGACGACCGCCACCACGGTCAGCAGCCCGACGAACTGGGGCCGATGGGTGGGCAGCGTGCCGGCCGTCGACGGGACGCGGTCCTGCCCGGCGAGGGATCCCGCGAGCCCCAGCACGAGGATCATGGGCACGAACCGGCCGAGCACCATCACGACGCCGAGGGCCGTGTTCAGCCACGGGGTGTCGGCGCTCAGGCCCGCGAATGCCGAGCCGTTGTTGTTCGCCGCCGAGGTGAAGGCGTAGAGCACCTCGCTGAGACCGTGCACGCCGGGGTTCAGGATGCTCGTCTTGACCATGTCGGCGCGCACCGCCGGGATGGCGAAGCTCACCGCAGTGCCGACGAGCACCAGGGTCGGTGTGACGAGGATGTAGAGACTCGACAGCTTGATCTCGCGGGCGGAGATCTTCTTGCCGAGATACTCCGGCGTGCGGCCGACGAGCAGCCCGCCCACGAACACCGCGATCACGGCGAGGATCAGCATCCCGTACAAGCCCGATCCGACTCCGCCGGGGGCGACCTCGCCGAGCATCATCTCGACCATCGGGATCATGCCGCCGAGCGCGGTGTACGAGTCGTGCATCGAGTTGACCGCACCGGTCGAGGTGGCCGTCGTGGAGGCGGCGAACAGCGCGGACCCGAGGATGCCGAATCGCTGCTCCTTGCCCTCCATCGCCGCGCCCGCGGCCTGCGGCGCCGCGCCCGAGGCGCCCGCCTCCAGCGCGCCGACCGCGATCAGCGCCGCGACGAAGACGACGCCCATGACGGCGGCGATCGCGTACCCCTGCCGGTTGTCGCCGACCATGCGGCCGAACGTGCGCGGCAGCGCGAACGGGATCGCGAGCAGCAGCAGGACCTCGAACGCGCTCGTCCACGGCGTCGGGTTCTCGAACGGATGGGCGGAGTTCGCGTTGAAGAATCCGCCGCCGTTGGTGCCGAGCTCCTTGATGGCCTCCTGCGAGGCGACGGGCCCGCCGGGGAGCTGCTGCACGGCACCCGCGACGGTGTGCACGTCGACGAAGCCGTTGAAGTTCTGCACGACGCCCGCGCTGATGAGCGCGATCGCGGCGACGAATGACAGTGGCAGCAGGATGCGCGTGATCGACCGGGTGAGGTCGACCCAGAAGTTGCCGATCGTGCCGGAGCGCCGGCTCGCGAAGCCCCGCACGAGCGCGACGGCCACCGCGATGCCGACGGCCGCGGACACGAAGTTCTGCACGGCGAGGCCGGCGAACTGGACGGTGTAGCCGAGGGTCGTCTCGGGGGTGTACGACTGCCAGTTCGTGTTGGTCACGAACGACACCGCGGTGTTGAAGGCGAGGCCGGACGGAACGTCCGGCAGACCGAGCGAGTACGGCAGCCACTGCTGCACGCGCTGGAGCGCGTAGACGAACAGCACGCCGACCACCGAGAACGCCACCACCGAGCGGGCGTACGCCTGCCACGTCTGGGCCGATCCGGAGTCCACGCCGATGAGCCGGTAGACGCCCCGCTCCACGCGCCAGTCCCGGACGGCGGTGAAGGTCCGAGCCATCCAGTCGCCCAGCGGAACGTACAGCAGAGCGAGGATGAGGAGGACGCTGCCGGCCTGCAGCACGCCCGCCCAGATGTCGGCGGGCGTCATCAGAACTTCTCCGGCCGGATGAGGGCGACCACGAGGTAGACGACCGCGGCCACGGCGAGCACGGCCCCGAGCACGGTGAAGGCGGTCATCCCCGCGCCCCCTCGCCGCGCCGCCGGCGCGTCGCGGGGAGCCCCGGGGCATCGCGCCCCAGCCTCTCCACACCCTGGACGACGAGCCCCACGAGCGCGAACAGCGCCAGCGTCAGGGCGACATAGATCACATCGAGCACGTGTTCCATCAGAACCGTCCGGGGAACCGGGGCGCCGGCATCCTGACGCTTCCCATACGCCCGGCGACCGCGGGCTCTACGGCATCCTCACGATCCGGCCGTCCGGCGTCGAGCGGGACGATGTACAGGCGGAATCGCAGGATGCCACCGCGTTCGGGTCGTGCGCGACGAATCCCCCTGTACAACGTCCCGCCCACGTCCGTGCCCACGGTGGAAGCATGGGAGCATGCGCTCCCGACATCTCAGCACCGTCATCCGTCGCGCTCCCGCCGAGGTCGCCGCCTACTTCGGCAACCCCGACAACCTGCCGAACTGGGCGGCCGGTCTCACGAACGCGGCCGTGCGCCGGGACGGCGCGGACCTCGTCGTCCCGACCCCGATGGGCGACTGGCGGATGCACTTCGCCGAGCCGAACGACTTCGGTGTGCTCGACCACTGGGTCACCGACCACACCGGCACCGTGACCTACAACCCGGTGCGTGTGATCGCGCATCCCGAGGGCGCCGAGGTCATCTTCACGCTGCGGCAGCGGGACATGACCGACGGGCAGTTCGAACAGGATGCCGCAGCCATCGCCGCCGATCTGGAGACCCTGCGCGCGGTGCTCGAGGCCCACGACCGCTGAGCCGATCGAAGCGCCCCGCACTTCCATCATCCCACAGCGAGGGGGCCTTGCCGCAAGGGCCCCGTGACGCGCAGAATGGCTGATCGCGCCGCGAATCACACGATGCTCTCCGGCGCGCAGAAAGGATGCCGCATGCAGCTGTCCGAGTCCGTCTTCGCCCTGTCCGACAAGAGCGGGGCGAAGGCCGAGTCGCGCCTCATCGCCGCCGACGAGCAGCACTTCGCCCGCGTCGCGGCGGCCGTCCGCGACCAGATCGCGCGCCTGACCGTCCGTCTCGACGCCGAGCGCCGCGCCCCCGGCGGGCAGGGGCAGAAGGCCCTCGACCGGGACCAGAGCGTGCGCCGCCTGGCGGCCGAGATCCGCGCGCTCGAGCGGTACCGCGTGGACGCCTGCCTCGGCCGGATGACGCCGCAGCACGGCGACCCCGTCTACGTCGGCCGGTTCGGGCTCATGGACGCCGACGGCACCCGCCTGCTCGTCGACTGGCGCGCGCCGGCCGCGGAGCCGTTCTTCGCCGCCACCCACGCGCACCCGCAGGGGCTGATCGCCCGCCGGCGCTACCGGTGGAGCCGCGGCCGCGTATCCGACTACTGGGACGAGGCCTTCACCGACGACATCCCCGACGACGTCGTGCTCGACGACGATTCCGCGCTGCTCGCGAGCCTCGGCCGCACCCGCACCGGCCGCATGCACGACGTGCTCACCACGATCCAGGCCGATCAGGATGCCGCCATCCGCGCCGACGCGCACGGCGCCCTGGTGGTCGAAGGCGGCCCGGGCACCGGCAAGACCGTGGTCGCCCTGCACCGTGCCGCATACCTGCTGTACGCCGACCCGCAGCTGTCCGGCGGGCGCGGCGGCGTGCTCGTCGTGGGGCCGCACGAGCCCTACCTGGCGTACGTCGAGGACGTGCTGCCCAGCCTCGGCGAGGAGGGCGTGCTCACCGCCACCCTGCGCGAGATGGTGCCCGAGGGGCGGTCGGCGCTCGCCGAGCCGAACCCCGAGGTCTCCCGCCTCAAGGCGAGCGCCGACCTCGTGGCGGCGGTGGAGCGGGCGGCATCCCTGTACCGGGCCGTCCCCGACGAGACCCTGCTCGTCGAGACCCCGATCGCCGACCTCGCGCTCACGCCGGACGACTGGGCCGACGCCTTCGACAGTGCCGAGTCCGGCATCCCGCACAACGAGGCCCGCGCCCAGGTGTGGCAGACGCTGCGGGACATCCTCTTCACCCGTCTCGTGCGTGCCGTCGGCGAGGAGGATGCCCCCTCCCGCCGGGACGCGCACCGCCTGTTCGCCCAGAACGGTGCGCTCGCCGCGGCGTTCGACCGGGCGTGGCCGCTGCTCGACCCGGTGGGGCTGGTGGCATCCCTCTGGGAGAACCCGGGATTCCTGCAGCGATGCGCGCCGCGCCTCACGGGTGCCGAGGTGGCGGCTCTGCAGCGCGACGATCCGCGCGCCTGGACCGTCGACGACCTTCCGCTGCTGGATGCCGCCCGCGCGTGCGTCGGCGACCCCGGCGTGGAGCAGCGCCGGCATGAGCGGGAGCGGGCGCTCGCCGCGCAGCAGCAGGAGATGGCGCAGGTCATCGAGCACCTGATCGAGGCCGACGACTCCGAGCTGAAGCTCATGACGATGCTGCGCGGCGAGGATGCCCGCGAGTCGCTCATCGACGACGCCGAGCTGCCGGCCGAGGAGGCGGATGCGCTCGCGGGCCCGTTCGCGCACGTGATCGTCGACGAGGCGCAGGAGGTGACGGACGCGCAGTGGGCGATGCTGCTGCGCCGCTGCCCGTCTCGCAGCTTCACCGTCGTCGGCGACCGTGCGCAGGCCCGGCACGGGTTCACCGAATCGTGGGAGGAGCGCCTCGCTCGGGCCGGCGTGCGCAGCATCCGCACCGCCACCCTGTCGGTCAACTACCGCACCCCGGAGGAGGTGATGGATGCCGCGGCCCCGGTGATCCGCGAGGTGCTGCCGGACGCCAACGTCCCGGTGTCGATCCGCCGCAGCGGGATGCCGGTGCGCCACGGCGCGCTCGCCGACCTGGACGCGGTGCTGCGCGACTGGCTCGCGGAGCACGCGGAGGGCGTCGCCTGCGTGATCGGCGATCCGGTGTTCGTCGCCGAGTTCACCCCGCTCGACCGCGTGCAGGCGCTCACCCCGGTGCTGGCGAAGGGTCTGGAGTTCGATCTCGTGGTGCTCGTCGACCCCGCCGGCTTCGGCACCGGCATCGAGGGCGCCGTCGACCGCTACGTCGCCATGACCCGCACCACCGCCGAGCTCGTCATCCTCACCTGACCCCCGCCATCACCCCGACCCGTCCGCCCGGGCCACGATCCGCACCCTTCGGAGTGTTGACTTGCCCTGGATGTACGCCGCGCCTGGCGTGTCGCGTACATCCAGGGCAAGTCAACGAGCGGGGGGTGCGGTGACGTGGGTCAGTGGGCGGCGCTCGATGGCGGCACGTCGAAGCCGAGCAGCCGGGTGCGGGGTCGCGCCGGGGTGGTGCACTCCGCCTCCCAGGGGTAGGCGAGCGTCGTGATGGTGCAGTTGCCGAGCACCGGCAGCAGGTCGCGGTATCCGTCTGGGTCGATGCCGGCCAGGTCGCACAGCACGAGCCGCAGCAGGGTCGCGTGCGCCACGATCAGCACCCGCCCGTCCGGGAATTCGGCGTGCAGCTCGTCGAACACGGGCAGCGCCCGTGCGATCGCCGCTCGACCGGACTCGCCGTCGGGGAGGGGGGAGGATGCCGGTGCGCGGCGGAACGCGGACCACGCCTCGGGATACTGCGCCGCGAGCTCGTCCGGCGTGAGTCCTTCGCCCTTGCCGAAGTCCACCTCGAGGAGGCGCTCGTCGATGCGCAGCGGGAGTCCGGTCACTTCGACCGCGGGTGCGGCAGACCGGCGCGCGCGGGTGAGGGGAGAGGCCACGATCGCGTCGAGCCGTGCATCCGCGGCCCACGCCCCGAGCGCCGCGGCCTGCCCGAGTCCGTGCCGGGTGAGTCCGACGTCCGAGACGCCGGCGTATCTGTGGTCCGCGTGCCAGATGGTCTCGCCATGCCGGGCGAGGAAGAACGTGGTCATGAGGCGACGCTAATCGCTCTTGTCCAGGTCATCCGGCAGATCCCGTGCGCCGACACGCCCGGGGCGCACGGCCCGATTTGCCGGGTGCGGCCGGAGCGACGTAGAGTCTTACTTGTTCGCCCCAAAGGGTAGAGCGAAGAGCCGAGAGGCCAGCTCCCCTCAAGCAGCGGACAGAACCCCACCGATGAAGAACCTGCGTGAGCAGAGTCTTCGCCCCGTCCTTCGGGAGTCGGCGGGTGCTTCTCCGTGTCCACGACACGTCGGACCAGCTGGTTTGACACGGTCGAGGGCATCGGTTAAGCTAGAGAAGTTGTCCTGGTGACGAGCTCGAGAGAGTGAGTGCCAGGTGCATCCGATCCTTGAGAACTCAACAGCGTGCACTTGTCAAATGCCAAATAACCTCGTCCAACCTTTTTTGGTTGGTGAGATTCCTTTGGATCAATTCATGGATTTG
>NZ_DATEJS010000228.1:0-8541 GCF_035277845.1 Microbacterium sp.
CTCTGGTGCTCGTCGGCCCGATGGGCGCCGGCAAGACGAGCGTCGGCCGGAAGGTCGCGCGCACCATGGGGCTGCGCTTCCGCGACACCGACAAGGTCGTGGTGCGCGACCACGGCCCGATCCCGGAGCTCTTCGTCCGCCTCGGCGAGCCCGCATTCCGCGCCCTCGAGCGCGCCGCCGTGCAGGAGACCCTCGCGAAGGGCGGCGTCGTCGCGCTCGGCGGGGGAGCGGTGCTGGATGCCGCCACCCGTGCCGAGCTGGCCGCACACCGGGTCGTGCTGCTGACGGTGTCGCCGCGGGTCGTGGCATCCCGGATCGCCGGCACGGACCGCCCGCTGCTGAGCGGCGAGGAGGACCCGGTGGAGCGCTGGCAGCGGATCCTCGCCGAGCGGATGCCGCTGTACGAGCAGGTCGCCGACGTCACGTTCGACACGTCGTCGGGGCCGCTGTCCGACATCGTCACGGCCATCGTGGCGTGGGCACGGCGCACCGAACGCCCCGCCGAGAAGGCCGGGACAGACCACAGCGCGAAGGAGCAGGGATGACCGAGACGACCGTCACCGTGACGGGGACGCCGGGCTACGACATCACGATCGGGCGCGACATCCTGGACCGCGTCGGAACGGCGCTGCCGGCCGGTGCCCGCAAGGTGCTCGTCATCCACCCGCCGACCCTCGCCGCACGTGCGGAGGAGCTGCGCGGCCGTCTCTCCGCCGACGGCTCCCGTCACGTGCTCCTCGCCGAGATCCCCGACGCCGAACAGGGCAAGCGGATCGAGGTCGCGGCCTTCTGCTGGCAGGTCATGGGCCAGGCCGACTTCACGCGCACCGACGCGGTCGTCGGGTACGGCGGCGGCGCGGTCACCGATCTCGCCGGATTCGTCGCGGCGACATGGCTGCGCGGCGTCGCCGTCGTGCAGGTGCCGACGACCGTCGCCGGGATGGTGGATGCCGCGATCGGCGGCAAGACCGGCGTGAACACCGCCGAGGGCAAGAACCTCGTCGGTGCGTTCTGGGCACCCGAGCACGTGGTGTGCGACCTGCGCGAGCTCGAGTCGCTGTCGCGCAACGAGGCGACGGCCGGCTTCGCCGAGGTGGTCAAGGCCGGGTTCATCTGGAGTCCCGAGATCCTGGACCTCATCGAAGCCGACCCCGAGCGGGTCGTCGACCCGACCTCGGACGCCTTCCGCCGCTGCGTGGAGCTCGCGGTCGACATGAAGGCGCGCGTGGTCGGCGAGGACTTCCGTGAGGGCGGGCTGCGCGAGATCCTCAACTACGGGCACACCCTCGGTCACGCCATCGAGCACAGCGAACGGTACCGCTGGCGCCACGGCGCCGCCGTGGCGGTCGGCATGGTCTTCGCCGCGGAGCTGTCCCGCCTGGCCGGGCGCCTTCCCGACGACGTGGCATCCCGGCACCGCTCGATCCTCGAGACCCTCGGCCTGCCGACGTCCTACCGGGCCGGCGCCTGGCCGCAGCTGCTCGCGACGATGCAGCGCGACAAGAAGAGCCGCGGGGGGATGCTGCGGTTCATCGTGCTGGACGACCTGGCCCGCCCGAGCGTCATGCAGGCACCGGACGAGTCGCTGCTGTTCGCCGCCTACCAGGAGGTCGGCGAGTAGTCCGGACGCGCTGAGGCCCCGTCGCATTGCGACGGGGCCTCAGCCGGAGGAACGGGTCTCAGGCGATGACCGGGCTCACGACGGTGGGGTTCTCGCCGAACGTGCCGAGCTGGGCCGTGGGCACGTTCTTGGTCTCGCGGGCGGTCAGCGCGCTCACGGCCGCGATGACGCAGATGACGGCGGTGAAGACGCTGATGACGACCCAGCCGCCCTGCTGGACGCCGCCCAGGGCGGTGACGATCGACGGCGCGAAACCGGCCATCAGGAAGCCGATCTGCGTGCCGATCGCCATCCCCGAGAACCGCACGCGGGTGCTGAACATCTCGGCGTAGAAGGACGGCCACACGGCGTTCGCGGCGGCGTAGCCGCACGAGAACGTGAGCACCGCCAGCGCGAAGGTCAGCACCTCGCGGCCGGGGCCCATCGACAGCATGTAGAAGGGCATGAACACCGCCGACGAGAGCGCGCCGTAGATGAACACCGGCTTGCGGCCGATCCGGTCCGCGAGTGCGCCGAAGAGGGGCTGCGTGGCGATCGCGACCAGGTTCGCGGCGACGACGAGCCACAGCGTGATCGCCTCGTTCAGACCCACCACGACGCCGTAGGCGATGGCGAGGTTGCCGAACACCGTGGAGACGGCGGCGATGAAGGCGCAGCAGATGACACGCAGCACGTCGCGCCAGTGATCGCGCAGGAGCGGCACGATCGGCATCCGGGAGAGGCGTCCCTCCGCCTTGGTCTCCTCGAACTCCGGGGTCTCGTGCAGGCCGCGGCGGATGACGTATGCGACGATGACGACCGCGGCGCTCAGCCAGAACGGGATGCGCCAGCCCCACGTGAGCTTGAACGAGTCGGGCATCGCGACGACCGGGATGAAGATCAGCGCGGCGAGGATCTGGCCGCCCTGCGTGCCGGTGAGGGTCCACGAGGTGAAGAACGCGCGCCGGTTGTCCGGGGCGTGCTCGAGCGTGAGCGACGAGGCGCCGGCCTGCTCGCCGGAGGCGGACAGGCCCTGCAGCAGCCGGCAGAGCACGAGCAGCACGGGCGCCGCCCAGCCGATCTGCCCGAACGTCGGGAGGCACCCGATGACGAAGGTCGACAGGCCCATGAGCAGCAGCGTGAACAGCAGCACGCGCCGCCGGCCGAGCCGGTCGCCGAAGTGGCCCACGAAGATCGCTCCGACGGGGCGGGCGATGTACGCGAAGCCGAACGTCGCGAACGACATGACGAGGGCCGCCTGGTCGTCGGACGGGAAGAAGATCTTCGGGAAGATGAGGGCGGCCGCGGACCCGAAGAGGAAGAAGTCGTAGTACTCAACGGCGCTGCCGAGGAAGCTCGCGACGGCTGCGCGGGCGGGGGTCTTCCGCGACACTGCGGTGGTGGACATCGGGGGATTCTCCTATCGGACGAGCTCGTCTGCGGCGACGAGACGGTGGAAGTGGTCGATCATGCGGTCGGGGTCGGGACGGATTCCGGTGATGAGCGCGAACGCGTCGACCGCCTGGAAGACGGCCATCCGCCCGCCGTCGAGCGTGCGGCAGCCGGCCGCGCGTGCGGCGCGCAGCAGCGCCGTCTCCAGGGGGCGGTAGACGATGTCCGCGACCCAGAGTCCGGGGCGCAGCAGAGCGGGGGAGAAGGGCAGGCCGGGATGGTCGTGCATGCCGGTGGGGGTGCAGTGCACCACACCGTCGGCGTCCGCGAGGAGCCGCGCCAGCTCCGCCGGGGCGGCGGCCTCGACGTGCGCCGCATGACGCGCATCCAGGTCTGCGGCGACCTCGCCCGCGCGGTTCGCATCGACGTCGACGACGGTGAGCCGGCGCACGCCGCTGCGCAGCAGCGCGTCGCCCACCGCGGAGCCGGCACCGCCCGCACCGAGGAGCACGACCTGCTCGAGTGCGGCATCCGGCAGTCCGGTGCGGAAGGCCGTCTCGAACCCGGTGGTGTCGGTGTTGTACCCGACCAGTCCCTCGTCGGTGAACAGCACCGTGTTGACGGCGCCGAGGGCGGCCGCGACCGGATCGACGCGATCGAGGTACTCGATCACGAGTCGCTTGCAGGGGTGGGTGACGTTCAGGGCGTCGAACCCGAGCCGGCGCGCCCACGTCAGGATGTCGGGCAGCTGGTCGGGCACCAGTGCCAGGCTCGTGAGGTCGATGGTGCGGTACAGGTAGTCGAGCCCCAGGGCGCGCGCCTCCGCCATGTGCAGCGGCGGCGTGAGCGAGGGGGTGACGCCCGTGCCGACGAGGCCCACGAGGTATCGGTGCGGCGCAGTCACGAGAACTCCTTCGTTCGCCCGTTGTGTACTAACTGGTACGTTCAGAGTGAACCACGCGATCGCGACGCTGTCAAGAGACCCCGGGACGGATGCCGCTCAGACGGAGGCGCGCGCGGTGAGCCAGGCGACGACGACCTCGCCGATCATGGCGCGCAGATGCGGGCGCTGCGCAGGGGAGTCGAGGTCCACGTCGAACAGGAAGCCGAACGTGTACTTGTTCGCGACCTGGAAGACGCAGTACGAGCTGATGAGCAGATGCACGTCGAGCGCCTGCACGTCGTCCCGGAACACCCCGGCGGCCCGGCCGCGCTGGAGGATCTCGTCCAGCTGCGTCACGGCGGGCTGGGCGAGCGTGCGCAGGGAGTCGAGCCGGCGGATGAACTCTCCGCGGTGCACGTTCTCGATGGCGACGAGGCGGATGAACGCGTCGTGGGTCACGTGATGGTCGAAGGTCAGCTCGGCCAGCTGGCGCATCGCCGCGACGGGGTCGGTGTGGTCGACGTCGATGGCGCGCTCGGCATCGCGGATGCCGCGATAGGCTTCCTCGAGCACGGCCAGGTACAACTGCTCCTTGCCGCCGAAGTAGTAGTAGATCATCCGCTTGGTGGTGCGGGTGCGCTCGGCGATCTCGTCGACGCGCGCGCCGGAATAGCCGTCCTCGGCGAACACCTCGGTCGCCACGGCGAGCAGTTCCGCCCGGGTGCGCTCGGCGTCGCGCTGTGCTGGTGCCACCGGCACAGCGTATCCGAGCGGACGCCACCCCTTCGGGAGCACGGGCCCTGGCCACCCAATGTACTGTCTGGTACATTGGCCCGCCATGAGGACATCGATCGCCACCGTGTGCCTGAGCGGCACCCTCGTCGAGAAGCTCCACGCGTGCGCCCGCGCGGGCTTTGACGGTGTGGAGATCTTCGAGCCGGACCTCGTCGCCGCGCCGGAGAGCCCGGAGGAGATCCGCGCGCTGGCATCCAGACTCGGGCTCACCCTCGACCTGTACCAGCCGATGCGCGACGTCGAGGGCGTGGACGAGGCGGCCTTCGCGGAGGTGCTGCGCCGTGCGGAGGCGAAGTTCGCGCTGATGCAGCGGCTCGGGATGGACCTCGTCCTCTGCTGCAGCAACGTCGGCTCGGCGACGGTCGACGACGACGCGGTCAGCGCGAGCCAGCTGCGGCGCCTCGGCGAACTGGCGGCCGGCTTCGGCATCCGGATCGCGTACGAGGCGCTCGCCTGGGGCCGGTACGTCGACGACTACCGCCGGGCATGGCGGATCGTCGAGCTCGCGGCGCACCCGGCGGTCGGCGTGTGCCTGGACTCGTTCCACATCCTCTCGCGCGGGCACGACCCCGCCGCCATCGAGCAGATCCCGGGCGAGCGGATCTTCTTCGTGCAGCTCGCGGATGCACCCGCCATGACCATGGACGTGCTCTCGTGGAGCCGTCATCACCGGCTGTTCCCGGGGGAGGGGAGCTTCGATCTGGCGGCGTTCGTCGCCCATGTCGTGCGAGCCGGATACACCGGCCCGCTGTCGCTCGAGGTGTTCAACGACACGTTCCGGCAGACCGACGTCCGCGCGACCGCCGTGCACGCGCGGCGCTCGCTGCGCTGGCTGGAGGACGCGACCGCCCGGCGGGCCGATACCGCGGGCGGGCTCGTGCGCCTCACCGAATCCGCCGCGCCGACGGGCTTCGACTTCGCCGAGATCAAGGCCGAGGACACGTCCGCGATCGAGGTGATGCTCACCCAGCTGGGCTTCACGCCGCGCGGCCGGCACCGCACGAAGCCCGTGACGCTCTGGAGCTCGGGAGCCGCACGGGTCGTGCTGAACGAGCAGCACGCCGTCGGCCTCAGCCCGCACCTGGCCGCGATCGGGCTGCTCGTGCCGGAGCCCGCGCTCCTCACCGAGCGGGCCCGCGAACTCGGCACGCCCATCGCGTACCGCCGCACGTACGCCGCGGAGCAGGTGCTCGATGCCGCGGGGGCACCGGACGGGACGGAGATCTTCTGGGGGGCGGCCGCGGCCGGTGAACCGGCCTGGACCACGGAGTTCGAGCACGGGACCGGCGCGCCCGCGGATGCCTCACCGGCATCCGGCGTCGTCGCGATCGACCACGTGAGCCTCACCGAGCCGTGGCAGGCGGTCGACGAGGCGGTGCTCTTCTACACCTCCGTGTTCGGCCTGGAGCCGGTCGGCTCCACCGAGGTCGCGAGTTCGCAGGGCCTGGTGCAGAGCCGCGTGATGCGATCGCCGGGCGGCGAGGTGCGCCTTCCCCTGAATGTCGTGCCGGCGGGCTTCGCGCAGCGCAGCCGGGACGCCGGGCTGGCCCAGCACGTCGCCTTCCGCTGCACGGATGCCCGGGGCCTCGCCCGTGCGGCCCGCGCACGCGGGCTCGACGTGCTGCCGATCCCCGGGAACTACTACGACGATCTGGTCGCGCGCTTCGGACTCGAGCCCGGATTCGTGGCCGAATTGCAGGAGCTGGGGCTCCTCTACGACCGCGACGGCGAAGCCGAGTACCTGCAGTTCTACACGGGCATCGTCGGGCAGCTCTTCTGCGAGTTCGTGGAGCGGCGCGCCGGGTACGACGGGTACGGCGCGGGGAACGCCCCGGTGCGTCTCACCGCACAGGGTGCGGGGCGCTGAACGCGCTCGTCGATTGATAGGGTTCCCAGCATGATCAACGCCCGCCGTCTGCTGCTCGTGAACGGGCCGAACCTGAACCTCCTCGGTGTGCGCGAGCCCGAGATCTACGGCACCGAGACCCTCGCCGACGTCGAAGGGCTCGTGGAGCGCACCGCGGCATCCCGCGGCTTCGACGTGCGCGCCGTGCAGAGCAACCACGAGGGCGTCCTCATCGACGCGATCCACGCGGCCCGCGAGGACTGTGCGGGCATCGTGATCAATCCCGCCGGCCTCACCCACACGTCGGTGTCGCTCGCCGACGCGCTCAAGGCCGTGGCCCTGCCGGTCGCCGAGGTGCACATCTCGGACGTCGGGTCCCGGGAGGACTTCCGGCAGGTCTCGTATGTGCGCGACGTCGCCGCGGTGCACGTCATCGGCCAGGGCATCGGCGGGTATGCCACCGCGGTGCTGCGACTCATCGACGTGATCACCGGGCAGGCGGACGGCTGAGGCATCCAGCCCCCTTCCAGGCCTGATCGGGCCATCCCGTAGAATGGGATGTTGGGCGCCTTCTCGCCCGCGAACTTCACGAAACGGAACACAAGACCCATGGCATCCACTGCAGACATCAAGAACGGCGTCGTCCTCAACATCGACGGTCAGCTCTGGAGCATCGTGGAGTTCCAGCACGTCAAGCCGGGCAAGGGCGGTGCGTTCGTCCGCACCAAGATGAAGAACGTGCTCTCCGGCAAAGTCGTCGACAAGACGTTCAACGCGGGCGCCAAGATCGAGATCGAGAGCGTCGATCGCCGCGACTTCCAGTACCTGTACAACGACGGCGACAGCTTCGTGTTCATGGACACCAGCGACTACGACCAGATCCACGTCGCGGCGCCGACCGTCGGCGACGCCTCGCACTTCCTGCTCGAGAACCAGATGGTCACCATCGCGCTGAACAACGGCAACGCGCTGTACGTCGAGCTGCCGGCATCCGTCGTGCTCGAGATCACCTACACCGAGCCCGGCCTGCAGGGAGACCGCTCCTCCGCCGGAACGAAGCCCGCCACGCTCGAGACCGGCTACGAGATCCAGGTGCCGCTGTTCCTCGAGACCGGCACCCGCGTCAAGGTCGACACCCGCACCGGGGACTACCTCGGCCGCGAGAAGTAAGCCGCGCGTGAGCGCACGGACCAAGGCGCGCAAGCGCGCTCTCGACATCCTCTTCCAGGCCGACGTCCGCGGCGAGGACATCCCAGTGATGCTCGCCGTCGAGGCGAAGCGCGCCGCGGCGGAGCCCGCGCGCGAAGCCTCCTGGCTGTACGCCCGCGACATCGTCGACGGCATCATCGACAACTCCGACGCGATCGACGAGCAGATCACGCTCGCGGCCAAGGACTGGTCGATGGCGCGCATGCCCACCGTCGACCGGGCGCTGCTCCGCATCGGCGTCTGGGAGATCCTCTACAACGAGCAGGTGCCCACCGCGGTGGCCATCGACGAGGCCGTGGAGCTCGCCAAGGAGTTCTCGACCGACGAATCGGCTTCGTTCGTGCACGGCGTGCTCGCCCGCGTCGCCCGCTCGAACTGACCGGGAGCCGCGCGAATCGTCGCCGTGGACGCGCCGTTCATCGACCCCGACGCCATCCGGCGCCAGGCGTGGGGCGGCGCGTTCACGCGCGGAACGCAGTACTTCCACGACGGGGCGGTGCGCCGCGTCGAGTGGGATGCCGCCTCGCGGACCATCAGCGGCGACGTCGCCGGCAGCCGCGCGCAGCGCTACCGCAGCGTCGTCCGGCTGAAGGCGGTGAGCGACCGCATCGACACCACGTGGTGCTCCTGCCCGATGGAGGCGGACTGCAAGCACGTCGTCGCGACCCTGCTCGCCGCCAATGCGTCCCGGCTCGCGGACACGCCGGGGCCGTCCATGCCGGGGCGGACGGTGCCCGGACGGATGCCGGGGATCCCCGCCCCGGCCGGCGGCCCGCCTGCCGCGCACGCCGGGCCGAAGCAGCCCACCTGGCGCGA
>NZ_DATEJS010000229.1:0-6624 GCF_035277845.1 Microbacterium sp.
ACGACGAGCTCGGTCGGGATCAGGCCGACCGAGCCGGGGCGCTCCCCTTCGATGCTGGCCAGCAGCGACCGCCAGGCGGCGACGCCGACCTGGTCGAAATGCTGGCGCACGGTGGTCAGCGCCGGCCAGAAGCTCGCCGCCTCGGGCATGTCGTCGAATCCGACCACGCTGACCTCTTCCGGCACACTGCGCCCGGCCTGGTGCAGCGCCCGCAGCACCCCGAGGGCCATCTGGTCGTTCGCGGCGAAGACGGCGGTCACGCCGGGCGTGGCCGCGAGGCGCAGGCCGGCGGCATGGCCCGACTCCGCCGTCCAGTCCCCGGTGAGGGGCTCGGGCACGAACGCGCCGTGGTCGGCGAGCGTCTTGTGCCAGGACTCCTGGCGGCGCTGAGCCGAGAACGACTCCTGCGGGCCGGTCACGTGCCACACGGTCTCGTGCCCGAGTCCCAGCAGGTGCTCGGTGGCCAGGCGCGCTCCCTGCGCCTGGTCGGTGTCCACGACGGGCAGGTCGTAGTGGGCGCTGGAGTCGAGCACCACCACGGGCATGCCGGTGGGCAGCTCGACGTCCGACTCGTTGAGCCGGTGCGCCTCGATGAGGATGATGATACCGTCCACCGCCTGCTCGCTCAGGCGCGCGAAAGCCCCCGAGACGCTGGACTGCGTGGCGGCGTCGAGCGGGATGAGGGTCAGCGAGTATCCGGCCGTCGTCGCCTCGGAGGCGATCGCCTCGAGGGTGCGCATGTTGCCGTACGTCGACAGCGAGAACATGATCACGCCGATGTTGCGGAACCGGCCCGACTTGAGCGCCCGTGCCGCGCCGTTCGGCCGGTAGCCGAGTCGCTGCATCGCCTCGACCACCCGATCCCGCGTCTCGGCGCGGACGACGTCCTTGCCGGTGGCGACGCGGGAGACCGTCTGCGCCGATACTCCGGCCGCACGGGCGACGTCGTTGATGGACGGCTCGCGTCGCGATGGGGTCGAGGTCATCGGCCGGCATCCTTCCTCGTCGTGCAGACGATGTTTACGTTGACATCGTATCGGCCCGTCGCGTATGTTTGCGTAAACAGTCCGCAGGTCATCGCAGACGACAACAAGCAGAGGCACCCGTCGATGTCGACATCCACAGCAACCCGCATCCCCGCCCCGGGCGTGCGCCGGCGCGACCGCCGCGACTGGCGCGGATGGGCGTTCGTCTCCCCGTTCATGGTCGCGTTCGCGCTGGTGTTCCTCGCGCCGCTCGCGTATGCGATCTATCTGAGCCTGTACCGCGAGCAGCTCATCGGCGGGAACGCCTTCGTCGGGCTGGCGAACTACGGCCAGGCGCTCACCGACCCGCAGTTCTGGCAGGCGTTCGGCCGCGTGCTCGTGTTCCTGGTGATCCAGGTGCCGATCATGCTCGTGCTGGCCCTCGGCGCCGCGCTCGCGATCGACAGCGCACGGCTGCGCGGCGCATCCTTCTTCCGCATCACCCTCTTCCTGCCGTACGCCGTGCCCGCCGTGGTCGCGGTGCTCATGTGGGGATACATCTACGGCGACCAGTTCGGCCTCGCCGCGAACATCAACCAGCTGGTCGGATTCCAGCTGATCACGCCCTTCGCCAAGGACTGGATGCTGGTGTCGATCGGCAACATCGTCACGTGGGAGTTCGTCGGCTACAACATGCTGATCTTCTACTCCTCGTTGAAGACCGTGCCCACTGAGCTGTACGAGGCGGCATCCATCGACGGCGCGGGCGCCTGGCGCACCGTCTTCTCGATCAAGATCCCGGCCCTGCGCGGGGCGATCGTGATCGCCACCATCTTCTCCATCATCGGCAGCTTCCAGCTGTTCAACGAACCGAACATCCTGCGCCCGCTCGCACCCAACGTGATCACCACCTTCTACACGCCGAACATGTACGCGTACAACCTGTCGTTCGCCGGCCAGCAGTTCAACTACGCCGCCACCGTCGCGATCATCATGGGCGTCGTCACCGCCGTGATCGCCTACGTCGTGCAGTTGCGCGGCTCCCGTGCGGAGGTGCGCTGAGATGGCCGCGCCCACTTACGTCCGCGACGACCGTCGCCGCACGAGCCCGCTCCGCCCGCGGTCATCCCGGCTGCTGCTGGTGCTCATGGTGCTGTACGCCCTGTACTCGCTGGTCCCGCTGGTCTGGCTGATCGTCAACTCCACCAAGACGCAGGCGGGCCTGTTCTCCACCTTCGGGCTGTGGTTCGGGGGCGGGAACGCCTTCTGGGCCAACCTCGTCTCGACGCTGACGTACAACGACGGCATCTTCCTGCGCTGGTTCGGGAACACGCTGCTGTACGTCGTGGTCGGCGCCGGCGGCGCGACCCTCTTCGCGACCCTGGCCGGGTACGGCCTCGCGAAGTACCGCTTCCCCGGGCGGCGGGCGGTGTTCGCGATCGTGCTGGGCGCGGTCGCCGTGCCGGGCACCGCCCTCGCCGTCCCGACGTTCCTGCTGTTCAGCCAGATCGGGCTCACCAACACCCCGTGGGCGGTCATCATCCCGTCCCTGATCAGCCCGTTCGGGCTCTACCTGATCTGGGTCTACGCGGCCGACTCCGTGCCGACCGAGCTGCTCGAGGCGGCCCGCATGGACGGTGCCGGCGAGTTCCGCACGTTCTTCACGATCTCGATCCGCCTGCTCGTGCCCGGCATCGTCACGGTGCTGCTGTTCACCGTGGTCGCCACCTGGAACAACTACTTCCTGCCGCTCATCATGCTGAGCGACCCGAAGTGGTATCCGCTCACCGTCGGGCTGAACCAATGGGCCGCGCAGGCGCAGGGTGCCGGCGCGCAGCCGATCTACAACCTCGTGATCATGGGGTCCCTCCTCACGATCATCCCCATCGTCATCGCGTTCCTCCTGCTGCAGCGTTTCTGGCAGTCCGGACTGAGCGCGGGAAGCGTGAAGCAGTGACCCGGGAGCTGCACGCGGACGACTCTCACCCGGCCGGTCCGCGTCCGCGGGCCGGGTCATGCGAAAGGACACAGCAATGAAGCATCTGTCAGGAGCATCCCGACGCGCCGCCGCGCTCGTCGCGCTCGCAACCGCGGCCGCGCTCACGCTGGCCGGCTGCTCCGGCTCGTCCGCCGGCAGCACCGGCGCGGCCACGAGCACGAGCGGGCTGGATGCCGTCAAGGCGGCCCTGAAGAAGGGCGGCGAGATCACCTACTGGACGTGGACCCCGTCGGCCAAGGCCCAGGTCGCCGCGTTCGAGAAGGCGTACCCGAAGGTCAAGGTCAACCTGGTCAACGCGGGTACCGGCAACGACGAGTACACCAAGCTGCAGAATGCGATCAAGGCCGGCTCCGGCGCCCCCGACGTCGTGCAGGTCGAGTACTACGCCTTCCCGCAGTTCGAGCTGAGCAACGCTCTTGCCGACCTCTCCTCGTACGGCTTCGGCAGCCTCAAGTCCGACTACACCCCGTCGACCTGGGGCTCGGTGACCTCCGGCGACAAGATCTTCGGCCTGCCGCAGGACTCCGGCCCCATGGCGCTCTTCTACAACAAGAAGGTCTTCGACACCTACAAGCTGACGGTGCCCACCACGTGGGACCAGTACATCGCCGACGCCGAGAAGCTGCACGCCGCCGACCCGAAGAAGTACATCACCAACGACATCGGCGACGCCGGCTTCACCACGAGCATGATCTGGCAGGCCGGCGGCCACCCGTTCACGACGGACGGCACGAAGGTCACCGTCAACCTGCAGGATGCCGGGTCCAAGAAGTGGGCCGACACCTGGAACAAGCTCGTCGGCAAGGGTCTCGTCTCCCCCACCCCCAGCTGGAGCGACGAGTGGTTCACGGGCCTCGGCAACGGCAGCATCGCCACCCTCGTGACCGGAGCCTGGATGCCGGGCAACCTCGAGTCGGGGGCTCCCGCCGGCAAGGGCGACTGGCGCGTCGCACCGATGCCGACGTACGACGGGCAGCCGGCATCCGCCGAGAACGGCGGCGGCGGCCAGGCCGTGACCAAGCAGAGCACGAACCCCGCGCTCGCGGCCGGCTTCCTCTGGTGGCTGAACAACAGCGATGAGAGCATCTCGACGTTCCTCGCCAGCGGCGGCTTCCCGTCGACCACGAAGCAGCTGGCATCCCAGGAGTTCCTGGGCGCCACGCCCGCGTACTTCGGCGGCCAGAAGATCAACGAGGTGCTCGCCCAGGCGGCGACCTCGGTCGTCACCGGCTGGCGGTACCTGCCGTTCCAGGTGTACGGCAACAGCATCTACGGCGACACCGTCGGGCAGGCGTATGCGAACAAGACCGACCTGAACGCCGGCCTGCAGAAGTGGCAGGCCGCCCTGGTCCAGTACGGCAACGCGCAGGGCTTCAGCGTCAACAAGTGATCCGCGCGGGGGGCGGATGCCGCGGCATCCGCCCCCGCATCGAACAGAAGGCATCCGTGAGCACCTTCACGATCGGCGAGACCGACTTCCTGCTGGACGGGCATCCGCACCGCATCCTGTCCGGTGCCCTGCACTACTTCCGCGTTCACCCCGACGACTGGGCCGACCGCATCCGCAAGGCGCGGCTGCTCGGCCTCAACACGATCGAGACGTACGTCGCGTGGAACGCGCACGAGCCGGCCCGCGGCGCGTGGGATGCCACGGGGGCGAACGACCTCGGCCGGTTCCTCGACCTCGTCGCTGCGGAGGGGATGCACGCCATCGTGCGCCCCGGCCCGTACATCTGCGCGGAGTGGCACAACGGCGGCCTGCCGGTGTGGCTGACCGCGGATGCCGACATGCGCCTGCGCTCGTCCGACCCGCGCTACCTCGCCGAGGTCACCGCCTACCTGCGCCGCGTGTACGACGTCGTCCGCCCGCGCCAGGTCGACCATGGCGGCCCGGTCATCCTCGTGCAGATCGAGAACGAGTACGGGGCGTACGGCTGCGACCGGCGCTACCTCGAGACGCTCGTCGAGGCGACCCGGGGTGCCGGCATCACCGTGCCCCTGACGACCATCGACCAGCCCGAGCCGGCGATGCTCCGGGCCGGCAGCCTGCCCGGGCTCCATCTGACGGGATCGTTCGGCTCGCGTGCCGGCGAGCGCCTCGCGACGCTGCGCGACCACCAGCCGACGGGCCCGCTCATGTGCGCGGAGTTCTGGGACGGCTGGTTCGACTGGTGGGGCGGACTGCACCACACGACGAGCGCTGCGGATGCCGCCGCCGAGCTCGACGCCCTGCTCGCGGCCGGGGCATCCGTCAACCTGTACATGCTGCACGGCGGGACGAACCCGGGACTCACCAACGGCGCCAACCACAAGGGCCGCTACCTTCCCATCACCACGTCCTACGACTACGACGCTCCGCTCGACGAGGCCGGAGACCCCACCGACAAGTTCTGGGCGTTCCGCGAGGTCATCGCCCGCTACGCGCCAGTGCCCGACGAGGTCCCCGCCCGGGCGGTCCCGCGTCCCGAGTTCACCGTGCCGCTCGTCGCGACCGCGGTGACGGTCGAGGATGCCGCGGTGCCGCTCGGCGGCACCGGCGACGACCCGCCCAGCTTCGACGAGCTCGGCATCCCGAGCGGGATGCTGCTGCACACCGCGCCCCTCCCCGGTGCCGGGACACTCGCACTCGGCGAGGTGCGCGACCACGCCTGGGTCTCCGTCGACGGGGTGCGGGTCGGCGACCTGTCCCGCATCCGCGGCGAGCGCGCGCTCGCGGTGCCTGCGGGGCAGACGGTGGAGCTGCTCGTCGAAGAGCAGGGGCGGGTCAACTACGGGCCTCTCATCGGCGAGTGCAAGGGCATCGTCGACGGCGTGCGGCTCGACGCCGCTCCCGTGCGCGGATGGACGACCGCGCAGGTCGACCTGGCGAGGTTCGCAGACCTCGTCGCGGATGCCCCGGCGGGTCACGTCCCGCACGGCGATGCGCCGCTGTCCGGCCCGGCCGGCCTTCGCGCCGAGTTCACGCTCGAGGCGGCATCCGACCTGTTCCTCGACACCGACGGCTGGGGCAAGGGCTTCGCGTTCGTGAACGGCTTCCTGCTCGGGCGCTACTGGTCCAACGGCCCGCAGCGCACCCTGTTCGTCCCGCGGCCGGTCACCCGGGCCGGCGCCAACACGCTGGTGGTCTTCGAGCTGTCGGCCATGACCGACGCCCGCGCACGGTTCCTCCCCGCCCCGGAGCTCGGCCCCCACGAGGAGTGACCCGCCGGGCGGCTGCCGGGCGGCTGCCGCCGGGGCGACCCTCGGGGTCAGCGGGCTGCCGGGCCGGTGGAGGCGCGGATGACGAGCGTGGTCTCGAGCACGTCGGCCGCCCGGGGCGCGCCCGTCTCGATCCCGCGCACCAGGGTGTCGACCGCCCGCTCGCCGAGGGCGTCGAAGTCCTGGCGGACGGTGGTCAGCGGGGGGCGGAAGTCCGCGGCATCCGCGATGTCGTCGAAGCCGACCACGCTGACCGCGTCCGGCACGGGACGCCCCGCGTCGGCGAGGGCGCGCAGCGCGCCGAGTGCCATCTGGTCGTTCGCGGCGAACAGGGCCGTGGCATCCGCCGCCAGGGTCATCGCCGCCGCGTGACCGGAGGCCGCGGTCCAGTCGCCGCGCAGCACCGTGGGTTCGGGGACGGATGCCTCGGCCAGCGCCTCGCGCCAGCCGCGCTCGCGCTCG
>NZ_DATEJS010000230.1:0-5652 GCF_035277845.1 Microbacterium sp.
GAACAGGGTGGACAGCGTCGACAGGCGCTGGTTGAGCGCGGTGAGACGCTCCTTCGACGCGTCGTCGAGTGCCGCGCCCGCGTGGGTCATCTCACGGAACCATCGCTCGACCAGGTAGCGGTCCTCGCCCTCGAGTCCCAGATCGTCGAGCTGCTCGTACACCGCGGCGACGCGCGCATACAGTGCCGAGTCGAGCTTGACGGCATCCTCGTGCGCCGCCATGAGCGGGGCGAGTTCCTCGTCGATCGCCTGGATCTCGTCCGTGGCGTGTGCGGAGGAGACCGTGTAGAACGCGTGCGCCACCCGCGACAGCAGCGCCCCCGCCCGCTCGAGCGCCACCAGGGTGTTCTCGAACGATGCAGGCGCCGGGTTCGCGGAGATCGCCTCCACCTCGGCGCGGTGCTGTCCGAACGCCTCCGCGAAGGCGGGCAGATAGTGCTCCGGACGGATGCGGTCGTACGGCGGGACCTCATAGGGGAGGGTCGGGGTCTCGAGCAGCGGGTTCACGGCATCCGTCATCCCTTCAGCCTAGGTGCGGGCGACGGAGTGTGCAAAGGATGTTATGCAAAGAAGTCCTTGCAAAGAACATCGTGCAAAGGTATCTTTGCACACATGAGCGACGAGACCCCTCCGGAACAGCCCGAACGCGCAGCCGAGCGCGTGCTGGATGCCGGCGCACTCCGTGCCCTCGCGCACCCGCTCCGCGTGCAGATCTACGACATCCTGTCGCAGTACGGCGCGCAGACCGCCTCCACCCTCGCCGGCATGACGGGGGAATCGTCCGGGGCCACCAGCTACCACCTGCGCGCCCTCGCCAAGCACGACCTCATCCGCGAGGTCGAGGGACGCGGCACCGCGCGGGAGCGGTGGTGGGAGCGCCCCAGAGGCGCGGTCTCGTTCGCCAATCCCGACGCGATGAAGACCCCGTCCGGCCGCGCGGCGAGCCAGGTCGTCATGAGCGAATTCCTCAAGCGCCGCAACGAGCAGCTCCTCGAGTTCGTGAACCGTTCGATGGACGAAGCCGATGCGTGGGCCGAGACGGCCATGATCTCCACAGCCACCACCGATCTCACGCAAGAGCAGATGACCGAGCTCACCACCCGCATCCAAGAGATCGTCAACGACGCGGTCGACAAGTACCGCGGCCAGGACGCACCGGGCACCCGCACGGTCACGATCCGCACCGACATCTTCCCGCTCCCCGAGCAAGGACACTGACATGACCGCCATCACCCCTGCCTGCCCGCCTCGCGTCGCCGCGAACCTCGGCGAGCGCACGCTGTTCACGATCTCGCAGCGCCTCGAGCGCGCGGCCGTCCTCCACATGCGCCGCCGCGCACAGCGCCTCGACCGCGAGCCCGCGATCCAGGCCGTGTACGAGCGCCAGCGCGACGTGCACGCGGCCGGCGCGCTGCGACTGTTCTGACGGTGACCGCCGTCGTCTCCGCGGCCGAGCGCACGCGACTCGGCCGCGGGTTCCGCACCCTGTGGGCCGCCACCGCGTTCAGCGGGCTCGCCGACGGCGTCGGCCGCACCGCCGTGCCCCTCATCGCCACGACGCTGACGACGGATCCGCTGCTGATCTCGCTCGTCACGGCGCTCGCGTTCGTGCCGTGGCTGCTGTTCGGCCTGCCGGCCGGCATGATCGTCGACCGGTACGACCGTCGCCTCGTACTGGCATCCGCCAACACGCTGCGCTGCGCGGTGGCGCTCGGTCTGGCCGTCCTCGCCGTCGCGCACAGCCTCACGATCATGTCGCTGCTCGCCGGCGTGCTGCTGTTCGGCTTCGGCGAGACCCTCTACGACAACGCCACCAACGCGGCACTCGCCGGAGTGGTCACCCGTCCGCAGCTCGACCGCGCCAACGGCTGGATCCAGACGGCGCAGATCACCATCGACAACTTCGTGGCCGTCCCGGTCGGCGGCGTGCTGTTCGGAGTCGCGCTCGCCCTGCCGTTGTGGGTCGGATCGGCCGGCTATCTCATCCCCATCGGCCTCGCCCTGCTGCTGCCCATCGCCGCGGCGCGGCCGCGGCACGACGCCGACGAGGGCAGGCACGTCGGCCCGTCCCGCGTGTCGGCACGCGAGGCGCTGCGGTACGTGTGGCATCAGCGGTATCTGCGGGCGATGATCCTCTTCACCTCGATCACGGGCAGCGCGTTCGCCTTCGCGCAGGCGGCGAACATCCTGCTCTTCCTCGACACCCACCGCGTCCGCCCCGCGGCGATCGGGTTCGTCACCGCGGCGATCGGCGCGGGAGCCCTCGTCGGCTCCCTGCTCGCCTCCTCGCTCGTGCGCCGGCTCGGACGGGGACCGGTCATGCTCGCCGCGAACCTGCTCGCGGGCGCCGGGCTGCTGGCCACGGGACTCGCCCCGAACCTCCCGGCGGCGCTGCTCGCCTACGCGACGGCCGCGTTCGCGATCTCGCTGTGGAACGTGCCCTGGGGTGCGCTGCGTCAGCAGATCGTCCCGCAGCGGCTCTTCGGCCGGGTGCTCGGCATCTCCCGCACGCTCACCTGGGGACTGTTCCCGATCGCGACCGTGCTCGGCGGCCTCGCCGCCCGCGCCGACCTTCGGCTGCCGTTCGTGATCGGCGGCGCCGTCGCCTTGGCGACCTCGGCCGTCGCCGCCCGCCTCATCGTCGTCGGCACCCGCGACGCCGGTGCCGACGCCCGGGACGAGACCGCGGATGAGGCGCCGGTCGCCTCGCTCTGATGCGCCGCCGTCAGTCCTCGATGCGCACGACCGGGGTGCCGGCGGCATCGGTCGTCACGATCGTGACCGTCGCGCCGTCGTCGAGCTCGGCAACCGGGCGGCCCTCCAGCCACGTGAGCGTCCAGCGCGGCAGCGGCGTGGCATCCAGATGCGACGCCTCCACCTGCCGGATGGTCGCCACCACGTCGGCGGACAGGCGGGCGGGAGGCTCCCCGCCCGCGTTCCAGCGCGTGCCCAGCTGCATCAGAGCTCACCCAGTTCGATCTCGCGCACCTCGGTGCCCTCGCCTGCGACGAACTCGATGACCTCGATCCGGCCGACGGCCTGCAGGTCGCCCTGCGCGGAGCGCAGTGCGTCGACATGCGGCGTCGCGATCACGATGCGGCGCACCGGCGTCTTCTGCGAGACCTTCGCCTCGGTCTTGGCCCGGCGGATGCCGATGAGCGCCTCGCCGACCGCCTGCAGCACCAGCGGGTCTCCGGCATCCTGCTCCGGCGCCACCGGCCAGGCGGCCGTGTGCACCGACCCGTCCTCGAACCACGACCACGCCTCTTCGGCCGCGAAGGCGAGCACGGGCGCCAGCAGACGCAGCAGCGCGGAGAGCGCCAGTCGCAGCGCGAGTGCGGCCGAGGGCTGACCCACGTCGGTCTGGTTGTACGCGCGCTCCTTGACGAGCTCGAGGTAGTCGTCGCAGAACGTCCAGAAGAACGACTCGGTCACCTCGAGGGCGCGCGCGTGGTCGTACGCCTCGTACGCGCGCGTCGCGTCGCGCACCACCTGGTGCAGGCCCGCCAGCATCGAGGCGTCCAGGGTGTGGGTGATCTCCGCCCCGTCCGGCACCGGGAACGACAGCACGAACTTCGCGGCGTTGAGCACCTTGATCGCGAGGCGCCGGCCGATCTTCACCTGCGTCGGGTTCTGCGGGTCGAAGGCGGCGTCCGCGCCGAGCCGGCTGGAAGCCGCCCAGTACCGCACCGCGTCCGTGCCGTGCTGCGCGAGGATGTCGGCGGGCGTGACCACGTTGCCCTTGGACTTCGACATCTTCTTGCGGTCGGGGTCGACGATGAAGCCGGAGATCGCGGCATCCGACCACGGCGCACGGCCGTCCTCCAGGGCCGAGCGCAGCATCGTGGAGAAGAGCCACGTGCGGATGATGTCCTGGCCCTGCGGGCGCAGATCGAACGGCGCCACCAGGTTCCAGAGCTCGTCGTCGCGCTGCCACCCGCCGGCGAGCTGCGGCGTCAGCGACGATGTCGCCCACGTGTCGAAGATGTCCTTCTCGGCCTCGAAGCCGCCCGGAACGCCACGCTGGTCGTCCGTGTAGCCGGCGGGCACGTCGGTGGTCGGGTCGACGGGCAGCTGCCCGAGGTCGGGGATGATGACGCGGTCGTAGTCGCGCTCACCGTTCTCGTCCAGGCCGTACCAGACCGGGATCGGCACGCCGAAGAAGCGCTGGCGGGAGACGAGCCAGTCGCCGGTCAGCCCGTTGGTCCAGTTCTCGTAGCGCACGCGCATGAAGTCCGGATGCCACGACATCTGCTGGCCGAGCTCGATGAGCCGGTCGCGCAGGTCGGTGTCGCGGGCGCCGTTGCGCAGGTACCACTGGCGGGTCGAGACGATCTCGAGCGGACGGTCGCCCTTCTCGAAGAACTTCACCGCGTGGCTGAAGGGCTTCGACACATCGATCAGCTCGCCCGACTCGCCCAGCAGCTCGACGATGCGCTTCTTCGCGCTGAAGACGGTCTTGCCGGCGAGCTCCGCATAGTGGGCCTTGGCCCGGTCGCCGACGATCACGTCGGGCGCGTCCATCAGCACGCGGCCGTCCTTGCCGAGGATCGTGCGGTTCGGCAGGCCGAGCTCGCGCCACCAGATGATGTCGGTCACGTCGCCGAAGGTGCAGATCATCGCGATGCCGGACCCCTTGTCGATCTGCGCGAGCGGGTGGGCGAGCACCGGCACCTCGACGTCGAACAGCGGGGTGCGCACCGTCGAGCCGAAGAGGGGCTGATAGCGCTCGTCGTCGGGGTGCGCGACGAGCGCCACGCAGGCGGGCAGCAGCTCGGGGCGGGTGGTCTGGATGTGCACGTCGCCCGAGCCGTCGGACTTGTGGAATGCGACCTCGTGGTAGCTGGCCTGCTGCTCGCGGTCCTCGAGTTCGGCCTGGGCGATCGCGGAGCGGAAGTCGATGTCCCACAGCGTCGGGGCGAGCGACTGGTAGGCCTCGCCGCGCTCCAGGTTGCGCAGGAACGCGAGCTGGCTGGTGCGGATGGTGTCGTCCGAGATCGTCCGGTAGGTCTGGGTCCAGTCCACCGACAGGCCGAGCTGGCGGAAGAGGTCCTCGAAGTGCTTCTCGTCCTCGACGGTCAGCTTCTCGCACAGTTCGATGAAGTTGCGGCGGCTGATCGGCACCTGGTCCGCGGCCTTGCTGGACTTGTTGTCGCCGCCCTCGAACGGGGGAGTGAAGCCGGCGTCGTACGGCAGGCTCGGGTCGCAGCGCACGCCGTAATAGTTCTGCACGCGGCGCTCGGTCGGCAGGCCGTTGTCGTCCCAGCCCATCGGGTAGAACACCGTCTTGCCGCGCATGCGCTCGAACCGCACCTTGAGGTCGGTGTGGGTGAAGCTGAAGACGTGCCCGATGTGCAGGCTGCCGGAGGCGGTCGGCGGGGGAGTGTCCACCGAGTACACCCCGGCGCGGCCGACCTCGACGGCCCGGGCGCGGTCGAACAGGTACGTCCCGTTCGCCTGCCAGGCGGCATCCCACTTCTGCTCGAGGCCTTCGAGTGCCGGCTTGTCGGGAATGGTCATAGAGGTCTCCTCGAGCGAATATGTGCGGCACTGTGTGAGCGTGCCTGAGTGTGTGGGATGTCGCACCAGTGTATCGGAGCCACGCGTCGGTGCCGGGTCGCGGGGCGGCGCTCAGGAGTCCGAGGACCGGCC
>NZ_DATEJS010000231.1:0-12217 GCF_035277845.1 Microbacterium sp.
TCCGCCGGATTCGCAGCACACGCCAACGCGACCGCCGACCTCTACGAACGGGCGGCGGAGGATCGTGAGGGCTTCTGGGCGGATCAGGCGCGGGAGCTGCACTGGCACACCCCGTTCACCGAGGTTCTCGACTGGTCCAACCCGCCGTTCGCGAAGTGGTTCACCGACGGCGAGCTCAACGTCGCCTACAACTGCCTCGACCGCCACGTGGAGGCGGGCAACGGCGACCGCATCGCGCTGCTGTGGGAAGGCGAGCCGGGCGACTCGCGCAAGGTCACCTACGCAGAGCTGACGGACGAGGTCAAGCGGCTCGCGAACGTGCTCGAGGACCTCGGCATCGGGCCGGGCGACCGCGTCGCGATCTATCTGCCGATGATCCCCGAAGCGGCCGCAGCGATGCTCGCGGTCGCCCGCGTCGGCGCGATCCACTCCGTCGTCTTCGGCGGGTTCTCCGCCGACAGCCTGCGCGCCCGCATCGACGATGCCGGCGCGAAGCTCGTGATCACCGCCGACGGCGGCTACCGCAAGGGCAAGGTGTCCGCACTCAAGCCCGCCGTCGACCTCGCCCTCGCCGACCGCAACGGGTCGGGCGTGCAGGAGACCGTCGAGCACGTGATCGTGGTCAAGCGCGGCGGCAACGAGGTCGACTGGACCGAGGACCGCGACCTGTGGTGGCACGATGTCGTCCCGGCGGCATCACCCGATCACGTCGCGCAGCCGTTCCCCTCGGAGAATCCGCTGTTCATCCTCTACACGTCCGGCACCACCGGCAAGCCGAAGGGCATCCTGCACACCTCGGGCGGGTTCCTCACGCAGACGGCATTCACGAACAAGGTCGTGCACGACGTCCACCCCGAGACCGACGTGTACTGGTGCACGGCTGACATCGGCTGGGTGACCGGGCACTCCTATGTCGTGTACGGACCGCTCGCGAACGGCGCCACCCAGGTGATGTACGAGGGCACCCCGGACACCCCGCATCCCGGCCGCTGGTGGGAGATCATCCAGAAGTACGGCGTCACGATCCTCTACGCCGCCCCCACCGCCATCCGCTCGTTCATGAAGCTCGGACGCCAGATCCCCGGCGAGTTCGACCTGTCCAGCATCCGCGTCCTGGGGTCGGTGGGCGAGCCCATCAACCCGGAGGCGTGGATGTGGTACCGCGAGGTCATCGGCGGCGACGAGGCTCCGATCGTGGACACCTGGTGGCAGACCGAGACCGGCGCCATCATGATCTCGCCGCTGCCGGGGATCACGGCCACCAAGCCGGGCTCGGCACAGGTGCCGGTGCCGGGCGTCTCGGTCGACGTCGTCGACGAGAAGGGCGAGCACGTCGGAAACGGCAACGGCGGTCTGCTCGTGATCACCGAGCCCTGGCCCTCGATGCTGCGCGGCATCTGGGGCGACCCGGACCGCTACGTCGACACGTACTGGTCGATGTTCGCGGACAAGGGCTACTACTTCGCCGGCGACGGCGCCCGGCTCGACGACGACGGCGACGTGTGGCTGCTCGGCCGCGTCGACGACGTCATGAACGTGTCCGGCCACCGGCTGTCGACCGCCGAGATCGAATCGGCCCTCGTCGCGCACGAGGCCACCGCCGAGGCGGCCGTCGTCGGGGCATCCGATGAGACCACCGGTCAGGCCGTCGTCGCGTTCGTGATCATCAAGGAGTCGTACCTCAGCCAGCACTCCCCCGACGGCCTCGCGCAGAGCCTGCGTCTGTGGGTGGGCGAGCAGATCGGCCCCATCGCGCGCCCCCGCGACCTCTACATCGTCGGAGAACTCCCCAAGACCCGTTCCGGCAAGATCATGCGGCGCCTGCTGCGCGACGTGGCGGAGGGCCGTGAGGTCGGCGACACCACCACCCTCGCCGACACGCAGGTGATGAGCATCATCAGCGCCCAGGTCAAGTAGGCCGCAACTCCCTGGGCCCGCCAACCCTCACCCAGATACGTGAACCCTCACCGAAAGCGCCGCTCGAGGCGTCTTCCGGTGAGGGTTCGCGTATCTGGGTGAGGGCTCGCGGGGCGAGCGGTCAGTCGATCGTGAAGACGACCTCGACCTCGACGGGGCTGTCGAGGGGCAGCACCGGCACCCCGACGGCGGAGCGGGCGTGGGCGCCGGCGTCGCCGAAGATCTCGCCGAACAGCTCGCTGGCGCCGTTGATGACCGCGGGCTGGGCGGTGAACTCGGGCACGGATGCCACGAAGCCGGTGACCTTCAGCACGCCGGTGATGCGGTCCACGTCGCCGATGGCGTTGGCGGCCGCGGCGATCGCGTTCAGCGCGGACAGCCGGGCGTATTCGCGGGCATCCGCCGGCGGAACCTTGCCGTGCCCCTCGCCGACCTTGCCCGTCGCGGGCAGCGCCCCGGCGACGAGCGGCAGCTGACCGGCCGTGTAGACGAGGTCGCCGTGCACCCGCGCGGGCACGTAGGCGCCCGCCGGGGTGGCGACCGGGGGCAGGTCGATGTCGAGGTCGGCGAGCTTCTGCGACAGGGTCATGTCAGTTCCCTTCGAACTGCTTGGCGGCTTCCGCCGCGGCTCCGAGACCGGCGTTGGCGGCCCCCGCACCCGACGGGCGCTTGAAGTACGCGACGAGCCCGCCCTCGGGACCGGTCACCACCTGCACGAGCTCCCAGCCCTGCTTGCCCCAGTTGTTGAGGATCGCGGCGGTGTTGTGGATCAGCAGCGGCGTGGTCATGTATTCCCACGTGGTCATGGAGGCTCCGGAGGATCGGGGATGGATGGCACGGGACGGATTCTGGGAGGTTCCGGGCAGGCTTCGCCCAGCCTCGTCCCCTAGCCTTGAGCCTATGCCTGATAACAAACGGACTGCTGCAGGCGTGTTCGGCGGACTGCTGGGTCTGATCGGTCTGAGCGCGCTGGCCGGTGTTCTGGTGACCGCGACGGTCACCCCGGCAGTGGCGGTGACGAGTTCGGCCGCGACGAGTGCGATCACCCTGTTCGACAATCTGCCGAGCGTGCTGACGATCGACAAGCTCAGCCTGCCGTCGACGATCCTGTACAAGGACACGAAGTCCGGCAAGTGGGACACCCTCGCGAAGTTCTACGACCAGAACCGCTCGCCGGTGGCCTGGAACCAGATCGCACCGGTCATGTACGACGCGATCCTCTCCAGCGAGGACTCGCGCTACTACGAGCACGGCGGCGTCGACCTCATCGGCACGACGAGCGCCGTGCTGTCGAACCTCAAGGGGCAGAGCTCCCGCGGTGGCTCCTCGATCAGCCAGCAGTACGTGAAGAACGTGCTGATCCAGCAGTGCGAGTGGAACACGACCGGCAACAGCGTGGATGCCGCGAACACCTGCTGGCAGCAGGCCGCCGGTGCCACGGGCACCAACGGCATCAAGCGCAAGATCCAGGAGATGCGCTACGCGATCGCCCTCGAGCAGAAGTACTCGAAGAACGAGATCCTGCTCGGCTACCTCAACATCGCCCTGTTCGGCGGCACGAACTACGGCGTCGACGCGGCGTCGAAGTACTACTTCGGCATTCCGGCCAGCAAGCTGAACCTGTCGCAGGCGGCGACCCTCGCGGGGATGGTGCAGAACCCGAACTCGTACCGGATCGACATGCCGAGCGGCTCCACCGTCGTCAACGGCAAGGCCGCCAACACCGCCAAGGACAAGATCGCCCTGGTCAAGAACGGCGACTACTACGACATGGTCGACCCCGCGACGGCGCCGAAGGACGCCGTGAAGATCACCGGCTACTCCGTCACCAAGGAGCGTCAGCTCTACGTGCTCGGGCGCATGCTCAAGAACGGCAAGGTGACGCAGGCCCAGTACGACGCCGCGGCGAAGGCGCCGATCGTGCCGAACATCACCCAGCCGACAGTGGGCTGCGCCGCCTCCTTCGCCCCGTACTTCTGCGCGTATGTTCGCAACACCGTGCTCACGGACAAGGCGTTCGGCGCGTCGCCCACCGACCGGGGCCGCCAGCTGCAGAAGGGCGGGCTGAAGATCTACACCACGCTCGACCCGCGCGTGCAGAAGGCCGCCCAGAAGGCGCAGTACAAGTACAACCCGAGCCACCTGTCGTACATGCACTTCGGCTCGACCTCGGTGAGCGTCCAGGCCAGCACGGGACGAGTGCTGGCGATCGCGCAGAACACGCACTACAGCGACACCAGCAACGCGGGCGGCCACACCGGCATCATCTATGCCGGCGACCGGGCCAACGGCGAATCGGTCGGCTTCAACGCCGGTTCGACCTTCAAGCTGTTCACGCTGCTCACGTGGCTGAAGGAAGGCCATTCGGTCAACGAGATCGTCAACGGGACGCACCAGTCGTTCTACAGCTGGAAGGACTCCTGCCTGCCGAACGGAACCCTCTCCGACTCGAGCGGGTACCAGCCAGGGAACTTCAAGGGCGAGACGGCTCAATTCGGCACCCCGATGTTCTTCACCAAGGTGTCGCTGAACTCGGGCTTCTGGGGGATGGCCCACGAGCTCGACCTGTGCCAGATCGGCAAGACCGCCGCGAGCCTCGGGGTGACACGCGGAGACGACACCCCGATCCCGCTGTCGACCGACGGCACGGGCAAGGGGTCGAACACCTATCCCGCGCCGTATGAGATCCTCGGCTCCGACAACGTCTCGCCGCTGGCGATGGCGTCGGCGTACGCGACGGTGGCGAACAAGGGCGTCTACTGCCAGCCGAAGGTGATCGACAAGGTCACCGACGCGAACGGGAACCCCATGGCGGCGCCCACGCGCACCTGCAAGCGGGTGCTCGACGCGAAGATCGCGGCGACCGCCGCGTACGCGTTGAAGGGGCCGATGGGTCCTGGCGGCACGGGCGTGAACGGAAACCCGAACGACGGCACCGAACTGATCGGCAAGACGGGTACCCACCAGTCGTACCAGACCTGGCTGATCACCTCGAGCACGGCCGTGACCACCGCCAACTGGGTCGGCGCGGTCGACGGGGTCAACCCGGACAACCCGCCGCGGATGGACCTGAACTTCTACAACGGCATCGAGCTGTGGAACATCCGCTACCCGCTGGCGCGCGACATCCAGGGCGCGATCGACCAGTGGTACCCGGGCAAGAGCTTCCCGGCGCCGGACACCGGCCTCACCAAGCAGTCGCAGAAGTCGGTGCCGAACGTCATCGGCATGAGCCAGGCCGACGCGATCCAGGCGCTGCTGAACGCCGGCTTCGGCTACGTGATCAGCGCTCCGGTGGACTCCGGCCTGCCCGCCGGCACGATCGCGAGCCAGAACCCGGGCCCGGGCATGGCGAACGCCGGGATGCGCATCACCATCAGCCCGAGCAACGGCAAGGGCTCGTCGTCGGGCGGCACCGGCGGAAAGTCGCCGTCGCCCACACCGCCCGGCACCGGTGGCGGCAAGCACGGCGGAGGCGGCGGTGGCGGCGGCGGCAACGGCTGACGTGGCGCATCCCGCATCTCTTACCGCCCTCACCACGCTCGGCGTGGTGGGGGCGGTCGGCGTCGCCGCCGCCACCTGGGGCTTCGGCATCGAGCGACACCTGTACACCGTGCGGCGGCACACCCTGCGGATGCTGCCTCCCGGCACTCCCCCACTGCGGGTGCTGCACGTCTCGGACGTGCACATGGCGCCCTGGCAGAAGCGCCGGCAGCAGTGGCTGGCATCCCTCACCGCCCTCGAGCCGGACATCGTCGTCAACACGGGCGACAACCTCGGACACGTCGACGGCCTGCGCGGCATCCGGGCCGCCTTCGAGCCCTTCCGCGGCGTTCCGGGGTTCTTCGTGCACGGGTCGAACGACCGCGTCGCACCGTCCCCCCGGAACCCGTTCAAGTACTTCCTCGGCCCGTCGAAGGTGCGGCGTCCGGGCGCGAACCTCGACGCCGACGCCTTGGACGCGTACCTCAGCGGCCTCGGCTGGGTCGACCTCAACAACACGACCGGGTCCATCACCGCGCGCGGCGTGCGCATCAACGCGTTCGGCGTGAGCGACGCGCACCGGGACTGGGACGACCTCGACGCGCTCCCCCCGCTCGTCGCGCGATTCGGCGACGGCCTGCGCTGGGGAGTCACCCACGCGCCGTACCGGCGGGTGCTCGACGAATACCTCGACCTCGGCGCGGAGGCGATCTTCGCCGGGCACACCCACGGCGGCCAGGTGCGGGTCCCGTTCGCACGGCGGGCGCTGGTGGCGAACTGCGACATCCCGCTGGATCAGGCACGGGGACTGTCCAGCTGGACGCACGACGGACGGACCGTGCCGCTCAACGTCAGCGCGGGCGTCGGGCACTCCATCTACGCGCCGGTGCGGTTCGGATGCCGCCCCGAGGCATCCCTGCTGGAACTGCTGCCGCGGGACTGACGAGAGCCGTTCGCGCGCGTCGGGGCGCGTCCGGTGGTTCGGAGCACGGCCTCGCATCAGGTAGACTCGTGGGGTTGCTTCGGCAACGGGGTGTGGCGCAGCTTGGTAGCGCGCTTCGTTCGGGACGAAGAGGCCGCAGGTTCAAATCCTGTCACCCCGACATCATGAGAAGGACTCGCCTTCGGGCGGGTCCTTCTTGCTTGCATCCACCTGGCAATCCCGTGGGAGGTCCGGCAAGACGCCCGGATTCCGGCGCCCCGTGTGGCCGGGTGTGCCTACGCTGACGGCATCGAGCGCGGCTCGGACCGTGCCGAACCGGGAGGTACACCATGAGTATCGGAACGGGAGTCGTTCTCTTCGTGATCGGTGCGATCCTCGAGTACGCGCTGAACATCCAGGTGTCGTGGATCGACCTGCACATGGTCGGCTACATCCTCATGATCGCGGGCGCCGTGGTGTTCGTGCTCGGGCTGATCTTCAGCCTGCGCCGGAAGCGCAGCGTGACGACGAACCGCACCGTCGTCGACCCCGAATCGCAGGCGAAGACGACCAAGCACACCACCAGCTCCACGAACGACGACGAGGTCTGAGCACGATCACTGCTCGACGATCGGCGCATGGCCGGCCCGGAAGGGCCGGCCATCGTCGTGTCGTCCGACGGTCGGCCAGTAGCCTAAGGACGTGAGTGCGACGCCTGGAGGCCAGGCCCGGGGGTGCGTGAGCGCCGAGCTCAGAAGGAGAACGACATGAACGGACTCGACTCCCGGCGTGTGGCCGTGGTCATCGAGGACGACGACGACATCCGCAACCTGCTGGAGACCGTCCTCACGCAGGGCGGATTCGAGGTCGTGGGCCGGTCGAACGGGATCGACGGCATCGAGGCCGTCCGCGCCTACAACCCGACCGTGGTGACGCTCGACGTCAACATGCCCGGCATCGACGGATTCGAGACCGCGAAGCGGATCCGTGCGATCAGCCCGACGTACATCGTCATGCTCACCGCGCGCGATGAGGAGATCGACACCCTGCAGGGTCTGGAGGCCGGAGCAGACGACTACGTCTCCAAGCCCTTCCGCCCGCGCGAGCTGCGCGCCCGCATCGAGGCGATGCTGCGACGCCCGCGCGTGATCGGCGCCTCCGAGGCATCCGCCGACCCGACTCCCGCCCCGTCCGCCCCGGACGCATCCGACGCACCGGACGCGGCGCACCCGGTCTCCGCGTCCACGCCCGCTGCGGACCAGAGCACCGAGGGCTGGCTGGTGCACAACGGCATCCGCCTCAACCCGTCGATGCGGATCGTGCGCGTGGACAACGTCGAAGTCGCGCTCACGCGCACCGAGTTCGACCTGCTGTCGGCCCTCATGGACTCCGGGCGGCGGGTGCGCACCAAGGCGGACCTCGCCCTGCTGCTGCGCGGCGAGAGCTACGTGACGAGCCACTTCGTCAGCGACGCCGACAAGCGCGGCATCGAGGTGCACATGGGCAACCTGCGCAAGAAGCTCGGGGAGAACTCGAATTCGCCGCGCTGGATCGAGACCGTCCGCGGTGTGGGGTACCGGCTCACAGCCGCGGGCGAGTGACATCGAGAAACCGGGCCGGCCGATCCAGGGGGGATGGAATCGGTCGACCCGGTCTTTGTGGAGTCGCACCGACCTGATCTCCGCCCGGCGACTCCTCGGTCGCCACTCCGTTTCGGGTTCGGAGGGCTGCAATTCGGGGTGCAGCCGACGGTTCGGGTAGATCAGGCCGGCGCGGACTCCAGCCGGTGCGCCAGATCTGTGAGCTCACGGCAGGTGGGAGCACCCACCGCCACGAGCTCCTCGACGCTGCGTGCGTCGATCCGGCGGCTCTCGGCGAGCTGCCCCAGCAGCTCGTCTGCTTTCGAAGCGAGGACCGTGGCGCCGATCATCGCACTGGTGGCACGGATGCTGAGCAGCACGGTGGAGCTCCCTTCGAAATCCTGGTGGTCTACGGCATTGATGAGGTTGGTCGCGCGTCCTTCCCATGCGGCGACGAAGTCGTTGACGAACCGTACGCCTGCGCGCACGTCGCCCCCCAGCTCCGGCAGAAGCCTGCGGAGTACCCCTTCGTCGATGAACAGGTAGGTGCTGATGCGATCACACCCGATACCCGCGCTGTCGACGAAGCAGTTTGAACAGCATCCCGAGCGTCTGGACGACGGTGATCACCCCGAGCACGGGCCACCCGACCGCCAGGATGGATGACTGCGTGGCGACGGACAGCGTGAACCAGCCGACCACCAGCCCGGCCATGACCAGGGTGGCGATGATCGCCGGGGCGACGAACGCCGCACCGGCACCGCGCTCCGCCTTGGCCTGCGCGGCCCAGTTGTCGACCTCGGTGCGGCTGAGGAACTTGCTCCACGCCCGCACGAAGTGGCCGAGCCGGATCCACATGTAGATCTCGGAGGGCACGAACGTGAGGGCGAAGAGGATGTCCTTCATATCGCGGTTCTTCATCGCGAGGGCCATGCGCACGTTCAGCAGCAGGGCGACGGCCGGCGGGATCAGCCAGACCGGCGAGAAGACGAAGGCGTTGATCGACAGCGATGCGACCAGCAGCAGGATGAACAGCAGGCGGATGACGCCGTTGAGCAGCATCGAGAAGTTCTCGAGCCACCGCACGCGCAGGTTCGGGTGGAACGGCTGCCCGGTGGTGTCCCCGCGCTGTCCCGGCCACATCAGGTCGATGGCGCCGAAGTTCCACTTCACCTGCTGGGCGTCGAGGCTGCGCAGGGTCGTCATACCGCCGACACTCGCTCGGGCACGGGCGCTGATCTTGGTGAGGAAGCCGGCGCTCTTGATCTGCAGCGACAGCAGGGAGTCCTCGACCTCGCTGTCCCGCACCCACGGCGTGGACTGGTGGTTGTCGAGCATCACCTGCAGCAGCGCGCGCATCGAGAAGATCGAGAACTGCCCGCCGAGCACCGCCATGTTGCGGCCGCGGAGCATGTTCTGCATGTTGAACGCCGCGAACTGGGTGCGCTGACCCGCGACGAGGAAGCCGGCCATGCCCCGCATGTGATGGTCGTCGACGGTGTAGATCGCCGAGATTCCGCCGATGCGGGAGTCGCTGACGATCTCCTCCTCGAGGCGCTCGACCGCGTCGGGCTCGGCGACGGTGTCGCCGTCGACGCCCAGCATGTAGTCGCATCCCTCGACGAGCTCGAAGCCGTAGTTGAGCGCGCCGACCTTCTTGTCCGGGTTCCTGCCGATGTCGTGGACGTAGACCTCGGTGAACTGCTCGTGAGCGGCGACGATGATGCGGTGGCGTCCGGCGTACTCGCTCGCGACCTCGACCGTGTTGTCCGTGCTGTTGTTCACGACCACGTGGATGACGTCGGGAACCCGGGTCTGCGACAGGAGGGCTTCGAGCACCTGGCCGATCGACTCCGCCTCGTTGTAGGCCGGGATGACGCAGCCGATGGTGGCCCGCTGCGTGGCGAGCGCCTCCACCGACGCGATGAACCCGTTGTCCACCGCGTGGCTCAGCCGCGTGACGTATGCGTTCTGAGCGACCATCAGCTCTTTCGACATGGCCCCAAACCCCCCGGTTCGATGCGATCCGAGTCCGCCTCGTTTCGCTGGGGCCAGTCTTCAACAGCGACCTCAAGGACCCCGCACGGGGTTCGGCAAGGTTGCCTCAAGATTCCATCAAGACGGCGGCCCGTCGCCGCAGAAAGCGCCTGCACCCGTGGTACGGCACACGATCAGACCGCGTACTCGACCGTGCCGGGGCGCTGGGTCTCGACGGCGAGCTCGAGCACCGCCTCCGCCGTCTCCACCAGGTCGTCGAACTGCGGCCCGGCCGACCGGGTCGATGCGACGCCGAGGTACGTCGCGATCCCGGACATGTCCGTGCCGGCGACGGATGCCGCGAGCGCATCGCTGTTGATGCGGTCGGTGACCGCCCACAACTCCTGCTCGTCGGTGAGTGGGAACAGCATCGCGGCGCGGTTGCGGGTGAGACGGCCGGCCAGCGCCGCCGTCGGCGTGTTGTCGACCGCGAGCTGCCCGAGCGCCCGGATGGCACTGTCGCCCGCGTGCCGGTCGAAGGCCAGGTTGATCTCGTCGAGATTGGCGAGCTCGATGAGCACGAGCACCATCGTCGACCGGTCGCGCGCGGCGCGGCCGAGCCAGACCTCCGCCAGCTCGCGGAACTGCGCCGGTCCCAGGAGCCCGGCCGATTCGGCCTCCCCGGGATCGGTCAGCCCCGGGCGGCGGAAGCGCTCACGCTGCACGAGCGAGATCGTGGTGCACGCGACCACCACGATACCGACGGTCACGAACATCTCCACGGAGGTGCCGAAAGCGTTCCGGAACTGCGCCTCCTGCGCCCCGAGTGCGAGCACGGCGACCGCCCGCACCACGAAGTACAGGGCCGCGGCGAGAAGGCTCACGCCCAGGATGCGTGAGTTGAGGCTGCGCGCGAGCCACCCGCGCTCGGCCTCGACGAATCCGAGGGACGCGACAAGCACGACCGAGACGTGCAGGCCCATGACATCCGCCCAGGCGCCGTGCCGGGCACCCGCGACGAGGGAGCCCGCGACGACCAGAGCCGCGATGACGAGCGGGACACCGTACAGCGAGCGTCGCGCGTTGGCCGCACGCAGTCCCGACCAGAGCATCCCGAACACCAGCACCGACGCCCCGTTGCCGGCCGCCGTCGCCCACCAGGCCGAGGGCGCGAGCCCCAGGATGAGGTCGGAGAGCGCCACCATGATCGCGCTCACGAACGCGAGGCACCAGATGCGTCCCACCCGGTCGTTGCGCCGCAGTGCCGTGTTGAGGATGAACACGACGCCGCACAGAATCGCGATGAACGTGGCGAACACGGCCGCAGTGGTGTCGTCGAATCTCATGCCCTCTGCTCCCCTGCAGGATCGGTGCCGTCGCTCGGAAGGGTGATCCGGAAGGTGCTGCCGAGGCCCAGCACGCTCTCCACGGTGAGCTCGCCGCCGTGCCGCTGGATGATCTCCCGCGTGATCGCGAGGCCGAGCCCCGTGCCGGTGACGGTGGAATCGCGCGCCGACCGCGTGCGGTAGAAGCGGTCGAAGATGCGCGACAGATCCGCCTCCGGGATGCCGAGCCCGCTGTCCTGCACTTCGACCCGGATCATCCGGTCCACCTCGATGCGCACGAGGACGTGTCCGAGCTTGCGGTTGTACTTGATGGCGTTCGTGATGAGGTTGTCGAGCACCTGACGGATGCGCACCGGGTCGATCGTCGCGGGCGCGGTCGCCGGTACGTCGATGTCGAGCTCGACGTCCTGCGACTTGGCGTACACCAGGTTGGCCTCGACGGCCTCGCGGACGATCTGGGCCACGTCGCCCGGGACGAACGACATGGACAGATCCTTCTCCGCGTCGCTGGCCGCGCGCAGGAGGTCGTTGACGATGACGAGGAGCCGCTCGGCGTTGCCGGAGGCCACTTCGACGTGCGCCCGCGTCTCCTCCGGCAGATCGCTCTCGCTCACCAGGTCGAGATATCCCAGGATCGAGGTCAGCGGAGAGCGGAGTTCGTGGGTGACGGAGCCGACGAGGTCGTCGCGGCCCCGGATGGCCTCGAGCTCCTGGGTGACGTCCTTGAGGACGATGAGGCCCGCCATGCTCTGATCTCCGGGATCGTGGATCATGCGCGACGAGACCGAGTAGGCGGCGCGGCGCTGCTCTCCCGGCTCCCCCACCCAGATGACGAGATCGTCGAACTCCTGCCCGGCCATGGCGCGCACGAACGGACGGCCGGCCTCCGGATAGGGGGTGACGCGATCGGGCTGGAAGACGCGGTCGAACAGCGGCCCGTCGCCCGTCTCGCCGAACGCGTCGACCCACCCGCGGTAGGTGCGGTTGACGAA
>NZ_DATEJS010000232.1:0-18222 GCF_035277845.1 Microbacterium sp.
CTCTGGTCGCCCTGAAGCCAGCCGATCGAGATCGGGATGAGGCTCACGCCGATGACTGTCACGACGGACCCCATGACCAGTGGCGGGAAGAACCGCAGAAGCTTGCTGTAGACGGGCGCCAGGAAGAACATGGCGGCCGCGGCGACGATGACCGCGCCCACGATCACCTGCATCGCGACCACGCCGTTCGGGTTGCCTTTCCCGATGGCGATCATCGACGCGATGCCCGAGAACGAGACGCCCTGGACGAGCGGCAGGCGAACGCCGACCTTCCAGATTCCGAGCGTTTGCAGGAGAGTCGTCACGCCCGATGCGAGAAGGCTTGCGCTGATCAGGAAGATGAGGTCGCTCGTCGGAAGATGAAGCGCCGTTCCGATGATGAAGGGCGGAGCGATGATGCCGGCATATGCCGCCAGCATGTGCTGCATACCGAGGGTGAACAGCTTGCCGATGGGCAGGATCTCGTCGACCGGGTGAACCTGCACCTGCCCGTTCGCACGAGCCCTGAGGGCCTTCAGTGGACTCATTTCGTCTCCTCCTTGAGAGAAAAGGTGAGGCTGTCGGGTACGGGTCGCAGCCCCCGTCGCTCTGAGTCCTGGTCCCCCTTTCAGGGGCCCATCCGCGGCGCCGATGCCGCTTCCGACTTCTGAGTGGTGCGAGGACCACGTGAGAATCTGCCTCACTTTGGATCCCAATACGGGATCCCATATCAAGATAGGTCTGACCGCGGGGCACGTCAAGAGCACTTCTCGTGAGTTTCGCTCCTCGACCTTTGCCCGAAGGCGGCCCGACGGGTTCGCTGGCTACGCCTCCGCAGTCGGGCGGGTGTCGGCGACGGAGATGTGACCGTGCAGGGCGTGCGCGCCACCGACGGAGTCCAGCAGCTCGGCACCCTCCAGACCGGTGCCGGACGCCGCCTCGAGGTGGGCGCGCGGGCAGTCGGTTGACAGCCTGCGGGCGAAGGTCGAGGCGATCCGTTCGGACTGGAACACGCCGCCCGTGGCGGCGACCAGCAGTTCCTCGTCGCCCCCGGCCCTGACCCGGTCGAGCGCGGCGATGACCGAACGGACCAGCTCTGCCGCGGCGCGATCCGAGATCTCCCCCGCGATCGGATCGCGATCCGCGAGGAGGGCGACGTTCCGTGCGAAGCCCGCAACGATCCGAACGCGATCTTCAGCGGACTGAAGCTGCATGTAGGCGGTCTCGAGGTCGGGCCAGCGCTCGCGCACGGCGGCAGTGAGCTCGGTCGGCTCGCCGCGTCCGTCGTATGCGCGCATCACCGCATCGAGCGCTTCGCGACCGATCCAGTATCCGCTGCCGGCGTCTCCCATGATGTGCCCCCAGCCGTCGACACGCGCCACCTCGGAGGCGCCGACCGCCAAGGTGACCACACCGGTTCCGGCCGCGACGACCGCTCCGTTCCGTCCGCTGAGCGCACCCAGGAAGGCCGTGACCGAGTCGTGGGTGAGCAGCACGCGGGCCGGGAATCCGAGCAGCGCCGCCAGGGCGGCGGCATCATCCTGGTCGGTGAGACCGCTGCAGCCGACCGCGACGACATCCGGGGAGCATCGCAGGTCGGCCGCCACGCGTTCGATGGCCGCGGCCACCTGTGGGAGCACGGGCATGTCCGTGCGGACCCCGGGCAGCTCTGCCTCATGCGGCGCGTCCCCCGGACGCCTCACCCGGACCTTGATCCCCGTCTGCCCGCAGTCCGCCGCGATCCGCGCGAGAGCCGTGTCAGGCATCGATGGCCTCCGTGGTTGCGATGAATGCGCCACCCCGTCCCGTGATCGTGACGGGGCCCGATGTCGAGACGAGGAAGAAGTCTCCTGGTGCCACGGTATGAGATCGGTCGCCGGCATCCAGGTCGAACGCTCCCGAGACGATCGCGATGATCGATCCGGCGGACACCTCCAGCCGGGCGTCCCCGTCGACGTGGATCAGCTGGAACGGAGTCCCCTTCCCCGAAGGATGCTGCGCCGGACGATATGCCTGGGCGTGGGCGCCGAGAGGGATGCGGCCGAGCCGCTCGGGCTCGCCCGTGGTGAAGTCGAGCACGTCGAGAAGCTGATCGGCGTCGACGTGCTTCGCGGTGAGGCCGCCACGGAGGACGTTGTCGCTCGGGCCCATGAGTTCCACCCCGATGCCGTGCAGATACGCGTGGATGTTGCCGGCAGGCAACCAGAGGCATTCCCCGGACGCGAGCTCGACGTGGTTCAGCAACAGTGCGGCGGCGACCCCCGGGTCGCCGGGGTGGTGCGAGGCCAGCCGCGTCAGCAGAGGGAACCTCGTCGGGTCGCTTGCCGCGGCGTCGCACAATCCGCTCGTCAGCCGCCGTACATCGTCGTCATCCTGGAGCAGTCGGCGGAAGGTCTCGCGGAGCCCGAGATCACCCGTGAGCCGCGCGGACAACGCGTGCACGTCCGGGGCGACCGACGGCCAGGCCGCGGCGATGCCGGCCAGAACCTGCCGAGTCTGCTCGACCGGGCGGAAGCCGCACAGCGCCTCGAAGTCGTCGGAGATCGCCACGATCAGCTCCGGCTTCGCGTGGGGATCCTTGTAGTTGCGGTCCGGGGAATCCAGGGGGATCCCCAGTTCGTTCTCGCGCCGGTACCCGGCCCGCGCCTGTTCGGCGCTCGGATGAGCCTGCAGGGACAGCGGCGCCTCGGCCGCGAGCAGCTTCATCAAGAAGGGCAGAGGATCGTGATCCGCTTCCCACTCTGCGACATCGCTCCAGCGGCTGTCGCCCAGGATCCGACTGGGCGAGCCGGGATGGGCGCCGAGCCAGAGCTCGGCTTCCGGGCGCGTCGTCTCGGGTCTTCCGAGCAGGCGGGAGATGCCACCGGGGATGCCCCAGGCGTAGTCGCGCGGCTCGTTGTCCATCCGGAGGAGGCGTGGGTCATTCGTGCTCATGTTCGGCCAGCTTCGACTCCAATTCGACCACAGGAACGCGTGTGTTCACCGACAGCGTGCCAGACCGGATGGACGGATGCAACTAGTTACATGTAGGCTCTCCGCCATCAGACCTTCCACCCACTTCTTCTTGTCGGAGCAGACATGACGGCGCCAGAACAGCCCCTGCTGGGCCTGTGGTTCGGCAACTTCTTCGAGCCCTTCTACAGCGACGAGGCCGCGACTCGCGCAGGCGTCGCGGATGCCGCATCCCTCGGGTTCACGAGCCTGAACCTCGATTCCAAACCCTGGGAGGACTTCTTCGCGCGCTATCGCGGCGAGCCGGCGAGCCGCTACGTGTCGATGCAGGAGCTGATGATGACCGAGGCGGCCGCGCACGGCCTCGACGTCACGTGCCTCGCGCTCTACCTGTGCGGGGACAACCTGTACCCGACGATCCGCGATGTGCCGCCGGTGCGCGGCGAGGACGCGATCAGGCCGGACGGATCCTCGATGGGCACCTACAAGTACTGGTCGCCGCGTGCACAGTCGACGATGGTCGAGCACGTCCGCGGGCTGCTGCGCCTGTACGGCGACCGGATGCACCGACGCGGCGACGGCCGCATCGTGATGCAGACGATGTTCGAGCCCATCCCCAAGCCGAGCTTCGACGCCGAGGGTCGCGCGCACTACCTGGGCTGGCTGGAGCGGCGCCACGGCACGATCGAAGTGGTGAACCGCCGGTACGGCACCGATGCCGCCGGCTTCGCGGATCTCGCCCCGGACGACTACTGGCTGCGACCGGCAGAACTCAGCTGGGTGGGATGCGCCATCCCGTCGGCCGACGACGTCGCGCGGCGATCCCCCGACTTCCACCGATGGATCGACAACCAGACCTACCTCGCGGACGTCCTCGACGACTACCTCGCGACGATGGCACGCCGGTGGCGCGCACTCGATCCGGCCATCTTCGCCGAGCCCGTGCTGCACCAATGGGGTTACTTCTTCAACCCGCCCGGAAAGACCGATTGGCAGACCGGACAGCGGGCTCTCGACGTCTACCGCGCCGCCGAGCACCTCGACGGCGCGCTGTTCATCGCCAGCCCGCTGAATGCCGAGAACCGGCCGGATGCCTCGGCCCTCAGCGTCGAGGCATCGATCCTGCGAACCGCGAACGGGCACCGGCGCTTCACCGGCGGGCTCTACCTCGGCCGGCACGTCAATGTGGACGTCTACGACGTCGTGCCCCCGGCGGAGGCGATCGGCACGTATGTCGCCGCGGGCGCGGACGCGCTCCACACGTACGGCTACAGCGGCCTGGACGACGGCGGCGTGCTCTTCCGCGCCGACGACGTGTTCCGCGACTCGCTGACGACGGGTCTGGACTGGGCGAAGCGCGTCATCCCGCTGCTGCGCGCGCCGCGCACGAAAGAGGCGGCGATCCTCTTCCCGGCCGAGATGAGCCTCTACGAGCCCGTCTCGGTCGACGACGGCGGTCGCCATCGCATGGATCTGCTGGGCTGGTACCGGCAGCTGACCGACCTGGGCTGGCACGTCGACATCCTGCATCCCGATCAGGCGGCCTCCGGCGCTCTGACCGGCTATTCGATCCTCGTGGTGCCGACGAACTCGCTGTACGACCTCGTCGACCACCGCGACCTGGAGGACGCGGTGCACACGTTCGTCGCAGGCGGCGGGACCCTTCTGCACGGCCCGGACTGCGGCCTCGCGCAGCACGCGTTCGGTGTCTCGCAGACCGCGACGGAGTTCGACTGCCTCGACTGGCAGGAGCCCGTCATCCCCCACGGCTGGACGACGGTCGCGTATGCATCCGGCGAGGCGCTGGCGACCTACCTCGGGTCCGGCGAGCGCGCGATGACCCGGACCGCGATCGGATCGGGGGCGGTGTACTCGATCGGCTTCGAGTACGGCTATGCGTACGCGCGGCAGACGATGCCCATCGTGCCGCCGCAGTACGGCCGCCGTGAGATGCATCCGCTCCCGCTTCTGCGCGAAACGCCGGTGGCGGCGTTCCTCGGGGTCGCTCCGTCGGCCGTGACGACGGTGGCCAAGGGGGTGGAGTTCGCCCGGTTCGGCGATCGGCTGGTGGTGGTCAATCACCGCGCCAGTCCGGTGTCGCTCCCGGAGCTCGCCGAGCTGCCGGTGATCGCGCAGCTGGATGCCGCCCCCGGCGTCGTCGCCGGGCATTCCGCCGCTTGCTTCCACCTTCGACCGAGCTGAGCGGCGCGCCCGGCGACGCCGGCAGCCTCCTCCGCGCAGACGGGACTTGCGCTCAGGTCGAAATGTAACTAGTTTCAATTCAGACACGATCAGGTACGAAGAGGTTTCGATGACGATCTCCCGAGCGGACACGACTCGTCCCGCAGCACACCTCCCGGAGGCGCATTCCAGCGCCCTCCGGTACACGCTGCTGATGCGACCCGTCGACCTGGCCGACCACCTCTTCGGGCGAGACCGCGCCTCGCTCCGGGCGATCGGAGCACAGGACGTGGCCGGTCGCGCGCTGGAGCAGATCGACGACGAGGCCCGCGAAGCGCTGGCGCAGACCGACGTGCTCATCATGGGCTGGGGTGCCCCGCGCCTGACCGACGACGACCTGGCCGCCGCTCCGCACCTGCGTGCGATCCTGTATGCCGGCGGGCAGGTCTCGGGGCTCGTGCCGACCAGCGCCCACCGCCGCGGCATCCTGCTGTCGAACGCCGGGCACGCCAACGCGATCCCGGTGGCGGAGTTCACCACCGCGCTGATCGTGCTGGCGAACAAGCAGGCGCTGCGGTCGGCCCGGCTCTACCACGAGCGCCGCAGCATGATCCACCGCGAAGTGGACTTCCCGCACGCCGGCAACCGCTCCAAGTCCGTCGGCATCGTGGGCGCGTCGCGGATCGGACGCATGGTGATCGAGCGCCTGTCGCGGCTCGACGTCGACATCGCCCTCTACGATCCCTTCGTCGGCCAGGCCGAGGCGCATGCGCTCGGAGTCCGTCCGGTCGGTCTCGACGTGCTCATGGCCACGAGCGATGTCGTGTCGGTGCACGCCCCGCTCAACCACGACACGGTCGGGCTCATCACCCGTGCACACCTGCGTGCGATGCGCGACGGCGCCACGTTCATCAACACGGCGCGCGGCGGCCTCGTCGACCAGGAAGCGCTCGTCGACGAACTGCGCACCGGCCGGATCGACGCCATGCTCGACGTGACGACGCCCGAAGTGCTGCCGCCGGCTCACGAGCTCTACGACCTGCCGAACGTGCTTCTGACGCCTCACATGGCCGGGTCGACCGGCCCCGAACTGGCCCGGCTCGGAGACCACGTCGCCGCCGAGTTCGAGCGGCTCGCGCGCGGGCTGCCTCTCCTCTTCCCCGAGAAGACCCGCTGAGACGAGGAGCGCGGCCATGGACTTCGGGCTGGGTTTCGACAAGGTCGTCGTGATCCTCGTGATGGCGGCAGTGTTCATCGGACCAAAGCGCCTGCCCGCATATGCGGCGAAAGCGGCGAGGTTCGTCCGAGGCGCGCGAGCCCTCGCCGACCAGGCCAGGGAGCGCATGCGGGACGAGATCGGACCGGAGTTCGACGACGTCGAATGGTCCACGCTCGACCCGCGCCGGTACGACCCCCGCCGGATCATCCGCGAGGCGCTGCGCGAAGACCCCCCTCGGCAGCCGTCCGCGGTGACGGCCGCCCACGATCGGGACGGCGAAGACGCCGGTCCCGCACAGAAAGGAAACCAGTGACATGTTCGCAGGCCTGACCGGATGGCACGTGCTCATCATCGCCCTCGTCGTTCTGCTGCTGTTCGGAGCCACCAAGCTTCCCGCGCTCGCGCGCGGCGTCGGCCAGTCGATGCGCATCTTCAAGCAGGAGGTCGCGCCGCTTCGCGACCCGTCTCACACCACCGCTGAGTTCGTCGCGGAGCCGGTCGCGGCACCCCCGCAGGCGGCGGCCGACGCGTCGCCGCGCCCCGGGGCATGACATGCGCCGCCGACTCGCGCGTCGGCGGCGCGCCGACGGCTCGATGACCCTGCTGGCGCATCTGCTGGAGCTGCAGCGGCGGCTCGTGCGCGCCGCCGCCGCCGTCCTGGCCGGCGGGGTCGTCGGCTGGATCCTGACCAACGTCATCTGGTCGCAGCTGGAGCGGCCGCTGCTGGCCGTGGCGAGCAGCGAAGGGGTCACCGCCCGGATCAACTTCACCACCGTGACGGCCGCGTTCGATCTGCGCCTGCAGATGGCCATCACCATCGGCCTCGTGCTGAGCTGCCCCGTGTGGCTGTACCAGATCTTCGCCTTCCTGGTGCCCGGTCTCACCGGGCGCGAGCGGCGAGGCGCGATCGGCTTCGTGGTCGCGGCAGTGCCGCTGTTCCTGGGCGGCTGCCTCGCCGGCTGGCTCGTGTTCCCGCACGTGGTGGCGATCATGACGAGCTTCGTCCCCCGGGGCGGCGCGACGCTCCTGGATGCCAAGGGCTACCTCGAGTTCGTCATGAAGCTCATGCTCGTGACCGGCGTCGCCTTCGTGCTGCCCCTTCTGCTGGTGGTGCTCAACCTGGCGGGCGTGCTGAGCGCGCACTCCATCCTCGGATCGTGGCGGTGGGCGATCCTCGCGATCACCCTGTTCACCGCGATCGCCACCCCGTCCGCCGATGTCGTCTCGATGGTGCTGCTCGCGCTGCCGATGGTCGCGCTCTTCTTCGGAGCGGTCGGCATCACCGCCGTGCACGACCGACGCCTCACCCGGCGCCTGAACGCCGAACTCGAACCGGCGGACCGATGAAGGCGGTCATCCTGTCCGGCGGGGGCGACTACTCGGACCCCTGGCATCCGTTCGCCCAGACGAGCGCCACCGTCGCCGCTCTGCTGCAGGATGCCGGCTTCGACGTCGAGGTCCGCGACGACGTGGCGCGTGCCGTCACGTCGATGAAGGCCTCCCCGCGACTTCTCGTGGTCAACTTCGGCAGCGGCGGCATCCCGGCGGAGCAGGACCAGCGCACACTCAGCGGCCTCTCGCGGCTGCTGATGGGAGGTGCCGGGATGCTGGGCCTGCACACGGCGTCGACGCTCTTCCCGCAGTCCGCGCACTGGGCGGGCATGCTCGGCGGCCGCTGGGTGCGCGGGACCTCGATGCATCCCCCGCACGGTCGTCTCCGCGTGCGCGTGACCGACTCCCCGCTCACGTCGGGGCTGCCCGACTTCGACACCGTCGACGAGGCCTACAGTCTGCTCGCGGTCGAACCCGGCACCACGGTGGTCGCCGGTCACGACGAGCACGGCACCGGCCAGCCGATCTGGTGGTATCACCGGCACCAGGGCATCCGCGTCGCCTACGACGCCCTCGGGCACGACGCGGACGCCTACCGGGCCGAGACCCATCGCCTGTTCCTCGCACGAGCCGCACGCTGGGCGGCTCGTGCGGATTCTCGACCTCGACCCTGACTGAAGGAGACCCATGACGTCCACAGACGCGCCCGCACCGCACATCCGGCCCGGAACGGTGTTCACCGACACCGCCGGACGAACAGCCCAATTGCACGGCATCGGGATCCAGCGGGTCGACGGGCGCTTCTACGCCTGGGGCGAAGACAAACGCGCCGGCTCGACCTTCACGGCGGTCGCCTGCTACTCGTCCCCCGACCTCGTCTCGTGGACGTTCGAGGGCAACGCACTCGAGGCCGGTGACGGCGACCTCGGCGCCGACCGGGTGATCGAGCGGCCCAAGGTGCTGCGCCGGCCCGACGGGCGATTCGTCCTGTTCCTCCATGTCGACACCGCCGACTACGCGGCCGCGCGGGTCGGCTACGCGATCGCGGACTCCCCCGCCGGACCGTTCACCTACGTGGGCAGCGAACGACCGCTCGGCAACGCGAGCCGCGACATCGGGGTGTTCCAGGAAGGCGGCGTCGGATACCTCCTCTCCGAGGATCGCGAGAACGGCCTGCACATCTATCGGCTCGCCGACGACTACCTGTCCGTGGTCGCCGTCGTCGCCACGACCCTCAAGGCCGGCGCCGCGCACGGCTACGAGTCGCCGGCGCTGGTGCGACACGAGGGTCGGTACTACCTGTTCGGTTCGGACCTGACGGGGTGGTCCACCAACGACAACAAGGTGGCGACCGCCTCGGAGCTGGGCGGCCCGTGGTCCGCGTGGTCGGACTTCGCTCCCCCCGGCTCGGCCACGTTCGATTCCCAGGTGAGTGCCGTCATCCGGCTGGACGATGCGGGCGACGACTACCTGTACATCGGCGACCGGTGGCGACGCGAGGACCTGTTCGCCTCCCCGGCGGTCTGGCTGCCTCTGCGCATCGGGGATGGCCGGGCGGAGCTCCGCTGGGAGGACCAGTGGCGACCCGTGATCGGCGCCTGAACGCGACATCCGGCAGATGCCGACGAGAGGGCCGGGCCTGGAGCATCCAGACCCGGCCCTCTCGTCCGTTCCGCTACGAGCTGCTGCCGAACAGCCGCAGCTCGGCGATGTTGATCCAGTTGGTGTTGACGATGCGCAGGTAGCGGTATCCCGTCACGGCCGTGCCGGCGGGCCGTGCCAGGGTCTGCCAGGCGAGGGTTCCGACGGCGTTGTCCGTCACCCGCGTCCAGGTCGTGAGATCGTTCGACCCCTCGATGTGCAGGTTCGCGGCGCGTCCGGTTCCGAGGGTGTCCTGGCGGACGAGGAGCTCGGCGTGATCGAGGCTGACGCTGTGGCCGGCACCGGCATCCAGGATCACCGAGAAGACGGGTCCGATGTCGGAGAACGTCGCCGCATTGCCGTCGAACATGTTCGCCACGTACTTCTGGTTCGCGGTGTCCGGCTGGCCCGTCGCGGTGACCGGAGTCAGCAGGGTGCCCGGGTTCGCGATCATGCCGGCGTTCGAGGTGAGGAACACGCTCGAGGCATCGGTGGTCGTGGTGAGGGCCTGGCGCGTCTCTCCGTTCGGCCCGGCATAGGTCACCCGGAAGGCGAGTCTCCGACCGGGAACGGCATCCGCCGGCTCCTTCACCGAGGCCCGCCAGGAGGATCCGCTTCCCGTCACCGTCGCCGCCATCCCGTCGATCGTCGCGGTGACGTCCGTGATCTGCTCGGACGCGGTGAGGTCGAGCGTCACGGTGTCCCCCGCCACCACGATGCCCGGCTCGGCGTCGCTGGAGCTGAGGTGCGCCGAGGTGATGGTGCTGGCGGGCGGTGCGACCCGGTCGCCGAACAGCCGGAGTTCGGCGATGTTGATCCAGTTGTTGTTGCTGATGCGCAGGTAGCGGTAAGCCGTCGGACTCGTGCCCGGCCGCAGCGCCAGGGTCTGCCAGTCGAGCGTGCCGTGCGCGTTGTCGGTGAGCGTCGTCCAGGTGGACTGGTCGTTCGACCCCTGGAGGGAGAGACCGCCGGCTCGGCTGGTGCCGTTGTTGTCCTGGCGGACGAGCAGTTCGGCACGGGAGAGCGCGACGGAGCCGCCGTCCCCGAAGTCGAGCGTGATGTAGTACTGCCCGTTCACCGGCCCGACATCCGAGAACGTGCTCGGGTCGTCGTCGAACATCTTCGCCACATACGGCTGCTTGGAGGCCTCGAGCTCGCCGAACGGCGAGACCGGCACGGCGATGTTCGGCACATTCGCGATGAGTCCCGCGGAGTTGGAGAGGAACAGCTTGGACCCGTCCGTCGTCGTCACGAGCGCGTCGGCGGTCTTGCCGTCCGCGGTGGTGTAGCCGATCGAGAACGTGGCGCTGCGCCCCGAGGGGATCGTGTCCGGCAGCACGGCGGATGCCGTCCAGCTGGTCCCCGAGCCGTTGATCGTCGCGGGGACGCCTTCGATCGTGCCGGCGACGCCGGTGATGGCCTCGGTGCTGGTGAACGCGAGGGTGACCGTGTCGCCGTCGCTCGCGATCCCCTTCTCCGCGTCGTTCGAACGGATCGTCGCGGTGGCGATCCGGTCGACGGCCTCCTGGCGCGTCCCGTGCACGTGGAACTCGGCGAGGTCGAAGATCCCGGGGAAGTTGGGGTCCGTCGGCACGCCCGGGTCATCCACCTGCACCTTGAAGAACCGGAACGCATCGCCGGTGAGGGATGCCGCCACCGGCAAGGTCTCGAGCGTGTTGGTGTTCGTGGTCTCCTTCGTGGTGAGCTTGGTCCAGATCACGCCGTCATTCGACCCGTACACGTTGGCCCCCTGGGAGCGGTTGCCGAACGTCTGCCTGGCCTGCAGGTCGAACGCCGTGCTCGTGACCCGGTAGCCCCGGCCGAAGTCGACGGTGAACGAGTTGACCGAGAGATCGCCGGGGAACGTGTAGTTGTCGTCGTCGACGAGATATCCGACCGTTCCGGCCGGCAGGCTCGTCGTCACGATTCCCGTGTAGTCCAGGCTGCCGTCGCCGAGGCGCGGGTTGAGCAGCTGCAGTCCCGTCACCGCCTTCTGGATGCCTGCGAGCGCCTGGGCGAAGTCGGCGTCGTCGGCCGTGTTCAGCTCTGCGTTCGCGGTCGCCACGGCGGCGTCGAGCGCGGATCTCGTGCCACTGGTGTAGGCCTGGGCGGGGTCGTAGCCGGCCCGGGCGAGGGCGACGGCGCCGGTCCGGTCCTTCGCCACGTCGACCGCGACCTTCAGGGCCGTGGTCGTCGTGCCGTCATCGGCCTGCACGATCAGGGTGTGGTCTCCCACGTCCGATGCCGACGGGCTCCACCGGAACGTGCCGTCGGATGCGTCGAGCTGCGCGCCCTTCGGCTGCCCGGACATCGAATACGTCACCGAGTCGCCGTTGCCGGAGTCGGCCGCGGAGAGGCGTGCGCTGATCGGCACGCCGGCGATGCCCACGATCGTCGTGGCGGCACCCTGCGGGAACAGCGGAGGCGTCACAGCCGACGCGGCGTTCGCCACGACGTCGTCGAGGTCGATCCGACCCGGGCTCCCGGCGAACGTGTAGTACACGATGTTGTTGCCGCCGTTGGACCAGGCGGGTACGACGCTGGTGTCCATGTCGTAGGTGATCATGCGCCACTGCCCGTGCGTGTCGGGCACCGTGATCGTCTGGTAGGGCGCTGCGCCCATCCGGCCGCGCACCTGCAGGGTGGACACGCTGCTGGTGCGCACGCGGAGAGCCACCGGACTGTAGCCCTTCAGCGAGCCGTACTGCATGGTGCGCACCGCGAGCGTCGTGCCCTTCTTGTCGATGACCGCACGCACGATCGGGGTGCCGTCGTCCGAGATCGTCTCGGCGCTCCCGGAGATCACGGATGCCTTGTTCGCGAACGACACATTCTTGTCGGGCTGCGGTACCTTCTCGCCCTTGGCGGCCGCGGGGATCGACAGCCAGTAGTCGTCGCCGGTCAGGGTGCCGCCCCAGAAGCTCTGCAGCCCGTCGGAGCCGATCTGCGTGCCGACCTCGTTGACGTTGAAGTTGTAGTAGAGGGCGCCGTCGCGCTGTGCGAACTGCTGCGCGATGTAGGGCGCGACGTCGGCGACGTCGACGTGCTCGTCGTACGTGTAGATGTGGTACAGCTCGTTCAGCGTGTTGCTCCAGCGGCCGCGGTACGCCTGGGCGAGCCTCCCGCCCTGCTGGGTGATGTCGATCCACGGGATCGAGTAGCCGTCCATGAACCCGAAGAAGGCGTTGCTGCCCAGCAGCAGCCGGTTGCCGAGGAACTTGTACGGATCGACGGCGTTCTTCGCGGTCGAGACGGTGCCGGCCTTCGGGTCGAGACGGGTGCCCTGCGTGTTCACGAGGCGGGCCAACGTCGTCAGGGTCAGCACATCGTCACCGGCGTGCGCCTGATCGCGGCCCATCTCGACGTGGTTGACGAAGGCGTAGTGGTAGGGGTTGCGCGGGTCATCCGCCGAGATGAGCCGGTACATCGACCCGAGCGCGCCGTTGACGTCCTGGTTCGGTGCCGTGGAGTTCATCGTGAACCACTCGACGGCCTGGTCGTAGCGGGCCCGGTTGTCGGTGAAGATGTAGCTCGCCATCGCGCCTTCGAGCGGCAGCGTCCCCTGGTTCATGTACCACGCGTTGCCGTAGTCCATCGTGTCGACCATCGGCACGGCGAAGTTGTCGGTGAAGTCGGCCGTGTCCTTCGCCGTCCACGCGAGCGGGTATCCGTCCGGGCTCGCGACCGCGGACGTGTAGCGCAGCAGTTCCGCGGCCGCCATGATGCGGTAGACGAAGGGTCCGGTCTTGATCTGCGCGTCGGCGAAGAACTTGTACCCCGTGGGATCCATGTGGCTCCAGATGCGCACGATCTTGAGGGCGTTCTCGCGGTAGACCGGGTTGCCCGTCAGGTAGTAGAGGATCGCCTGGGTGTAGGCGCCTTCGGAGTCCTGACCGAGCTTGTCGCTGACCCCGACGTTGTTGAAGTCGGGGTTCGCGGGCACGCCGTCGCCGGCGCCCTGGTTCGTCGAGGTCAGGGTGGTGCTCGCGTACTTGGTCGCGAGCATGCCCTGGTAGTAGCTCGTCCACGGCTCGGCGCCCGCGATGAGTTCGCTGCGCGTGGTCTCGAGGCTCGCCGCGTCCACCCCGACGCCGGGGTGCACGAAGCCCGCGGAGCTCGTGGTCTTGTCGATGCTGACGGTCGTCGTCACCGACGGTGTCGTGCCGGTGTCGGCGTGCGCGGTGCCGGCCGGCAGCAGTCCGGAGGCGACGACGGCGGCCGTCGCGATCGCGGCTGCCCATCCTCCTCGGCCTTTCGTGAGCGCGAACATGGGTGTTCTCCTTCGTTGCAGACTTTCGCGGACTTTCGATGTGGTCGGACCCGGGTCGCTCGACCCGGGGTTGCTCAGGGGACGGACTCGCCGGGGCTCTGGGTCACCTCGAGCGATCGGAAGGCGGCCGTGAACGCGGCGTCGACCGTGTCGACGGCGTACACGCCCACCATCGATCCGGTGAAGCGGAGGGCGTTCCCGTAGTCGTCGGAGAGGATGCCGACGTCCAGCGCCGGTCCGAGCTCGGCTCCGTCGACGCGGAAGCGGGCTGTCGGCCCGTCGACCGCGACCGCCAGTCCGACCGGGCCGTGGTCGGGGAGGATGCGGACGGCCACCACGCGCGCGCCGCCCAGGTCGCGGGCGGTGAGCACGGCGGCGCGGCGCCCGCCGGCATCCCACTGCTGCCCCTGCTGGGTCTCGCCCTCCGGCTCGACCCAGGAGACGGCCAGCGAGTAGTACGAGGCGGAGTCGTACCAGAGCACGATGCCGGCGCCTTCGGTGTAGGTCGCCGGTTCGGCGTCGACGGTGGTGTGCAGGCGCAAGTGCGGCTCCTGCACAGGCTGGGCGAGCATGCTCACGCCGAACAGCGACTCGAGGTCGTGACGACCGCGCAGGCGCAGCTCGCCGTCCGCCCACACGGCCCAGTCGCCGACGGGTTCGCGCGGCGTGCGCCACGGCCACCCGGTCGGGGATTCCTGCGGCGCTGACGGGAAGCGTGGTCCGAGTGGTTCGGGCGGGGTGAACGTGTCCGCCGGATGCGGGCTCCCCGACGCGAGTCGGGGCCATCCGTCCACCCAGTCCACCTCTTGCACGCAGGTCTCCCGCCCCCAGGGGAACTGTCGCCCCTGCAGGGTGTCGAGCCACCGCGAGGCGAGGTGTCCGAGGTACCAGGTGCCGCCGGCATCCTGCACGAACTCGCCGTGCCCGGCCTTCTGCAGTCGCAGGGTGCGGTCGTCGCGCGACGTGAGCAGGGGGCGGTCGTCGATCTCGTACGGGCCGAAGAGCTCGCGGCTGCGGGCCATCAGCACCCCGTGCTCCACCCCGGTGCCGCCCTGCGCCAGCACCAGGTGGAACCAGCCGTCGTGGGTGAACAGTTTCGGGCCCTCGATGAGGGTCGGATGCTGCAGCAGCAGCTTCGGCGTGCCCACGGTGCGCGTGCCGTCGTCGTCGAGCGGCACGATCAGGATGCCGGAGAACCTGCTGCCGCCCGGCCGGGAGTCGCACTGCAGGTTGAGCAGGTAGTGGGATCCGCCGAAGTGGAAGATCGAGGGGTCGAACCCGTGCCCGCTCACCCGGCTCGGAGGCCGCCACGGCCCCTCGGCGGCAGCCGACGTGGAGATGTAGGTCTCCACGTCGAGCTGTCGCCCGAGGAAGGTGCGGATGATCGAGTAGGTGATCCAGAACTGCTCGCCGTCATGACTGAGGGACGGCGCCCAGATGCCGGCCGAATCGGGGACGCCGTGCAGGTTCCCCTGCGGGACGGCGCCGTCGACCGATCCGACGTGCTCCCACTCGACGAGGTCGCGCGAGCGCCGGATCGGGATCGTCGGATACCACTCGAATGAGCTGGTCGCGAGGTAGAACCACTCGCCCACGCGGATCAGGGAGGGGTCCGGCGCGAAGCCGCGGACGACGGGGTTGAGGGCGGTGACCACGAAGCTCCTACGCGCTCGGCTGATCGAGGTGGAGCACGACGGTGCTCTGCGGCGCCAGCGTGAGTCCGGCCGCCAGCGCGACGTGGTCCGGATCGCCGTGGAATCCGCTCGGCGGCGTGCCGAGCAGACGCGCCGTCCCCGCGCCGGGCCGCGTCAGCGTGAACGTCTGGTCCGTCGTCGTGTTCATGCCCACGAGGTACGGGCCGTACTGAAGCTCGTAGAAGGGCGCGATCCCGACGAGCGCCTCCTCGACGCCGAGCTCGGTGGAACCGAGGGCGGGGTGGGCGTCCGAGGGGATGATCGCGAGCGGGAGCACCTCTCCGGCGTACGCCTGGTGCACGGTCGCTCCGGGCGGCGTGATCCCGCCGGGCGGGAAGTTCGAGCCCCCGTTGCTGTCGTTGATCACGTAGTCCTGGTTCACCCAGTCCTGCACCGCGAACGTGTCCGAGCTGAGCCGGCCCCCGGTCTTCTCCCGAACGGTCGCGGACTGTTCGGACGAGGGGCGGATCAGGTGGACGCGACCCCAGTTGTTGACGCCTTGCCGGGCACGCCAGTAGAGCGAGGCGAAGAACAGCTCCTCGCCGTTCTTGACCGCGACGACGCCGTCGACCTCGTCGGTGAAGACGAAATCCGGAGCATCCCAATCGACCGGCATCCGCTCACCGGAGGCAGGAAGCGCCCGGAACGCCGGCAGGTCACGCGCCAGCATGCGCGTGGCGTTCAGTTGCACGCGGTTGCTGGTGTTCGTGAACATGAGGTCCAGCTGCGGGGCGAATTGTCCGTCCGCGAACATCTCCTGCGTCCAGCCGGTGAGCTTCTCGTCGTCGAACGCGGCTGCGGCCATGACCGGGCTGCAGTCCCAGACAGTGCGCGACGCGTAGACGGCGACACCGGGGTACACCTCGTTGCGCCAGCCCACGACGGTTTCGAGCCGAGAGATCCGATAGCCGTCGGCGTCGACGTCGAACTGCCGGAAGTAGCCGCGCGTCTGCACCATCTTGACCATCTGCGCACGCACCTCGGGGGCGTCGAGGGCCCCGTATCCACGGGTGATGGACTCGTACATCATCACGAGCCAGTCCGTGACCTCGCCGTAGCTGCCGACGTAGCCGAGTTCTCGGGTGAGGCCCTTCGGCGTGACCACGTGGTAGTCGGTTCCCAACGGCATGGTGCGAGTGCCGTCGGGCTGCTCGGGGCCGAGCCACGGCTTCAGCCCGATGCTCTCGTAGACCCACTCCCGCGCCCGCGACTCCGGCCACGCATCCGTCGGGGAGAGCAGCGACAGCCCACGGTTGCACTGATAGATGCCGATGGCGGTGATCTGCGCCTGGTTCGAGTAGTGGCGCATGTTCTGCTTCCAGTAGTCGCGACTGGAGAGCAGCATGTCGGTGTACGCCGCACGACGGCCGGGCATCCCGGCGGGAGCCGGCGGCGTACCCTCGACGAGCTGCATCGTCACGTCGTCGAACCATGCCGTGCCGGTGCCGAAGAGGCGCAGATCGATCCGGGCCTTCGTGGCTCCGGCGGGAACGGGCAGGGTCGCGGTGAGCTGCTGCCAATCGTGGGTTCCGGTGTTCCCGTAGAACTTCCGGTCGGACTGCACGACCTGGCCTGCGTCGTTGTAGAAGAGGACGTCCAGGTAGGGGCCGGGACCCGCGACGGAATCGGTCTTGCACCACACCGCGAAGTCGTACGTGCCCGTGCCGACCAGAGGACGGCCCGCGATGGTCACGCCGACGACGCTTCCCGCCGTGCCGTTGGGGTTCGCGACGATCCTCAGGGATGCACTGCCCGTGCGCGCCACCGTCGTGTCGGCTCCGACCGTCCCGGACCCCGACCACGTGTTGGTCGACCAGCCTGCGGTCCCGAGTTCGAAGCCGGGGTTCGCCACCGTCGTCGGCCCCGTCGTGACGGTCTTGTCGAGTTCGTCCTGGATGTCCTCCCAGAGATACGCCAGCACGAGACCGACCCGGCCGAAGCCCTGCCACTGCTGGTCGGATGCTGTGAGGACAGCGGGGTTGCTCTTCCACGCGTTGTAGCGGCCGTCGATCGCGGAGCAGATCGCCGTCAGCGCGTCGGGGTTGCGGTACGCGGGGCTCTCCGTCCAGGAGTACCCCTCCGCGAGCATGTTGAACCCCCACGCGTCGCTGCCGTAGGCGCCGCCGCCGTAGATGAGCGCGTTGTGCTCGGCCCGCACGAGAGCGGTCAGCTTTCCGATCGTGGCATCGTCGTCGTTCGGCCGCGTCTTGGCGACCGGTGCGGAACCCAGCACATCGGAGGGTTCGGGCGAGAAGTGCGGATCGGTGTGCGTGTACGCGCGGTAGACGGGCCGGGACGGCTCGACCTGGTCGTAGAAGTAGGTGGCGGTCGTGCCGCCGTAGTCCCAGATGCGCCCCATGGAGCGGATCTCGACGTCGAGCGCGGTCTTGCCGTTCGTGTACGTTTCGGGCAGCGGCAGCGTGTGGAAGAAGAAGCGTCCCGGGCTGCGGGGGTCTGCGCCGAGCTGATCGAGGTTGTCGACCGGCCCTTCGTCGTACCACCCGACGGACTTCCCGTCGACGAAGAGCTGCAGCCGCCAGTTGTGGGTCTCGTCCGCTTTGTCGGCGACGTCGCCGCCCCACAGCTTCACCGTGAGATACGTCGTCTGCTGCGGATCCACCCGGACCGTGAAGGCGGCCGAGCCGCCCCACCAGTCGGGGGTCGCCTGCGGGTTGAAGACGCGGGCGGGCTGGGAGAGCGCGCCGGCCACGACATCCGAGAGCGTCGCCGTGAATCCGTGCGCGCCCTCCGATGCGGCATCCCCGAGCACCACCGTGTCGAGGGGGCCGGCGGCCGAGGGCACCGCGGCTCCCCCGGGCGGGGCGACCTCGTGTCCGACGGTCGCGGCCACCGCCGATGCCGGTGTCCAGATGAAGGCGTTCATCGCTGCTGCGCCGGCGCCGGCTGCGGCTGCGGCCAGAACGCTCCGACGGCTGATCTCAGTGCTCATGCGA
>NZ_DATEJS010000233.1:0-5080 GCF_035277845.1 Microbacterium sp.
TACCGGCAGGACTACAACCACGTCCGGCCGCACGAGGCGATCTCCTGGAACCGGCCCGCCGACGTCTACGCGGGCATCGCCGACCCCACCATCCCCAACTTCGAAATCAAAGAAACCCTGCCAACAACTTGACGCGGGACAAGCTGGCCCACCACGAAACCGATGACCAGCCTCGCCCACCGAATCGACACCCGGCCACCAGAATGACCGTGTCCACTATGTCCTGAGACAGGAATGTCCACTATGTCCTGAGACTCCACACCTGGCAGCGTCAGGTGGGACATCCGCAACGAGGTGTCTCACCGAGGACCCTCCCCGCGTCACAGTCCCGGACCGCCCCCGCATCCGGGAGAATGGCTCCCATGGGGACGACGAATTGATCGACGAGCTCGTCGGCACGCTGATCGTGAACATCATCGGCGAAGGGATCGCCGAAGCGTTCCGAAGCGCGTCCGTCCGCCGCAGGCAGCGACGGGGCCGGCTGAAGTGCGGCCTCCGGGTTGAGGACGGCATCCAGCCGGGCCTCACGACGGCGTGGCGCCACGGCGTCGTGACGCTCGCACCCGACCGCATCCGATTCGACGGTGCCGACATCCCCGTCCTGGCGGTCTCGCTGCCGCCGAGCGATGAGGGGCCGCGTGACCGCATCGAGCGCTCTGCCGATGCGCCGCTGTTCCGGGTCACGACATCCACCGCCCGGCTGACGTGGGCGATCCCCGTCGAGCAGGTGGATTGGGCGCTGGCGCAGATCGGGCACCTCGACGATCTCGAGCCCGACCCGGCGACCGAGACGGTCTGACCACCGCCCATCGTCGTGCGAACGGGCGTCGCCCGCGGATCGCTCGACCGGCGCCGCCCGTAACATCGGCAGCCCGCCGTCACGAGGCTCTGTAGCCTGGTTGGAGCCCGGGCTGCGACGAAAGGATGCCTTCAATTGGACTGGCAGACCTCCGAAGACACCGTGCCGTCGGCGCCGGTCACGGAGGCCGATGCCCGGCTGCTGCTCGGCCGTCCGCCGGCCACCGGCGCGTGGCAGGACGGCGACCCGGTCGGCGACCGGCGCTTCGCCGTCTTCCGCGACTTCCGCACCGAGGGCGGACGGGAGCTGCCCAGCATCCGCATCGCCTACGAGACGTGGGGGGAACTCGCGCCCGACGGCGGCAACGCGGTGCTGATCCTGCATGCGCTCACCGGCGACAGCCACGTGCGGGGGCCGGCGGGGCCCGGGCATCCGACGGCGGGATGGTGGCAGGACCTCGTCGGTCCCGGGTGCGCCATCGACACCGACCACTGGTTCGTCGTGGCTCCCAACATGCTCGGCGGATGCCAGGGCTCGACCGGCCCCGCCACCATCGCGCCGGACGGGCGCGAGTGGGGCTCCCGATTCCCGTACGTGACGATCCGCGACCAGGTGGCAGCCCTCGCCCTGCTGGCCGACCAGCTCCGCATCGGCACGTGGGCCGCCGTCATCGGCGGGTCGATGGGCGGCATGCACGCGATGGAGTGGGCGATCGGGAAGCCGGAGCGCGTCGCGCGGGTCGGCATCCTCGCTGCTCCCCCGGCGAACACGGCCGACCAGATCGCACTGAACTCGGTGCAGCTGGAGGCGATCCAGATCGACCCGCGGTTCCAGAACGGCGACTACTACGACGCCGGCGACGGCGACGGGCCCACCCGCGGCCTCGCCCTCGCGCGCCGCATGGCGCTGCTGAACTACCGCAGCCCCACCGAGCTCAACCAGCGGTTCCAGCGGTCGTGGCAGTCCGGGGTGAGTCCCCTCGGGCACGGCGGCCGCTTCGCGGTGGAGTCGTACCTCGACTTCCACGGCAACAAGTTCACCCGCCGCTTCGACGCGAACAGCTATATCCGTCTCGTCGAGGCCATGGACTCGCACGATGTCGGCCGGGACCGCGGCGGCATCGAAGAGGCCCTGCGCCGGGTCACCGCGACGGCGCTCGTGCTCGGCATCGACTCCGACCGGCTGTTCCCGGTCGACGGGCAGCACCGCATCGCGCGCAGCATCCCGAACACGCTCGACGGCGATCGCGCGGTGGTCATCACGAGCGATTTCGGCCACGACGGCTTCCTCATCGAGACCGGCGTCGTCGGACAGCATCTGCAGCGGCTGCTGGCATCCTGAGCGCATGACCGCGAGCACCGTGCCCGACTCGCCGGTCGTCCAGGCGGCCCGGGCGTACGCGGCCGGCATCCTCGACGAACCGATCCTGAACCATTCGATCCGCGTCGCGGTGTACGCGTCGGCCATCGGCGTTCACGAGGGGATCGCCGCCGACCCCGACCTCGTCTGGGTGGCGTCGCTGCTGCACGACCTCGGCACGGTGATCGGCGGCGACGAGCCGCTGCGGTTCGAGGTGGTCGGGGCCAACGCGGCGCGTCGCTTCCTCCGCGAGCACCGCCCCGAGCTCGACGCCGAGGCGGTGTGGGAGGCCGTCGCCCTGCACACGTCCCCGCACATCGCGGAGGAGCGCGGCGGTCTCACCCGCCTCGTCCGCCTCGGCGTGCGCATGGACTTCGGTGCGGACCCCCTGCCGGACGCGGAGGCGACGCGGACGGCGATCGAGCGGGACCGGCCGCGCCTGGACATCGAGTCCGCACTGGAGCGCTCGATCGTCCGCGACGCCGAGCTGCTTCCCGACAAAGCCCCGGCCAGCAGTTGGCCGCACGATCTGCTCGTCGCGCACCGCGCCGAGCGCCGCTGACCTCGGTCGGATCGCAGCCGGATCAGCTGCGCTCGTACTCCCATGGCAGCTGATCGATCCGCAGCCGGTGGCGGGAAGCGGATGCCGCCTGGACAGCGTCCGCCGACATCCCGTACTCGGCATCCCCCGCCCACATGATGAACCGTCCGCGGGCGTCGTCGCGCAGCTCGCCGGCGTACCGGCCGGGCTCCGCGGGCACCTCCGCCAGCAGGGTCTCGATGTCGCCTGCGCCGGTGAGCCCGTGCAGCGTCACCCACGTCGGCGGGTACAGCCGCAGCTCCCCGCGCCCGTGCCGGTCGAGCAGGTCGGCCGGGCGCACCCACTCCGCACCGACCGTCTCGTCGGCGGACAGCGTCAGCTCGGTGGTGTGCGGCGCCGGCGCGACGAAGAACCAGGTGCGGATGCGCGTGGACATCCCGGCCGGCGGCTCCCAGCACGACAGCGCCACCACGGCATCCGCGTCCAGGGTCAGGCCGGTCTCCTCCCACGTCTCGCGGATGCCCGCACTGCGGGCGGCCTGCCATTCGGCGTCGCCGGCATCCCCGGCCTCCACTTTGCCGCCCGGGAACACCCAGGCGCCGGCGAACGAACCGCGGTCGGGGCGCTCCAGCATGAGCACCTCCGGTCCGTGGCGGCCGTCGCGCACGACGATGACCGTCCCTGCGACGGCATCGACCGCCTCCGCTCCGGCGCCCGCGCGCGCGAGGGCGTCCTGCAGCTCACGGAGTCCGTCGCCCACGGCGTCACTCGTCGATCGCGGCCTCGAGGCGATCGATCTTCGCATCGATCTCGCCGGTGTACCCGGGACGGATGTCGGCCTTCAGCACGAGCGACACGCGCGACCCGTACGGCAGCACCGCCTCGGTGGCGCGCTTCACGACGTCGAAGACGGCATCCCACTCGCCCTCGATCTCGGTGAACATCGACGTGGTGCGGTGCGGCAGCCCCGACTCGCGAACGATCCGCACGGCCGCGGCGACGGCGTCGTGCACGGATCCGTCTTCGCGTCCGGTTCCGCTGGGGGCCACAGAGAAGGCAACGAGCATGATCCGACGCTACCCGACCGCGGCCGCGGCGTTCCTCGCCGCGAGCCACGGCACGCGCCCGCGCGTCCGCACGCGCACGAGTCGCACCACGCTCCACACCAGCATCACGCCGGCGGCGAGGTTGCGCACCGTCAGCACCAGCTCCGACATCGGGTCGCCGCTCATCACGCCCATGTACATGACGGGGTACATCACCTGCGTGAGTGCGGCGATGACGAGCCCCATCACCGCGAGGCGTCGCCATCGGCGCCGGTCGATCACGAGCCCCATCACGAGCGGCGCCACGATCCAGGTGTAGTACTGCGGCGACCCGACCTTGTTGAAGAAGATGAACGCCAGCACGAGCGAGAGGGCCAGGTCGGGGAAGAGCGCCGCGAACGACGCCCCGCGCCACGTCTTCACCGCGCCGATCACGGCGACCGCTCCGACCGCGAGCACCAGCAGCGGGGTCATCACGGCGACCACGGCGACCACGTGCGGCCCGGTGGCCTCGTACGTCAGCATGTCCGTGCTGTAGAACAGGGATGCCCCGGGCACGCGGAACACCGTCGCCCACACGTAGATGCCGCTGACGGGCGCCTCGAGCTGCAGCCCGCGGCCGGTCTGATCGCCGATGAAGCCGAACACGTACGCGGCGCCGCCGGCCGCCGCCACCGCGCCGACCGTGACCGCCGAGACGAGCGCGGCTCCCCCGATCACCGGCAGACGCCGGCGTCCGGCGAGGAGCGCCGCGGCGAGGATCGCAGCCGGCCAGACCTTCATCCACGTCGCCACCGACAGCAGGATCGATCCGACCAGCGGGCGGCCGAGCAGCCACAGACCGCCCGCCACCGCCAGGGGCACCGTGATCGCGTCGAGCCGGTACATCCCGGCGGGCCCCAGCAAGAGCATGAACCCGAGCCAGAACCACGCGGCGATGCTGCGCCCGGCCGAGCGGCCCCGGCCGACGAGCACGGCGAATCCGAGCGCGTCGCAGATCGTCACCAGCACCGCCCACGACACCGTGTACATGCCGGTGACCCAGTCGAACATGTGCGCCAGCAGCATGGGCACGAGCGCCAGCTGCGGGTAGACCCATGGCCACGTGACGCCGACGACGCCCTGGCCGCCGAGTGCGGCGTCCGACCACGGCTCGTACGCCAGGTAGACGTCGCCCATCGGCTGCGTCGGCAGCACGAAGCCGAGCACCGCGACGACGAGGTGCACGAGCACGAATGCACCCCACAGCACGACCCGTCTGGACATCACCCACATCCTACGGACGCCTCCTGAGCGTCGTCGGCTCAGCCGGCCGCGAGCGCGTCCGCGACCGCG
>NZ_DATEJS010000234.1:0-21895 GCF_035277845.1 Microbacterium sp.
AACGCGGCCGCGGATGCCGCGGCCGACGCCTGCTGCGCGCGATCGAGCGCCGCTTTGACCAGGCGCACCTCCGCGTCGGTCGCCGCGACGCTGTGCCGGGCGTGCTGGACGTCGGACCATGTCGGGTATCCGGGGGCGGACGGCGCCGGGCCGTCGGCTGCGACGGCTGCGGGTACGACCCAGCCCACCAGGGCGATGGCGACCGCGCTGATGCCGATGTGACGAATGAGGCGTGCGTTGCGCATGAGGCGCATGCGCTCAAGGGTAGGACGATCCGCCCGCTTTGTCGATCATCCGCGCCCCGGCTCCGGCTGCGGTCAGGAAGCCGCTGATAGGGTGGACGCGACCGCAGTGCGTCATGCTCGCGCAGGTGCGTGGACTCTCGGATGCCCGCGGTCTCTGGCATGCTCGCCCGTCATACGGACGGTGCGAGCCTAAATCAGGCCCTCCCCAGGTAGGGGAAGGTCCAAAGAGGAAAGAGAGGGACCTCTTGGAAGGTCCGGAAATCACCGCTGCTGAAGCCGTCCTCGACAACGGACGCTTCGGCACCCGCACCGTCCGGTTCGAGACCGGACGCCTCGCCCAGCAGGCGCAGGGCGCAGTCGCCGCCTATCTCGACGGCGAAACCATGCTGCTGTCGGCCACCAGCGCCGGCAAGAGCCCCCGTGAAGGCTTCGACTTCTTCCCGCTGACCGTCGACGTCGAAGAGCGCTCGTACGCCGCCGGCAAGATCCCCGGCTCGTTCTTCCGCCGCGAAGGCCGCCCGTCGACGGAGGCGATCCTCGTCTGCCGTCTGATCGACCGCCCGCTGCGCCCGTCGTTCGTCGACGGCCTCCGCAACGAGGTGCAGATCGTCGTCACCGTGCTCTCGATCGCTCCGGGCGAGTTCTACGACGCCCTCGCGATCAACGCCGCGTCGGCATCCACCCAGATCTCCGGCCTGCCGTTCTCGGGCCCGATCGCCGGTGTCCGCCTGGCTCTCATCCCGGGACACGGCGACCACGCCGACCAGTGGGTCGCGTTCCCGAACGCGAAGCTGCTCGAGGACGCCGTCTTCGACCTGATGGTCGCCGGCCGCGTGCTGCCGGACGGCGAAGTCGCGATCATGATGGTCGAGGCCGAGGCCACCGAGAACAGCTGGAACCTCATCAAGGCCGGCGCCACGAAGCCCTCGGAAGAGGTCGTCGCGCAGGGTCTCGAGGCAGCGAAGCCCTTCATCAAGGAGCTCGTCGCCGCGCAGACCGCGATGGCGAACGTCGCGGCCAAGGAGATCCAGCCGTACCCGGTGTTCCCGCCCTACGCGCAGGAGACGTACGACTTCGTCGCCGGTCGCACCTACGACGAGCTCGTCGGCGTGTACCAGATCGCCGACAAGATCGAGCGCCAGAACGCCGACGACGCGGTCAAGGAGCGCGTCAAGGCCGAGGTGGCCGCCGCCGTCGAGGCCGGCGAGCTGCCGGCATCCGCGCTCGGCGAGGTGTCCGGCGCCTACAAGTCGGTGACCAAGAAGATCGTGCGCGGTCGCATCCTCGCCGAGGGTGTGCGCATCGACGGCCGCGGCCTGGCGGACATCCGTCCGCTGGACGCCGAGGTGCAGGTCATCCCGCGTGCCCACGGTTCGGCGATCTTCCAGCGCGGTGAGACCCAGATCCTGGGCGTCACCACGCTGAACATGCTCAAGATGGAGCAGCAGATCGACTCGCTGTCGCCGGTCACGCACAAGCGGTACATGCACCACTACAACTTCCCGCCGTATTCGACCGGTGAGACCGGCCGCGTCGGTTCGCCGAAGCGTCGCGAGATCGGGCACGGCTTCCTGGCCGAGCGCGCGCTCGTGCCGGTGCTGCCCAGCCGCGAGGAGTTCCCGTACGCGATCCGTCAGGTGTCCGAGGCGCTCGGCTCCAACGGCTCGACGTCGATGGGCTCGGTGTGCGCGTCGACCCTGTCGCTGCTGAACGCGGGTGTGCCGCTGCGCGCCCCCGTCGCCGGCATCGCGATGGGCCTCGTCTCGGACGAGGTCGACGGCCAGACCCGCTACGCCGCGCTGACCGACATCCTGGGAGCCGAGGACGCCCTCGGCGACATGGACTTCAAGGTCGCCGGCACGAGCGAGTTCGTCACCGCGATCCAGCTCGACACCAAGCTCGACGGCATCCCGTCGTCGGTGCTGTCGGCCGCCCTGAAGCAGGCGCACGAAGCCCGCATCACGATCCTCAACGTGCTGACGAGCGCGATCGACTCGCCGGACGAGATGGCGCCGACCGCGCCGCGCGTCATCAGCGTGCAGATCCCGGTCGACAAGATCGGCGAACTGATCGGCCCCAAGGGCAAGACGATCAACGCGATCCAGGACGAGACCGGCGCCGACATCTCCATCGAGGAGGACGGCACCGTCTACATCGGCGCCGTCGACGGCCCGTCGGCCGAGGCCGCGCGCGCCCAGGTGAACGCGATCGCCAACCCGCACAACCCCGAGGTGGGCGAGCAGTTCCTCGGCACCGTCGTGAAGATCGCCGCGTTCGGCGCCTTCGTGTCGCTGCTGCCGGGCAAGGACGGCCTGCTGCACATCTCCGAGGTGCGCAAGCTCACCGGCGGCAAGCGGGTCGAGAACGTCGACGACGTGCTCTCGGTCGGCCAGAAGCTGCTGGTGCGCATCGGCAAGGTCGACGACCGCGGCAAGCTGTCGCTCGAGCCGGTGACCGAAGAGCCCGCCGAGGTCGAGGTCGCCGTCGCGGAGTGATCCTCCCGCAGGTCGAAGAGGATGCCCGTCCCCGTCCGGGGGCGGGCATCCGTCGTCTGCGGCCGGTATCAGGAGTGGCGGGAGCGGGCTCCTCAGGAGTGTGACGGAAAAGTTACGGAATTGTTCGCCGGAACGCCGCGTTCCGGCGCGGTTTCCCAGGTGCCGTCGCATAGCCTCGTTATCAAGCGCTGGGGGGCGCCGGTGGCGGCAACTCAGGCAAACCGGATGCTCGCGGGGGTGACCATGTCGAACTTGAATGTCGGTCAGCAGACGTCGTCATCACCCGTGCCCGCGACCCGCCGCAGTGCCCGTGAAGCCGCGACGCATGCCCTGCCCACGCACCCGTCCGCCCCGATCCCGGTGCAGGGCCCCGCAGTCGGAAGCGGCATCCGCGTCCCGCTCGGCGAGACCGGATTCGACATCTTCCCGCTGATCCTCGGCGGTCGTGCGTTCGGCGGACCGGTCGCGCAGCACGGCGCCGACCAGACCATGGACGCCTACGTCTCGCGCGGAGGCAACGCGGTCTACGTCGCCGACAGCTGGAACGGCGGTCGCAGCGAGCAGGCGGTCGGACAGTGGCTGAGCACGCGCGGACTGCGTGACGACATCGTGCTGGCCGCCCGCGTCGGCGGTCACCCCGACAACCGCGGGCTCGGCCCGGTCAACCTCGTGCGCTCCGTCGAGGCCTCCCTCACACGGCTCGGCACCGATCGCATCGACGTGCTCTACCTCGACGGCACCGGCGAACCCGTCCCCGTCGACGACACCCTCGCGACGGCGGAGTGGCTCATCGGGTCGGGCAAGGTGCGCGCGCTCGCCGCGTACCGGTTCAGCGCGGAGCAGCTGGTCGAAGCGCGCATCCTCGCCTCTGCGGGATACCCCCGGTTCACGGTGCTCGACGCCCCGTACAGCGTCCTGCGCCGCTCGGGCCTCGACGGCGATCTGCGCCTCGTCGCCGGCGCCCAGGGCATCGCCGTGACGGCGTCCCACCCCGTGGAGCGCTCCCTGATCGCCGCAGACGCCCCGTCCGCCGCCCAGCTCGTCGCCCGGGCCGTGCGTCCGTCGCAGTGGTCGCAGTCGCCGCAGCGGCGCGCTGTGCGCCTGCAGCGCGCGCTCACGTCGGTCGGTGCGGCCCTGGGCGTCTCGGGGAGCGCCGTCGCGGTCGCGTGGCTGCTCGCGCAGCGGATCATCGTGGCCCCGATCGTCGACGCCGCGGGCCCCCAGCAGCTCGATGAGGTCGTGCAGGGCGTCGGCGTGCATCTCAGCCGCGCTCAGCTGGCCGAGATCGCCCGCGCAGCCGAGTGACGTCGACTCTGACGTAGGGTGGTTGACCGTGTGCCCGCATCCGGCGGGCATCGGCACCGGGAGGAATCGCACATGACGCACTACATCTACCTCGTGCGTCACGGTGAGCATCAGGATGCCGAGCACGGCCTCGCCGACGGCCATCTGTCCGCGCGGGGACGCCGCCAGGCGGAGCTGCTGGCCGATCGCCTTTCCGGCGTGCCGCTGGACGCCGTATGGCATTCTCCGCTCGAGCGCGCCGCGCAGACGGCCCACGCCGTCGCCGAGCGGCTGCCGTCGATCGAGCCGCAGGCGAGCGCCCTGCTGTTCGACTGCGTGCCCACCGGCATGACGCCCGAGACCCCCGCGGCGTTCGAGTCGTTCTTCGGCTCGGTCACCGAGGCCGAGATCGAGGCGGGCGCCGCGCAGATGGCGGATGCCACGAGCGAGTTCCTGGTGCGCAAGCCCGGTGACGTGCACGAGCTGCTGATCACGCACAACTTCGTCATCGGCTGGTTCGTCCGCGAAGTGCTCGGCGCACCGGCCTGGCGCTGGATGACCCTGAACCAGGCGCACTGCGGGCTGACGATCATCGCGCAGCGTCAGGGGCGGCCCTGGAGCCTGGTCACACACAACGACCTGGCCCACCTGCCCTTCGAGCTGCGCACCGGCCTGCCCGAGGTCCCCCCGGTCTGACCTCGCCTCACCCGAGGCTCTTCGCGTACCAGCGCGTCGCGTTGGGGTTGTCGTTGTAGCGCTCCACCGCGGTGTAGCCGCTCGAGAGGTAGAGGCCGGCCGCGGCCTCGAGCGAGTGGTGCGTGTCGAGCACCAGCTCGGCGGCATCCCACCCCCGGGCATGGGACTCGAGCGCGTCCAGCAGCATCCGGCCCCAGCCCCGGCCGCGTCCCGTCTCGCGGACGTACAGGTGCTTCACCTCGTACCGGATCCCGGCGGGACCGTCCGGCAGGCGCCGGATGCCTCCGCATCCGCTCGGCACGTCGCCGTCGTCGAGCACCAGGAAGATGCCCGCCGGCGGCTCGAACGCGGCGGCATCCGGGAAGCGGATCGCGTACTCCACGCCCTGATGGGCGAAGCCGATCTCGCGGGAGTGGAAGTACTCCTCGAGCAGGGCGTGCGCGTCGGGGGCATCGACGGGGGAGGGGCGCAGGGATGCCATCCGCCCACTGTACGACCGGGCGGCGACGGAGGCCCGGATAGGCTGGAACCATGACGACGCGTGTGGCAGTGGTGGGGGCTTCCGGGAAGCTCGGGGGGATCATCTGCGACGTCGTACGCGGCGCCGACGGGTTCGAGCTCGCCGCGCAGCTGGGTTCCCGCGACGACCTGTCCGCGATCGGTGACGCCGACCTCGTGATCGACGCCACGACCCCCGCCGTCTCCGGCGAGGTGGTGCGGGCGGCGATCTCGCAGCGCGTCCCCGTCGTCGTCGGCACCTCCGGCTGGTCGGCCGAGCGGATCGCCGCGATCCGCCCCCTCGCCGACGCCGCCGAGACCGGCGTCCTGTTCGTCCCCAACTTCTCGCTGGGCTCCGTGCTGGGCTCGGCGCTCGCCGCGGCCGCCGCGCGCTTCTTCGACTCGGTGGAGATCATCGAGGCGCACCGCGACACCAAGATCGACTCGCCGAGCGGTACGGCGGTGCGCACCGCCGAGCTCATCGCGGCCGCCCGCACCGAGCAGGGACCGGTCGACGCCCCGTTCGCCGACCAGCGCGCCCGCGGGCAGCAGGTCGCGAGCGTCCCGGTGCACTCGCTGCGTCGTCCCGGGGTGATCGCCAAGCAGGAGGTCATCCTCTCCGGCGCGGGGGAGTCGCTGTCGATCGTTCACGACACGGTCGAGCCGGCCGAGGCGTACGCGCCCGGCATCCGGCTCGCCCTGCAGCATGCGCTCTCGGTGCAGGGCGTCGTCGTCGGACTCGACAGCGTCATCGACATCGGGATCGGGGCGCCGCGCCCATGAGCACCCGGATCGGCGTCGCGATCATGTCCGTCGCGCTCGTGCTGTACCTGATCATCTCGCTGAACTGGGCGTTCGCTCTGCTGCGCACCGGCACCGGTGTGGCGATCGCGATGGGCGTCGCGTTGCTGATCCTGCCGGTCGTCGCAGGCTGGGCGCTCGGCCGCGAGCTCTGGTTCGGCTTCCGCGCCGAGAAGATCGGACGTCGCCTCGAGGCGGAGGGCGGGCTTCCCGCCGACGAGGTCGAGGTGCGCGAGAGTGGCCGCGTGATTCGCGCCGATGCCGAAGCCGTCTTCCCGCACTACCGGGACGACGTGCAGGCGCACCCGGACGACTGGCGCGCGTGGTACCGGCTCGGCCTGGCCTACGACGCCGCCGGAGACCGCCGCCGCGCGCGCGACGCGGTGCGCACGGCCATCAAGCTAGAGCGCGTCGCGCGCGCATCCTGACACGAGAAGAGGCCGTGCCCCGCAGGGCACGGCCTCGTCGTCGAGCGGGGAAGCTCAGGCCAGCGTCGCCTCGATGGTGATCTCGATGCCCGCGAGCGCCGCCGAGACGGGGCATCCCGCCTTGGCCTCCTCGGCGAGGCGGTTGAAGTCCTCGGCCGACAGGCCCGCGATCTCGGCGTTGACGTTCAGGTGGCTGCCGGTGATGCCGGTGCCGGGGATGAAGGTGACGGATGCGGTCGTCTCGAGCTTCTGCGGCGGGGTGCCGTTCTCGGCCAGCGCGTTCGAGAACGCCATGTTGTAGCACGAGGCGTGCGCGGCCGCGATGAGCTCCTCGGGGGTGGTGACCGACGTCGAACCCTCGCTGCGAGCCTTCCAGTTGATGGGGAACGGTCCCTGGTTCGAGCTCTCGAGGGCGAACTCGCCCGAGCCCTCGACGAGGCTGCCACTCCAGGTGGCGGTGGCTTCGCTGGTGACACTCATGGATTCCTCCGGGTGGGTGTGGAGCGGCGCCCGGATGCAGGCGCGCGGGTCTGGTGCGACGCGGATGCGCCGAGGCCAGCCTAACGTCAGGACGTCCGAGCAGTTACTCGGCGAGCGACGGCGCGGCGAGGGACGGCGCGGCGAGCGACTGCGCCGCGACGCGGCTGACCTCCAGCTCGACGACGCGGCGCCCCGGGATGCCGCCGAACCGGGTCTGCACGACGCCGTGGCGGTCGAGCACCAGGGTGGTCGGCGTCTGGAGCACCCGGAAGTGCCGGGCGATGTCGGGCCGGTGCGTCAGGTCGACGTCGAGATGGACGACGCCGGACCGGCTGCGCGCGACCTCCGCGAGCGTGCGGTGCACACCGGGGCAGCGGGCGCACGTGCGGGTGCTGAACTGCAGCAGCGTCGCCTGCTCGCCGAGCGCGTCGGCTCCGAGCCGACGAGGCTCGACGACCTCGTCGCCGAGGGGCGGCGGGGCGGTGCGGTTCCGGTACCAGGTGACGGCGATCCCGCCGATCACGGCGGCGAGAACGAGCGCGGCAAGCAGCATGCACGCGACGAACAGACCCATGACAGAACAGAATAACGCTATACGAGTGACATATTCATCAGATTCTTCCTCCGAGCACCGCCGGAGCCGATTCGATGCACTGAGCGAGCGCAGCGAGCCGAAGTGTCCGACCCGGTCGGTATCGTGGTTTCCGTGAGCACCCCGACCCCGTACGAAGACCTGCTGCGCGACGTCCTGGCCCATGGCACGCACAAGAGCGACCGCACCGGCACGGGGACGACGAGCCTGTTCGGCCGTCAGATCCGCTTCGATCTGAGCGAGGGGTTCCCGCTCGTGACGACCAAGCGCGTGCACTTCAAGTCCATCGCGTACGAGCTGCTGTGGTTCCTGCGCGGCGAGTCCAACGTCGGCTGGCTGCGCGAGAACGGGGTCACGATCTGGGACGAGTGGGCGGATGCCGCGGGCGAGCTCGGCCCGGTCTACGGCGTGCAGTGGCGCTCCTGGCCCACCGCCGGCGGCGGGCACATCGACCAGATCAGCGACGTCATCGCGCAGATCAGGCAGAACCCGGACTCGCGGCGCCTCATCGTGTCGGCGTGGAACCCGGCCGACATCCCGGACATGGCGCTCGCGCCCTGCCACGCCCTGTTCCAGTTCTACGTGGCCGACGGCCGGCTTTCCTGCCAGCTGTACCAACGCAGCGCCGACCTGTTCCTCGGGGTGCCGTTCAACATCGCGTCGTACGCACTGCTGACGATGATGATCGCCCAGCAGACCGGTCTCGAGCCGGGGGAGTTCGTCTGGACGGGCGGCGACTGCCACATCTACGACAACCACCGCGAGCAGGTCGCCGAGCAGCTCACGCGCGACCCCTATCCGGCGCCCACGCTGCGCTTCGCGCGCACGCCCGGCTCGATCTTCGACTACACGTACGAGGACTTCGTCGTGGAGGGCTATCAGCACCATCCCGCGATCCGCGCCGCCGTCGCCGTATGACAGGCATCGGACTCATCTGGGCGCAGGCGCACGGGGGCGTCATCGGCGCGCAGGGCGGGATGCCGTGGCATGTGCCCGAAGATCTCGCGCACTTCAAGGAGCTCACGCTCGGCGCGCCCGTGGTGATGGGACGGCGCACGTGGGAGTCGTTCCCGGAGCGCTACCGCCCGCTTCCCGGCCGCCGCAACATCGTGGTGACCTCGCACGACGGCCTCGGCGACGGAGCGGAGATCGTGCGCAGCCTCGACGAGGGCCTGGCGCGCGCCGCGACCGGTGCACCGGACTGGATCTGGGTGATCGGCGGCGGGCAGATCTTCCGCGCCGCGATCGCCCGCGCCGACCGGCTCGAGGTCACCGAGCTCGACGTCGAGGTCGACGGCGACACGACGGCGCCCGACATGGACGGCTGGGCCGTGGTGTCCGAGGAGCCACCGGCAGACGGGTGGATGACCTCGCGCACCGGCATCCGCTACCGGTTCCTGCGGCTGGGACGCTGATGCCCACCGCGCTCGTGACCGGTGCCGGTTCGGGGATCGGCGCGGAGTTCGCCCGGCAGCTCGCCGAACGCGGCTGCGACCTGGTGCTCGTCGCGCGCGGCCGTGAGGCCCTCGATGCACTCGCCGTACGACTGGGGGCCCACGGCGTCGCGGTCGAGGTGCTCCCCGCCGACCTGCTCGACGACGACGCCCGCGCGGGGGTGGAGGCGCGGCTTGCCGACGAGTCGCATCCGATCGACGTGCTCGTCAACAACGCCGGCTTCGGGCTGTCGCTGGCGTTCGAGCGCAACGACATCGCCGACGAGGTGCGCCACCTGCGCCTCCACGACGAGGCGTCCATGCGTCTCATGCACGCCGCGCTCGGTCCGATGCTCGCCCGCGGACGGGGACGCATCGTCAACGTGGCGTCGATCGCCGCGTTCATGCCGCGATCGACATACGGTGCGGTGAAGGCCTGGCTCGTGCAGTTCAGCCGGTGGGCAAACGTCCGGTACGCCCCGCGGGGCGTCACCGTCACGGCGGTCTGCCCGGGTTTCGTGCACACGGACTTCCACGCGCGGCTCGGCCTGCGGCCCGGCCAGGAGGGCATCCCCGGGTGGATGTGGCTCGACGCGCGGACGGTCGTCCGGGAGGGGCTGCGGGATGCCGCCCGCGGACGCTCGATCTCGGTGCCGTCGCTGCGCTACAAGGTGATCCGGCGGCTGCTGCCGCTCGCCCCCGACCGTCTCACCGCCCGTCTCGGGGAGCGCGGCCGCAACTGACCCTGGGCGGAGCCGATAACCTGGAGAGCATGACACACTCGGGCAATCCCTTCGGACAGGTGCTGGTCGCGCTCGTCACGCCGATGACGGCCGACGGCGAAGTGGACTGGCCCGCCGTCGAGAAGCACATCGACGATGTCATCACCGCGGGTTGCGACGGCGTCGTGGTCACGGGGACGACCGGTGAGACCTCGACCCTGACCGATGCCGAGAAGCTCCGCCTCGTCGAGGTGGGCAAGTCCGTCGCGGGCAGCCGGGCCAAGATCATCACGGGCGGCGGCTCGAACGAGACCGCGCACGCGATCGAGCTGTACAAGGCCAGCGAGAAGGCCGGCGCCGACGGCATCATGATCGTCACCCCGTACTACAACAAGCCGACCCAGGCGGGCATCCTCACCCACTTCCGCCTCGTCGCGGACGCGACCGACCTGCCCGTCATCCTGTACGACATCCCCGGCCGCACGGGTGTGCCGATCAAGTACGAGACCATCCTGCGCCTGGCCAAGCACCCGAACATCCTCGCCGTGAAGGATGCCAAGGGCGACTTCAGCGAGGTCAGCCGCGTGCTGAACCAGACCGACCTGATGTACTTCTCCGGCGACGACTCGAACGTGCTGCCGCACCTGGCGATCGGCGCCACCGGGCTCATCGGCGTCACCGCGAACATCGCGGCCGCGCCGTACCGCACCATCGTGGACGCTGTGAACCGCGGCGACCTCAAGACCGCGACCGCCGAGCACAAGCGCCTCGAGCCGCTCGTGCGGGCCGCCATGACCCACGTCCCCGGCACCGTCGCGGTGAAGTACATCCTGCACGGCCTCGGGCGCATCTCGAGCCCGCGCGTGCGGCTGCCCCTGGTCGGCCCGGAGGAGTGGGAGGCCGCGATGATCGAAGACGAGCTCGCTCTCGTCAAGGACGTTCCGGGTGCCGACTTCTCCGACTTCCGCCCCGACCGCAACGCGGCCGCCGGCGGCGCTCTGCCGAAGGTGCACGGCACGACCCGCTGAACCCCGGCACCCACAGCCCGAGCGGACACGACTCGATAGGAAGCGCGATGACCAACCCCTCTGATCCGCCCGCACTCCCGCCGGGCACCCTGCGGGTCATCCCGCTCGGCGGCCTCGGCGAGGTCGGTCGCAACATGACCGTGTTCGAGTACGAGGGCAAGCTGCTCATCGTCGACTGCGGCGTGCTCTTCCCCGAGGAGCACCACCCGGGCGTCGACCTGATCCTGCCCGACTTCGAACCGATCCGCGGGCGGCTGCACGACATCGTCGGCGTCGTGCTCACCCACGGGCACGAGGACCACATCGGCGCGGTGCCGTACCTGCTGAAGCTCAACCGCGACATCCCGCTCATCGGCTCCGGCCTGACGCTCGCGCTCGTCGAGGCGAAGCTCAAGGAGCACCGCATCAAGCCCTACACGCTGACGGTGCGCGAGGGTCAGCGCGAGCAGATCGGCCCGTTCGACCTCGAATTCGTCGCCGTCAACCATTCCATCCCGGACGCCCTCGCCGTCGCGATCCGCACCCCCGCCGGCACGGCGCTCGCCACCGGCGACTTCAAGATGGACCAGCTGCCGCTCGACGGCCGCATCACGGACCTCCGCTCGTTCGCCCGGCTCGGGGAGGAGGGCGTCGACCTCTTCCTCGTCGACTCGACCAACGCGGACGTCCCGGGATTCACCCCGACCGAGCGTTCCATCGGCCCCGTGCTCGACCAGGTGATCGGCAGGGCGCCGCGCCGCGTCGTCGTGGCGAGCTTCTCCAGTCACGTGCACCGTGTGCAGCAGGTGCTGGATGCCGCCGCCGCCCACGGCCGACGCGTGGCGTTCCTCGGCCGCAGCATGGTGCGCAACATGACGATCGCCGAAGACCTGGGCTACCTCAAGGTGCCCGACGGCGTGCTGATCGACTACAAGAAGGCCAAGGACCTGCCCGACGACCGCATCGTCTACATGTCCACCGGCTCGCAGGGCGAGCCCATGGCGGTGCTGTCGCGGATGGCGAACCTCGACCACGCGATCGAGCCCGGTCCGGGCGACACCGTGATCCTGGCCTCGAGCCTCATCCCGGGCAACGAGAACGCGGTCTACCGCGTCATCGACGGCCTCACCAAGCTCGGCGCCACAGTGGTGCACAAGGGCAATGCCAAGGTGCACGTCTCCGGTCACGCCGCGGCCGGGGAGCTGCTGTACTGCTACAACATCCTCCGTCCGCGCAACGTCCTGCCGGTGCACGGCGAGTACCGGCATCTGATGGCCAACGCCAAACTCGCGCAGGACACCGGCATCGCGCCGGAGCGCACCATCATCGCTGAGAACGGCACCGTGGTGGACCTCCGCGACGGCGTCGCATCGGTGGTCGGTCAGCTCGACCTCGGCTTCGTGTACGTCGACGGGGCGAGCGTGGGTGAGATCACCGACGCCGACCTCAAGGACCGCCGCATCCTCGGCGAGGAGGGCTTCATCTCGGTGATCGTCGTCGTGGACGCCTCCACGGGCAAGGTCATCTCCGGCCCGGAGATCCATGCCCGGGGTGTCGCGGAGGACGATTCCGTGTTCGACGAGGTGGTGCCGAAGATCATGGGCGCCCTGGCGGAGGCCGCGGGCAACGGCGTGCGCGACAACCACGCGCTCTCGCAGGTGGTGCGCCGCACGATCGGCCGCTGGGTCGCCCAGAAGCTGCGGCGCCGACCGATGATCGTGCCGCTGGTCATCGAGGCCTGAACCGCCGGGAGCCCGCGTCGATCCGGCGATTGTCGGGGGTTCGTCGTACCGTGGAGTAATGGCCAAGAGCACCGGCTCGACCACGCGTGGTCGCACGCCTGCGAAGCCCGCCTCAGCGGGCTCGTCTTCGCGCGCCCGCAAACCCGCCCCCACACCGAAGCGCTACGTGGGTGAGCCCGAGAAGCCGCCGGTCGCGCAGCGCGCCTGGATGGGGCTTGCGCACGGCGTCGGCGGGCTCTTCCGCGCGTTCGGGCCCGAAACGCTCGAAAAGGAGCAGCGCCGCGACGGCCTGCCGTTCCTCCTCGTGCTGCTGGCCGTCGCCGGAGCCGTCGTCGAGTGGTTCCTGATCGGCACCGATGCGTCGATGTACATCAGCGCGTATTCGGTCGGCGGGCTCGTCGGCCGTGTCGCGTTCGTGATGCCGGTGATCCTCGTCACTCTCGCCGGCTGGCTGTTCCGGCATCCGGCGTCGGTGCACGACAACGGCCGGATCGGCATCGGCTTCCTCATCTTCATCGTCTCGCTGGCCGGGTTCTGCCACGTCGGCGGCGGCCGGCCCGCGCCGAGCGAAGGGCTGCCGGCGCTCAGCGCCGCGGGGGGCCTTTTCGGCTGGATGCTCGGCGAGCCGCTCGCGATGCTGCTGACCCGGATCGGCGCGGACGTCGTGCTCGGTGTGCTCACCGCACTCAGCATCCTGATCCTCACCAAGACGCCGCCGAACCGCATCGGCCGCCGGCTCGGCGACCTGTACGCGTGGATGTTCGGCGCGGAGCGGCGCGAGCCGGCCGAGTCCGCGGCGACCGGTCCGACGGTGGCCTTCAGCCCCGACGAGCCGTCCGACGCCGCCGACCCCGCGCTGCCGTGGTGGCGACGCAACAAGTCGGGTCGCGAGAAGGATGCCGACCACGACGTCGACTCGCAGGCGCTCACCGAACTGCTCACCCCCGGTCAGTCGCAGGGCGGCTTCGACCAGGTGATCGCCCCGATCGCCGAGTCCGGCACCGACGACCTCTCCGACGTCGTGACCCCGGCCGTGCTCGCCGGTGCCCAGAAGGCGGCGTCCGCGGCGCGCACCGGGCTGAAGGACGACAGCCTCACCGAGATCATCGACGACGGCACGCTGCCGGGGCTGTCCGGCATCGGCGGCGCGAGCGAGGGGATGCCCCCGAGCGCGCCCTACCGGCTCCCGTCGGCGCAGACCCTGGCCGCGGGCAGCCCGCACAAGGCGCGCTCCGAGGCGAACGACGCCGTGGTCGCCGCGATCACGAGTGTGCTCGACCAGTTCCAGGTCAATGCGAAGGTCACCGGCTTCTCGCGCGGCCCGACGGTCACGCAGTACGAGATCGAGCTCGGCCCGGGCGTCAAGGTCGAGCGCATCACCGCGCTCACCAACAACATCGCCTACGCGGTCGCCTCCAACGAGGTGCGCATCCTGGCTCCGATCCCCGGCAAGAGCGCGATCGGCGTCGAGATCCCCAACAGCGACCGCGAGATCGTCACGCTCGGCGACATCCTCCGCTCGAGCGCCGCGCAGAGCTCGACGCATCCGATGACGATCGGTGTGGGCAAGGACGTGGGCGGCGGGTACGTCGTCGCGAACCTCGCCAAGATGCCGCACCTGCTCGTCGCCGGATCCACCGGCTCGGGCAAGTCGAGCTTCGTGAACTCGATGATCACGAGCCTCCTGATGCGCGCGAAGCCGTCCGAGGTGCGCATGGTGCTCATCGACCCGAAGCGCGTCGAACTGACGTCGTACACCGGCGTCCCGCACCTCATCACGCCCATCATCACGAACCCCAAGAAGGCGGCTGAGGCGCTGCAGTGGGTCGTCAAGGAGATGGACATGCGGTACGACGACCTCGCGTCGTTCGGGTTCCGCCACATCGACGACTTCAACAAGGCCGTCATCGGCGGCGAGATCCAGCTGCCGGTCGGCAGCGAGCGGGTGCTCAAGCCGTACCCGTATCTGCTCGTGGTGGTCGACGAGCTGGCCGACCTCATGATGGTCGCGCCGCGCGACGTCGAGGACTCGATCGTGCGCATCACGCAGCTCGCCCGCGCCTCCGGCATCCACCTGGTGCTGGCCACGCAGCGTCCCTCCGTCGACGTCGTCACGGGTCTCATCAAGGCGAACGTGCCCTCGCGACTCGCGTTCGCGGTGACCAGCGTCACCGACTCGCGCGTCATCCTCGACCAGCCCGGCGCCGACCGCCTCATCGGGCAGGGCGACGGCCTGTTCCTGCCCATGGGCTCGTCCAAGGCCCTGCGTGTGCAGGGCGCCTGGGTGAGCGAGGCGGAGATCGAGAAGGTCGTCAAGCACGTGACCGGCCAGGCGCGGCCGGACTACCGCGCCGATGTGCAGGCCGTGGTCGAGAAGAAGGAGGTCGACGCAGACATCGGCGACGACCTCGAGCTGCTGCTGGCCGCCGCCGAGCAGATCGTCTCGACGCAGTTCGGCTCGACGTCCATGCTGCAGCGCAAGCTGCGCGTCGGGTTCGCGAAGGCGGGCCGCCTCATGGATCTGCTGGAATCCCGCGAGATCGTCGGGCCGTCCGAGGGGTCGAAGGCGCGGGACGTGCTGGTCACCCCGGAGCAGCTGCCCGAGGTGCTCGCCCGGCTGCGCGGCGAGGACGTCCCCGCTGCCACCGCCGCCCCGGCTGCCGCCGACGACGACCGGTACGGCGAGGATGCCATCGAGAAGCAGTACGAGGGCCTCCCGGTCGACGACCAGGACGGCGACGAGGATGCCTGGGGCCTGACGGGGCGCGACTGACATGGCTGTTCCCCGGCAGCTGCCGAACGCGATCACGATCGTCCGGATCGTCTGTGCGCCGGTCTTCCTGTGGATGCTCCTCGCCGATGCCGGTCACGACGGGGCGCTGCGGTGGTGGGCGGCCGTGCTGTTCGTGCTCGCCATCGCCACCGACGGCATCGACGGCTGGCTCGCCCGCAGGTACGAGCTCGTCACCGACCTCGGCAAGATCCTCGACCCCATCGCCGACAAGGTGATCACGGGCTGCGCCTTCGTCGGCCTGTCGATCCTCGGCGAGCTGGACTGGTGGATCACGATCGTGGTGCTCGTGCGCGAGGTCGGCATCACCGTGTACCGGTTCCTGGTGATCAGCGACCATGTGCTCGCCGCAGCCTGGATGGGCAAACTCAAGACCGTGGCACAGGCTGTCGCGCTGACCCTTGCACTGGCGCCCCTGTGGACGCTCGTCGGCGACTGGGTCTTCTGGGTCAACGGCGTCACGATGACGATCGCCGTCGTCCTCACCATCGCGAGCGGCGTCGACTACGTCGTCAGCGAGGTGCGCGGCCGCCGCGGCAAGGCGGCCACGTGATCGCTCCCGATGTGCACCGGGAGGCCGAGGCGCTGCTGTCCGCTCTCGGGGCACGCGGCTGGACGGTCGCCGTGGCGGAGTCGCTCACCGGCGGCCTCGTCGTGGCATCCCTCGTCTCCATCGCGGGCGCGTCGGCGTTCGTGCGCGGGGGAGTGGTCGCCTACGCCACGGAGCTGAAGCAGTCCCTGCTCGGCGTGGACGCCGCCCTGCTCGCCGCGCACGGGGCGGTGCACCCCGAGGTCGCCCGGCAGATGGCGGTCGGGGTGCGGCGGGCCGCGGCGATCGACGGGAGGGATGCCGATCTGGGGATCGCGACGACCGGCATCGCCGGACCGGACTCGCCCGACGGGCAGCCGGTCGGCACCGTGCACGTGGGCATCGCGTGGCCGGGAGACGACCTCGTGGTCTCGCTCCGGCTGAGCGGCGACCGCGACGAGATCCGGGCGGCTTCCGTGCGGCACGCGCTGCGTGCGGCGAACGATTGTCTGGCGCGCCCGGAATAGTGGACCTTTCGCGGCGGTTTCACACCATGAAGGTCCGCGAGTAGGAAGCATCACGGGTTACGGTGAGCATGACGTCAGGTAGACTGACCAGCCAATCGAGATCAGGACGCGCGCCGCGTCCGACGCGAGCAGAGTGAAGGGGGCTCCGATGGTTCTGGTACGACAGGAGATCGGTGACGTTCTGCGCGATCTCCGACTGCAGAAGGGGCGCACCCTTCGACAGGTCGCCGGCAAGGCGTCGGTGGCGCTGGGGTACCTCAGCGAGGTGGAGCGCGGGCAGAAAGAGGCGTCGAGCGAGATCTTGGCGTCCGTCGCCGACGCGCTCGACACACCCGTGTCGGTGATCATGCACGAGGTCGGCGACCGGATGGCGGTCATCGAGGGTCTGCAGATGGTCCCGGACGTCGTCCCCGACGACCTGGTGGCGTCGGTGGGCCCCGAGTTGTCGCTGCGCTGACACGGTGCGCCGGAGCGAGTTCGATCGCGCCGTCGAACGGGAGTTCGGCGCGCGTTCGGCGACCCTGGTGAGCGACCTCGGCCTGCCGGGCGTGGGCGGACGCACCGCGCGGGAGGCACTCGCGGAAGGCATAGCCCCCCGGGATGTCTGGATGGCGCTGTGCGTCGAGATGGATGTGCCCGTCTCGCACCGGCACGGCGCCGGCCGGCGGGAGCCGCACGCGCGACGCTGACGCGAACCGTGCGGAATCCGTCCTCGCCATCCGGCGTGTCGTCGAAGATGCGTTCGAGGACTGCGTAGTCTGTCCACAACGGTGGTGGTTCACGTGACTGTCCACAGTTCGAGGCGGCATCGCACCCTGCGAGGGGTCGATGTCGGAACCCCCTCGTACTGTGTGCGGTGGTGAACGACACCGACGCCTTGTCGCAGCATCCTGCCCGGTGAATCCGGTCGGAGCGCGACAGCCTACAGGCGGCAGCACAGAGCCCGGAGACATCCGGAACGCATCCTCAGGAGGAGCAATGCCCACTCAGGCAGACCGCGAGAAGGCCCTGGAATCGGCCCTCGCCCAGATCGACCGTCAGTTCGGAAAGGGCTCGGTGATGCGTCTCGGCAGCGACGAGCGCGCTCCCGTCGAAGTCATCCCGACCGGTTCGATCGCGCTGGATGTCGCACTCGGCGTGGGCGGGCTCCCGCGCGGCCGCATCATCGAGATCTACGGTCCGGAGTCGTCGGGTAAGACCACGCTGACCCTGCACGCCATCGCGAACGTGCAGCGTGCCGGCGGCATCGCCGCGTTCATCGACGCCGAGCACGCGCTCGACCCCGAGTACGCCAAGAAGCTCGGCGTCGACATCGACCAGCTCCTCGTCTCGCAGCCCGACACCGGTGAGCAGGCGCTCGAGATCGCCGACATGCTGATCCGCTCCGGCGCCATCGACCTCGTCGTCATCGACTCCGTGGCGGCCCTCGTGCCGCGCGCCGAGATCGAGGGCGAGATGGGCGACTCGCACGTCGGTCTGCAGGCCCGCCTCATGTCGCAGGCGCTGCGCAAGCTCACCGGTGGCCTCAACCAGACCAAGACCACCGCGATCTTCATCAACCAGCTGCGCGAGAAGATCGGCGTGTTCTTCGGCTCGCCCGAGACCACCGCGGGCGGCAAGGCGCTCAAGTTCTATGCCTCCGTGCGCCTCGACATCCGTCGTATCGAGACCCTGAAGGACGGCGCCGACGCGGTCGGAAACCGCACCCGCGTCAAGGTCGTCAAGAACAAGATGGCTCCGCCGTTCAAGCAGGCCGAGTTCGACATCCTCTACGGCATCGGCATCTCCCGCGAAGGCAGCCTCATCGACTTCGGCGTCGAGCACGGCATCGTGAAGAAGTCCGGATCCTGGTACACCTACGAGGGCGACCAGCTCGGGCAGGGCAAGGAGAACGCGCGCAACTTCCTGATCGCCAACGCGGACATCGCGGCCGACATCGAGCAGAAGATCAAGGTCAAGCTCGGCATCGGGGTGCCGCGTGCCGCGGTCGAGGCTCCGGACGACGAACTGGCGCAGAAGCGCACGGCGTGAGCGCGGACGCATCGTGAACGAGTGGAGCGGGGGCGAAGACTCCGAGCGCGACGACATCGCTCCCGTCATCCCGCTGTTCGCCGAGCGGATGCCCCGGCCCTCCGCCGCGGCATCCGCCCAGGCGATCGCGCCGAACCATCCGGCGTTCGCGGACGTCGACCAGACGGGGCGTCCGCCGCAGCGACGCAGCACGGTGCGGTTCGTCGAACTCGACCAGGAGCCGGTGCCCGCGGAGTCGATGCCCACGGAGGCGGTCTCGGCGGAGCCCGATCCGCAGGGGCACCTCGAATTCGCGGAGAAGGCGCTGCTGCGCAAGCTCCGCACGAGGTCGCTCTCGATCCGCGAGGCCCGTGGCGTGCTGGTCGGGTTCGACCTCGCCGGCGACGACATCGACGACATGGTCGGGCGATTCGAGGCGAGCGGCTATCTCGACGACGCTGCCCTCGCGGAGCAGCTCGTGCACGCCGGATCCACCCGCAAGGGCCAGGGGCGCCAGGCGATCGCCCAGACGATGTCGGGGCGGGGCATCCCGCGCGACATCGCCGATGCCGCCCTGGCCGACCTTCCCGACGACGATCTGGAGCGCGCGCTCGACTACGCACGGTCCAAGGCGGCCGCGATGGCCCGCCTCGACCCGCAGGCGGCGCTGCGCCGGCTGGTCGGACAGCTCACCCGGCGCGGCTACCCGTCGCACATCGCGATGACGGCGGCCCGTCAGGCGCTCGACGAGCAGACCCGCCCGCGCGGTCCGTACTTCGCCTGACCTCGCTCCGGCTCCGTCCTGCCCCGTGCGGTCCGAGCCGTGCGCGTGGGGACGTCCGCCTGCCGAAGCGGCGGCGGGGCATATGGCACAGTGGTGGGCACGCGACGAATCCAGACTGCGCCCCCACGGACGCCCGATGCGCAGGCTGCAGATGTTCACCTGGGCATGGCACGAGATCGAGACCGAGACCGAAGTGAGGGGAGCGAAGCCATGAACACGACGGAGCAGGGAAGTCCCGTGGAGACCACCGTGGCCGAGGAGCGCTACGTGTGGGAGCTGACCTCGGCGCTGTCGGGGATGCCGGCGGCCCGCCGGTCCGCGATCGTGGGCGACGTGCGGGCGCACATCGCGGCCGCCACCGCCGACGGCCACCCCGTCGGCTCCGTCCTCGCGACACTCGGCTCTCCCGCGGACGTCGCCGACGACGCCGGGGCGCACGCCGGATTCGAACCGGCGGGCGCACGCAGGATGTACGGCTTCGACGTCGCCATGCTGGTCGTGTGCCTCGTGGCGCAGGTGTCGTCACTGCCGGCGATGATCCGGTATCTGACCACCGTCCCGGGTGGACAGGGGGCGCTCGTCACGCTCCTCCCGGTGGTCGGGGCGGCGCTGGTCGCCTTCTCGCCGCTGCGGCGACGGGCGCTGATGCGCTTCATCGTCGTGATCGCGGCGACCGCGATCGAACTCGCCGCCGTCATCCTGGCCTCCCTCGACCTCGTGCAGGATCCGGTCGCGCAGGGGATCGTGCAGCTGCCGTTCGTCCAGCCGGCCATCGACCTGGCGTCCTACCTGGGCGTGGGGCTCGGCGTGCTGATCCTGATGGGGTGGACCGGGGTCGGGCTCAACGCATGGATGCACCGCCCGCGCGGACGCATGCCCGGTTTGCTGATCCGGCTGATCGCCGGCGTCGCGCTCGTCATCTGGGCGCTCACCGGCCTCGTCAGCGTCAGCGGGACGATCATCCAGAACCTGGGCGCTTCGTCTTCGATCCCCGCCCAGGACATCTGGAGCCTCCTGAGCTTCGCGGTCCTCACCGTTCTCGTGATCGGGTTCTTCACCGGGCGCCGGCCCTGGTACCTGTTCCTGGCGCTCTACGGGCTCGTGCTCATGATCATCGCCACGACCTCCAACGCCCAGTTCGCGGACCTGCAGGCCTCGTTCGCCGCGGTGTACGTGACGTTCGGCATGGCCGGGTGGACGGCCCTGTCGCCGCGGCTCGTGCGCGCCCACTCACAGGCGGCGAACGTAGAATGACCGGATCATGACTTCCCCCTCTTCGACACCGACGATCATCGCGCCGTCGGCCGCGGCGACGGCGCCCGACGGCCATGCGCGCACCTACGAGGTCCGCACCTTCGGGTGCCAGATGAACGTGCACGACTCGGAGCGGCTGTCCGGCTCGCTCGAGAGCGCCGGCTACGTCCGCGCCGAGGCCGGCTCCGAAGCCGACGTCGTCGTCATCAACACGTGCGCGGTGCGCGACAACGCCGCCGGCAAGCTCTACGGCACGCTCGGCCACCTGAAGTCCCGCAAAGACCAGCACGCCGGCATGCAGATCGCCGTCGGCGGATGCCTCGCCCAGATGGACAAGGACACCGTGCTCGACAAGGCGCCCTGGGTGGACGTCGTGTTCGGCACGCACAACATGGGATCGCTGCCGAGCCTGCTCGAGCGCGCCCGCCACAACGGCGAGGCCGAACTGGAGATCCTCGAGGCGCTCGAGGTGTTCCCCTCGACCCTGCCCACCAAGCGCGACAGCGTGTACAGCGGGTGGGTGTCGATCTCCGTCGGCTGCAACAACACCTGCACGTTCTGCATCGTCCCGAGCCTGCGCGGCAAGGAGAAGGACCGCAGGCCCGGCGACATCCTGAGCGAGATCAAGCTGCTCGTCGATGACGGCGCCATCGAGGTCACCCTGCTCGGTCAGAACGTCAACTCCTACGGCGTCGAGTTCGGCGACCGCGAGGCCTTCGGCAAGCTGCTGCGCGCCGCCGGCGAGATCGAGGGCTTGGAGCGCATCCGCTTCACGAGCCCGCACCCGGCCGCCTTCACCGACGACGTCATCGACGCCATGGCCGAGACCGGCGCCGTCATGCCGCAGCTGCACATGCCGTTGCAGTCCGGCAGCGATCGCATCCTCAAGGCGATGCGCCGGTCGTACCGCAGCGAACGGTTCCTCGGCATCCTCGACCGCGTGCGCGCGAAGATCCCGAACGCCGCGATCACGACCGACATCATCGTGGGCTTCCCCGGCGAGACCGACGAGGACTTCGAAGACACGCTGCGGGTGGTCGAGCAGGCGCGCTTCTCCGCCGCCTTCACGTTCCAGTACTCGATCCGCGAGGGCACCCCCGCCGCGACGATGGCCGACCAGGTGCCGAAGCACGTCGTCCAGGACCGCTACGACCGCCTCGTCGCGCTGCAGGAGCGCATCTCGCTCGAGGAGAACCGGAAGCAGCTCGGCCGCGAGCTGCAGGTGCTCGTCTCGACCGGCGAGGGCAAGAAGGATGCCACCACGCACCGCCTCACCGGCCGCGCCGAGGACAACCGCCTCGTGCACTTCGAAGTGCCGGCCGGCTCCGACCTGCCGCGGCCCGGCGACGTCGTCTCGGTCATCGTGACGCACGCGGCGCCGTTCCATCTGCTCGCCGACGCGCAGGGCGACGCGCCGCTGCGGATCCGCCGCACCCGCGCCGGCGACGCGTGGGACCGCAGCCAGGCGGAGTCGTGCGGCATCCCGGCACAGGTCGGCGTCGCCGAGGGCGCGCCGCGCGCGGTGTCGCTCGGCCTGCCGACCCTCCGCGTCGGAGTGTGAGCCTGCCTCGGTCGTC
>NZ_DATEJS010000235.1:0-16300 GCF_035277845.1 Microbacterium sp.
AGGGTTCAAATCCCTCCGTCTCCGCCATGTAAATCCCTGGTCAGCGTATTTTTCTAAAACGCCGTGGGGAAGAATCGGGAAGATCCGCCCGACTTTCGCGCACTCTGGCCGTGGCGTTCTGTTCGGCCAGGGCTGTCACGCTCCGGCAGTGTGCTTCGTCTCGGCGGCAAGGATGATGCATCCTGCATTCGGGTTCGTCGAGGCGGAGGGCGCCATTCCCTCGGTCTCCGAGAATCCCGGTTGGCGCGCAGTCGGACCGGTTCACGCTTTGCACCCGAGCACACTAGTTGGTGAGCGTTGTTGCTTGAGAGAGTCACGCACGTCCTCCCTTCACCCGCGGAGGATGCCCGGACAGCAGGATGCCGGGACCGCCCTGGAGCGGCCCCGGCATCCTGTGGTCAGCGGGAGATGACCTTCGGGTTCGAGACAGCCTTGAGTCCGGCCGCGCCGAACTCCTGTCCGTAACCGGACTGCTTCACGCCGCCGAACGGAACGGCGGGGTTGATGGCGCCGTGGTTGTTGATCCACACCGTGCCGGACTGGATGCGGGTGGCGACCTCGGCGGCCGCATCCGCGTCGTCGGCCCAGACCGAGGCGCCGAGGCCTTGCGACGAGGCGTTGGCGCGACGGACGGCGTCGTCCACGTCGGAGTAGCGGATCACCGGGATGACCGGGCCGAACTGCTCCTCGTCGACGAGCGGGGTGCCGTCCTCGATGTCGGCGACGACCGTCGTGCGGTAGAAGAGCGGGCCGAGCTCGGGGGCCGCCTCGCCGCCGGTGACGATGCGGGCGCCGCGTGTGCGCGCGTCGTCGACGAGGCCCTTGACGATGTCGAACTGCTTCTCGTTCTGCAGTGGGCCGAGCAGGTTGTTCTCGTCGAGGCCATTGCCCATCGGCATCTGCTGCGCCATACCGGCGAGGGTGTCGACGACCTCGTCGTAGACCGAGTCGTGCACGTACAGGCGCTTGAGGGCGGCGCAGGTCTGGCCGGCGTTGAGGAACACGCCCCAGAACAGGTTCTCGGCGATGTTCGAGACGGTCGTGCCGGGCAGGATGATGCCGGCGTCGTTGCCGCCGAGCTCGAGGGTCAGGCGGGCGAGGTTGTTCGCCGAGGACTCCACGATCTTGCGGCCGGTCGCGGTGGAACCGGTGAACATGATCTTGTCGAAGCCGGGGTGCCCGGCGATCGCGGCGCCGACCTCGCGGTCGCCCGAGATCGCGGTGAGCACGCCTTCGGGCAGGTGGCGGTTCCAGATCTCGACGAGGGCGAGCACGCTCAGCGGGGTGTATTCGCTGGGCTTGACGACGACCGTGTTGCCCATCCGCAGCGACGGAGCCATCTGCCAGACGGTGATCATCATCGGCCAGTTCCACGGGCCGATGGCACCGACGACGCCCAGGGCGTCGTAGTGCACCTCGGCGCGGGACGCCCCGGCCTCGAACACGACCTCGGGCTCGAGCACCGTGTCGGCGGCGTTGCGGGTCCAGACGGCGCAGGCGCCGACCTCGAAGCGGGCGTTCGGGCCGTTCAGCGGCTTGCCCTGCTCACGGGAGAGGATCTGGGCGAGCTCCTCGGCGTTCGCCTCGATGTCGTCCGCGATCTCGTTGAGGATCCGCGAGCGCTCGGCGTGGCCGAGGGCGTTCCACGAGGGCTGAGCGGCCCGTGCTGCGGCGATGGCGGCATCCAGATCCGCAAGCGTGTGGACCGGAGCGTATCCGATGGTCTCGCGAGTCGCGGCGTCGGGGATCGGCCGCCCTTCGCTCTCGGAGACGGTGATGGCGTCCAGAATCGACGTCATAGTGCTGGGCATGTGTTCCTCCGGTGGTCTGCGGGACGGCGGTGTCCCGTCGAAGAAAACGCTACGAGTCCTGGCCCGGACAGCGGAACAGTCACGGGCCAGGCGTGCGCGCGGCGCATGGCTGCGTGCGCCTGCGGCACACCCGACGACTCATGCAGCGCGAGCGCCGGCGCGGAAGTCGCTCGGCGTCGTGCCGAACTCGCTCCGGAAGGCGCGAGAGAACCCGGCGGCATCCACAAATCCGCACGAGACCCCGACGGATGCGACGCTCCGCCCCAGCAGGGTCGGGTTCGCGAGGTCGCGCCGCGCCTGCTCCAGGCGGCGATGGCGGATCCAGCCGCTGACCGTCTCGCCGTGTTCCTCAAAGAGCTTCTGCAGGTACCGCACCGACACGTGGTGCGCGGCGGCGATCGCCGTCACGGTGAGCGACGGGTCGCCGATCCTGGTCGAGATGTACGCCTCGATCCGCATGAGGAGCGCACGGCGGCGGGATGCCTCGTCGTCGGTGTGCGCGCCGATCCGGTCGGCGAGCGTCGCGGTGAGCAGGTCGAATACCGAGTCGGACAACGGCAGTCCGCCGGCGAGTGGCTCGGACTCGAGCTGACGGCTCATCGCGCCGAGGAACGCCGAGGTCACCGCGCCGAGTCCTCGGCGCCCCGAGAACCGGGATGCCGTGACTGTCGCGAGCGTGCCGCGGTCGATGCGCAGCAGGTCGATCGGGAACATCACGACGAACATGGCGAACGTGTCGTCGAAGTCGAGGCGATACGGGCGGGTCGTGTCGTAGAGGGCGAAGTCGCCCGGGGCCAGGGCGGCATCCCTGTCGTCCTGCGAGATCACGCTGTAGCCGCGCAGCTGCAGCCCGAGCTTGATGTGTCCGGGGTCGCTCTGGGCGATGAGCGCCGGCGACCGCCGCACGCCGACCGCGCCGCCCTGCACCGTGCTGATCTCGGCACGCCCGAGGGACTGCGACACCAGGCGTCCTTCGAACCCCGACACGCCGTCGCGATCCTTCGGCTCGGCCACGAGGGGCACGAAGTTCTCGGCGACCGCGCTCGACCACTGGTCGAACCGCTCGTCAGGGGCCGTCATGGTGGTGTCCAGCACGGATCTGCCGTCTTCTGCGGGGACGATCAGGGCGGGTGCGCCCGCGGATCCGGTTGACGAAGCACTGCTCATCACAGGCTGCACTCCTTCGTGACAGGTGATCCCTCAATACTGACCGATCGGTCTGCAATTGGCAACACCCGCCGGATCCGCGGGCTGGACCGCTACCGGTCGACCTCGTCTCCGCCGCCGTGCCCGATCCCCGCATACACGGACGGGCGCGCCCTCTTCAGCCACGCGGCCCAGATGAGACCCGCGATGCCCGGGATCACGACGATGCACGGCAGCAGCCAGTTCAGCACGTTGCCCTGGTCGAGCCCCACGAGCACCGAGAAGTTGAGGATGATCACGATGGTGAGCACGGACAGTGACACTGCGGCGGTCCCGGGTGCGATCCAGCGGGTCCAGAGGCTCCGGCCGTCGGGATGCCGGCGCAGGTATCCGATGGCGGCGACGCTGGTGAGTGCCATGAGCGCGACGAGTCCGAGGGCGCCCATGTTCGTCAGCCACGTGAACAGCGTCACGACGGGGAACATCACCGGATCCGCGGCCCCGGCCCCGGCGACCGCGAACACCACGAGCACTGCCAGCGCGAGCGCCGACTGGGTGAGGGATGCCGCGACCGGAGCGTGCCCGCGGCCGCGGCTGATCGACAGGTACGAGGGCAGTGCGCGCTCGCGCGACAGCGAGCGGAAGTAGCGCGCCACGACATTGTGGAACGAGACGAGCGCTGCGAGCAGCGACGTCACGAACAGGAACTGGGCCATGTCGACCATCGCCTTCGGAAGCGTCGCAGCGAGCATCCCGAACACCACGCCGGGACCCTCGGTCTGCGACAGCTTCACGACCTGCGACGGACCCGCGCCCATGACCATCGCCCAGGCGGAGAACGCGTAGAACGCGGCGATGACGCCGACCGCGCCGTAGGTGGCCCGGCGCACGGTCGTCGCCGGGTTCTTCACCTCGTCGACGTAGATCGCGCCGGACTCGAAGCCCATGAACGCAGCGACCGAGAATGCGAGGATCGCGCCGGCGCTCGGACCGAAGAGATCCTGGAACCGCAAGCCCGCGAACGAGATGCCTTCCGGTGCCGTGTGCAGCGCTAGCACGTCGTAGACGATGACGACCAGGAATTCGAGTGACACGAGGACCGCGAGCACCTTGGCCGACAGATCCACCGCGTTCACGCCGAGGAGCCCCACGATGAGCCAGCCGACGAGGGCCGTGATCCACCACGGCACCGACGCGCCGAACAGGGAGTGGATGAGGTCGGATGCCGCGTAGCCGAACATCCCGTAGATGCCGATCTGCATCGTGTTGTAGGCGATGAGGGCGAGCCACGCGGAACCCACGCCGGGCACGCGTCCGAGGCCGCGCGCCACGTACGAGTAGAACGCACCCGCCGTGCTCACCTTGGTCGACAGGGCCGCGTAGCCGACGGCGAACAGGGCCAGCACGATGCCGAGCACCACGAAACTGAGCGGGACGCCGATCTGACCGCTCACGGCGAAGTTGGCCGTGACGCCGCCGGCGACCACAGTGAGCGGCGCAGAGGCTGCGACGATCATCATGATCAGCGAGAAGACGCCGATGCGCCGGGGCGGATGGGGAGCGTCGGTCACGGGGCGCTGCACCGACATCGTCGTCGTTGCGGAAGGGAGCATTGAAGCCTCCGAATTCTGTGGGAAGGGTTCTTTCAGGATGGTCGCGTTCCGTCCGAAGCCGGAGGCCCCATGCGCACGGGGCTGTGCCGGATGCGCACGATCGTCCGACTCCTCCCGCACAGCGCGGTGGAGCGCTTACTCTCGATGCACAGCCATCAGAATTCCGGCGTCTTTCTGCGCGCCGGCCGAACTCGCAGCGGAGTTTGCAATGTCACAGAGCAGCGTCGACGTCGACGTCACGACCACCTCGGCCCCCGGCCATCACACCCTCGCCGGACCCGACGAGATCGCCCGGGTGCGATCGCTCCTCGCGGATGCCGGGCACTTCGGCGACAGCGTGCGCCTTGCGTACATCGGCCTCATCGACCCGCTGTTCGGTGCCGACGCGCAGACCCCGGTCGACCGCCGCTTCCGCGTGTACCTCCTCGACACCGCGGAGCACGTCTCGCGCGACGCGGTCGTATCCGTCACCCGCGGCGAGGTCGAGCGCATCGACGTGCTCGACACCGGTGCGACCGGAGAGCTTCCGGTCATGGAGGAGGACTTCGGGGTCGTCGAGGAGCTCCTGTCGACGGATGCCGACTGGCTCGCCGCACTCGAGCGGCGCGGCCTGGATGTGGCATCCGTGCGCGTCGCCCCCCTTTCGGCCGGCGTCTACGCCGACGAGTACCCGGAGGAGCGCGGGCGGCGGATGCTTCGCGGCCTCGCGTTCGTGCAGGAGTCCGAGACGGACTCCGCCTGGGCGCACCCGGTCGAAGGTCTGCTCGCCTACGTCGACATCTCGAACCGCACCGTCGAGCAGGTGCTCGACTTCGGCGTCTCGCCGATTCCCGCAGAGCACGGCAACTACACCGACCCCGAGCTGACGGGCCCGATCCGCGACACCCAGCGCCCCATCGTCATCACACAGCCGGAGGGACCGTCGTTCACGGTCACCGAGGGCAACCACGTGGAGTGGGAGCGGTGGAGCCTCGACGTCGGCTTCGACATGCGCGACGGGCTCGTGCTGCACAACCTCTCGTTCGACGATATCGATCCCACACGTCCCGAGGACGTCCGCCGCCGCCGTGTGCTCAACCGGGCCTCGATCGCCGAGATGGTGGTGCCCTACGGTGACCCGAGCCCGGTGCGCAGCTGGCAGAACTACTTCGACACCGGCGAGTACCTGATCGGTCAGTGCGCGAATTCGCTCGAGCTCGGCTGCGACTGCCTGGGGGAGATCCACTACATCTCGCCGACCATCGCGGACAACCTCGGCAACCCCCGCACGATCGTGAACGGCATCTGCCTGCACGAGGAGGATGCCTCCATCCTCTCCAAGCACACAGACCTGTGGAGCGGGATCGCCTACACGCGGCGCAACCGGCGCCTGGTGATCTCGATCTTCACCACGGTGGGCAACTACGACTACGGGTTCTACTGGTACCTGTACCTCGACGGCACGATCGAGTTCGAGGCGAAGGCGACCGGCATCGTGTTCACCTCCGGCTACCTGAACCCGGATTTCGCCTCCCACCTCGCCCCGGGACTCGGAGCCCCGTTCCACCAGCACCTGTTCGCCGCACGGTTGGATTTCGCTCTGGACGGCGGCCCGACCCGCGTCGAGGAGGAGGACGCCGTTCGCCTGCCCATCGGACCGCAGAATCCGCGGGGGAATGCGTTCACGCGCCGACGCACGGTCATCGCCTCCGAGAAGGATGCCGCCCGTGACGCGGACGCGTCCGTGGGCCGCACCTGGGTGGTCTCGAACCCGCAGTCAGCGAATCGGATGGGCGACCCGGTCGCCTACAAGCTGCACCCGGCGGGGACGCCGACGCTGCTCGCGGACGAGGGCTCCTCGATCGCGAAGCGCGCCACGGTCATGCGCCACAATCTCTGGGTGACCCGGTTCGACGAGTCGCAGAAGTACCCGACGGGCGACTTCGCGAACCAGAACCCCGGCGCGGGCGGGATCGCCGAGTGGATCGAGGCGGACCGGGCCCTCGACGGAGAGTCGAGCGTCGTGTGGCACAGCTTCGGCCTCACGCACTTCCCGCGGCCCGAGGATTGGCCGCTGATGCCGGTCGACGTCATCGGCTTCAAGCTGCGTCCGGAGGGGTTCTTCGACCGTTCGCCGGTGCTCGACGTGCCTGAGCCGGCGAAGGCGCACGGGTGCCACGGCGGGGCCGACTGCCACTGCGAGCACTGACCCCGGCATCCGACCCCGGATCCCGTTCAGCACGAAGGCGCCGGTTCAGCACGCTCCTCGAGGAACGTGCTGAACCGGCGCCTTTCGCCTGAATCAGAATGCCGCCGGCTCGCCGAGGCGGCCGGTCGTTACGCGTCGTAGTCGACGACGACGCGCTGGCTCGTCGGGTGCGACTGGCAGGTGAGCACATACCCGCGCTCGATCTCGTCGGGTTCGAGCGCGTAGTTCTCGGTCATGTTGACCGCGCCGTCGACGACGCGTGCGCGGCAGGTGCCGCAGACGCCTCCGGCGCAAGCGAACGGGACGTCAGGGCGCACCCGGAGAGCCGCGGTGAGGATCGACTCGTGGGCGACGAGCGGGCTCTGCACTGTCGAAGACTGCCCGTCGAGGGTGAAGTCGAGCGCGTAGACGGCGTCGCCCTCGCGCACCTCGATGCGCTCGAGCGGGGGCGGTTCGGAGCGGTCGCGGTCGCCCGTCGTGAACAGCTCGTACCGGACGTGCGAGCGGTCGACGCCGAGGTCTTCGAGCGTGTCGCGGCACAGCTGCACGAGATCCATCGGCCCGCACAGAAACCACTCTTCCACGGTCTCGGGGAGCACGAGCTCGTCGAGGATGCAACGCAGCCGCTCCTCGTCGAGCCGTCCGGAGAGCAGAGGTGCTGCGCGCTGCTCGCGCGAGAGCACGTGATGCAGCGCGAGCCGCGACGGGTACTTGTCTTTGAGGTCGGCGAGTTCCTCGATGAACATGACGTCGGTCGTCGCCCTGTTCGTGTAGACGAGGGTGACTCGCGAGGTCTCCGACCGGGTGAGCACGGTGGCAGCGAGGGCCATCAGCGGTGTGATCCCTGAGCCGGCCGCGATGCCGGCGATGTGCACGCCGTCAAGCTCCGAGAGGTTGGATGTGAAGGTGCCCTGGGGGCTCATCACGTCGATCTCATCGCCGGCGTGCAGCTCCGTCTGCGCCCAGGTCGAGAATCGGCCGCCAGAGTCCCGTTTGATGGCGACGCTGACCGACCCGCGGGTCGGCGGCCGGCACAGCGAGTACGAGCGCCGCAGCTCGAACCCGTCGACGTCGGCGCGCAGCGCGACATGCTGCCCGGGGAGGAAGTCGTACTCATCGGCGATCTGGTCGGGCACCGCGAAGGTGACCTCGACGGAGGCATCGGTGAGCGGGCGAACCTCGGTGACGCGCAGCGTGTGGAAGCGTGCGCGGCGTCGGGAACCCGATGCCCCCCCGACAGAGGCCGACATGAGCGCCTCGGCGACATGCTCGGCGTCGGGCAGGGCGGTGGTGGGTTGCGCGTGGCGCAGGGCTGCGAGTTCGGGCATCAGTGCACCTTGAAGTGGTCGAACGGCTCGAGGCAGGAGCGGCACTCGTAGAGCGCCTTGCAAGAGGTGGACCCGAAGCGGGACACCTCACGGGTGGCGAGCGACCCGCATTGCGGGCACTTCACGCCGAGCGTCACCTTGATCGGCCCCGACACGCGTGCCTGGCCGGTGGGTGGTGCGATGCCGTATTCGACCAGCTTCTGCTTGCCGGAATCCGTCATCCAATCGGTCGTCCAGGCGGGGGAGAGCGTCAGCCGGACGTCGACCTCGACGAAGCCCGCGTTCGCCAGCGCCAGCACGAGGTCGTCGCGGATCGTGTCCATGGCCGGGCACCCGGAATAGGTCGGCGTGATTGTGACGACGACCCGGTCGCCGTCGGCCCGCACTTCGCGCAGCACGCCGAGGTCGGCGATGGTCAGGACCGGGACCTCCGGGTCGAGCACGGATGCCGCGACCTCCCACGCGCGGGCGTCGGCGGCGGCGCGGGTCACCATGTCGCACCGGGGTGCTGCCGAGCGAGCACCTGCATCTCGGCGAGGATGTACCCGAGCGTCGGGAAGTGCCGACCGTGACGGCCGCCGCCGGAGGCGATGAAGCCGCGCGGCTCGGCGAGTTCCGCCTCGCCCAGCACGGCGGCGAGGACGGTGTCGAACGCGGGTCGCAGCGTCGACGGCCGCACCGCGATGCCCTCGAGCCGGTCGAGGAGCTCCTCGTCGCGGAACAGCTCGTCGATGTACGGCCACACGTCGCCCAGGGCGCGGATGATGCGCGCGCGCGATTCCTCGGTGCCGCCGGCGAGACGAAGGGTCCACTGCACGGCGTGGTCGCGGTGGTAGTCGACCTCCTTGAGCGCCTTCTCCGCGACGGCGGCGAGAGTGGGATCGGTCGACGCGCGCAGCGCGTCGTACAGCTCGAACTGGTAGGCGGATGCCACCAACTGCCGTGCGATGGTGTGCGCGAAATCGCCGTTCGGCTGCTCGAACAGCCAGGCGCTCCGGAACTGCGGCTCGTCACGCCAGTAGGCGAGGTCGTCCTCGGTGCGGCCGTCGGCCGTGCCGGCGTAGCGCAGCAGCGACCGTGCATGGCCGAGCAGGTCGAGGGCGATGTTGCCGAGAGCCATGTCCTCCTCGAGCTCGGGGGACCGGGCCAGCCACGCTCCCAGCTGCTGCGCGAGGATCAACGCGTCGTCGCCGAGCCAGAGGGAGTACTCGGCGACCTCGGGCGATGCGATCGCCGTGACGTCGCCCGCGAGCTCGGCCTCCAGATGGATCTGGTCGACGGTGACGTGGACATCTTCGTCGTGCATGATCTCGCTCACAGGTGCGGCACCCCCTCGGATGCGGTGTAGTACGTGGCGTGCCGGTAGTTCTTGCCCGCCGGGCTCTCGAAGAAGGCGCCCTTGACGCCCGGGTCACTCGTCGTCACGGTGTCGGCGGGGACGACCCAGATCGACACGCCTTCGTTGCGGCGCGTGTAGAGGTCTCGTGCGTTGCGCAGTGCGAACTCTGAATCGGGCGCGTGCAGTGAGCCGACGTGTACGTGGCTGAGACCGCGACTCGCCCGCACGAAGACCTCCCACAGGGGCCAGGTCTCGCGGGAGTCTGCTCCGGGGCTTGTCATCATGCCACCGCCTTCTCGGTCTGGAGGGCTTGCTTGCGGGCGTACTCGGCGGCGGCCTCGCGCACCCAGGCGCCGTCCTCGTGGGCATCTCGGCGGTTCTGGAGGCGCACCGCGTTCATCGGCCCGCGGCCGGCGAGCACCTCCTGGAACTCCGTCCAGTCGATCTCGGTCGTGATCCACCGCTGCCCGTCTTCGTCCCGCCGCAGCTCCGGGTCGGGAAGCGTCACCCCGAGAATCTCCGCCTGCGGCACCAGCATCCCGATGAAGCGCTGGCGCAGGTCGTCGTTCGAGAACCGCTTGATCTTCCACGCCATCGACTGCGCCGAGTTCGGCGACTCGTCGTCCGGCGGGCCGAACATCATGAGGCTCGGCCAGTACCAGCGGTTGACCGCATCCTGCGCCATCTCCCGTTGAGCATCCGTCCCCTGCATGAGCTCGAGGAGGATCTCGAACCCCTGCCTCTGATGGAACGACTCCTCCTTGCAGATGCGCACCATCGCGCGGCCGTACGGTCCGTACGACGCGCGGCACAGCGGCACCTGGTTGCAGATCGCGGCGCCGTCGACCAGCCAGCCGATCGCCCCCATGTCGGCCCACGTCGGCGTCGGGTAGTTGAAGATCGACGAATAGCGGGCCCGGCCGGCGATGAGCTGCTCGGTCATCTCGTCGCGCGTGATCCCGAGAGTCTGGGCGGCGGAGTAGAGGTAGAGGCCGTGGCCGGCCTCGTCCTGCACCTTCGCCATGAGGATCGCCTTGCGCTTGAGGCTCGGCGCGCGCGTGATCCAGTTGCCCTCGGGCTGCATCCCGATGATCTCGGAATGCGCGTGCTGCGAGATCTGCCGGATCAGCGTGCGCCGGTAGGCCTCCGGCATCCAATCCCGCGGCTCGATCCGCTGATCGGCCTCGATCAGCGCGTCGAACGTCGCTTCGTGGTCGACCACGGTGTCCTCCAGGTGCGTCATCCTCGACTCCTTAATAACAGAACGATCGGTCAGTAAAGTGTATCCGGCAGTGGCTGCGTGTGCCAAGCCGGTCAGCGGAGGTCGTAGAGGCGCTTGTACTTGCCTTCACTGCGCGGCAGCGTGTCCGGCTCCTCGAGCTTCACATCGACCGTCGTGCCGATCAGGACCTTGATGCGCTTCTGCAGCACGATGGCGGCGGCTTCGCCGGTCTCACGGTCGATGGACGGGTGTCGCTCGATGCGCACGGTCAGCGCGTCCATGCGGCCCTGTTTGGTCAGTTCGAGGATGAAGTGCGGGGTCAGCGTCTCGATGCCGAGGGCGAGCTCCTCGATCTGAGTCGGGAACAGGTTGACTCCACGCAGGATGATCATGTCGTCGTTGCGGCCGGTGATCTTCTCCATGCGGCGCATCGCCGGGAACGCGGTGCCGGGCAGGAGACGGGTGAGGTCGCGCGTGCGGTAGCGGATGACGGGGAACGCCTGCTTCGTGAGTGACGTGAAGACGAGTTCGCCGAGTTCGCCGTCCGCGACGGGCCGTCCCGTCTCGGAGTCGATCGTCTCGGGGAGGAAGTGGTCCTCCCAGATGTGCGGGCCGTCCTTGGTCGCGACGGCCTCCATGGCGACGCCCGGGCCCATGACCTCGCTGAGGCCGTAGATGTCGACCGCGTCCAGACCCAGTCGCCGTTCGATTTCGGCGCGCATCTCGTTGGTCCACGGCTCGGCTCCGAGGATCGCGACCTTCAGCGATGTGGCGCGCGGATCGATCCCCGCCGCCTCCAGGGCATCGGCGATCGTGAGGAGGTAGCTCGGCGTGCACATGATGGCGTCGGGCTCGAAGTCGCCGATGAGCTGTACCTGGCGCGCGGTCTGCCCGCCGGACATCGGGATGACGGTCGCGCCGAGCTTCTCGATCCCCGCATGCGCACCGAGCCCCCCGGTGAACAGGCCGTACCCGTACGCGTTGTGCACCTTCATACCCGGGCGGACCCCGGCCGCGGCGAGCGACCGGGCGACGAGAGTCGCCCAGTTGTCGAGGTCGGTATCCGTGTAGCCGACGACGGTCGGGCGCCCGGTGGTGCCCGAGGAGGCGTGGATGCGGCGCACCTCCTCCATCGGGACCGCGAACATGCCGAACGGGTAGGTCTGGCGCAGATCCTCCTTCGTCGTGAACGGCAGTTTCGCGACTTCCGACAGGGTATGGATGTCGTCAGGCCCGACCCCCGCCGTATCCAGCTTCGCCCGGTAGTACGGAACGTTCTCGTACGCGTGGCGCACGGTCCACTGCAGGCGCTCGAGCTGCAGTGCCTCGAGCTCGTCGCGGCTCAGAGCGAGACTCTGATCGCCGGTGATGTCGGCTGGTCGCGTCGTCATTGACATGGTGTCTCCAGGGGTCTTCGGTCGGTGGGTTCTATGCGGAGGGGCGCCGGATGGCGGTCATGCGATCAGGGCCGCTTCCTTGGCGACGAGCGTCAGCACGTCGTAGGTGGCGACGATCTCGTCGTTCTGGTTGGTGATCACCGCGTCCCAGCGGACCTCGCCGTACTCGTCGGTCTCGCGGGGCGTGATCTGCTTCGCGGTGAGTACCACGCGGATCGCGTCGCCGGGCGAGACCGGGGTGATGAACCGCAGGTTCTCCAGACCGTAGTTGGCCAGCACGGGACCCGGATCGGGGTCGACGAACAGCCCGGCCGCCCAGGAGACGAGCAGGTATCCGTGCGCGACCCGGCCGGGGAAGAACGGGTTGGCTGCCGCGGCCTCTTCATTGGTGTGCGCGTAGAACGTGTCGCCGGTGAAGTTCGCGAACAGCTCGATGTCGTCGAGGGTGACCACGCGTGCGCCGGAGCCGTACTGGTCGCCGATCGCGAGCTCCGCGATCGACTTGCGGAACGGGTGGCGGTCGCTTCGCGTGCCGGCACCGGGATGCCAGACGCCGGTGAGTGCGGTGAGCATCGTGGGCGATCCCTGCACTGCGGTGCGCTGCATGTGGTGCAGGACGGCGCGGATGCCGCCGAGCTCCTCGCCGCCGCCGGCGCGGCCGGGGCCGCCATGCACGAGATGAGGGACAGGGGAGCCATGGCCTGTGGAGGTGCGTGCATCGTCGCGATCCAGCAGCAGCACGCGACCGTTGTAGGCGGCGATGCCCGACATGAGCGCCGTGGCGACGGCGGGGTCGTGGGTGGCGACGCTCGTGACGAGCGATCCGCCGCCGCGCGCGACGAGGTCGGCGGCCTCAGCGAGGTCGGCGTACTCGAGCACGCTCGTGACCGGGCCGAACGCCTCCACTTCGTGCGCGGCGGGAGCGGTGACATCGGCGAAGCCGACCACGATCGGCGCGATGAAGGCGCCGTCGACTGCGGGGCCGACGGAACCGTCCGCGCGGACCACATCCGGTGCCGAGGTCGAGCCGAGGAGCAGCTCGCCGCCCCCGCCGATGAGAGTGTCGACCTGGCGCAGCACCTCGTCGCGCTGATCCGTCGAGACGAGCGGGCCCATGGTGACGCCTGCTGCGCGCGGGTCGCCGACGACGACACGTTCCTCGATCTTCGCACGGAGGGCACCCACCACGTCCGCGGTGCGCCCCTGCGGCACGATCGCGCGGCGGATCGCGGTGCACTTCTGCCCGGCCTTGGTGGTGAGCTCAACGAGCAGCTGCTTGATGTAGGCGTCGAACTCCGGGGTGCCGGGGACGGCATCCGGGCCGAGGACGGACGCGTTGATCGAGTCGGTCTCGCTGGTGAACCGCACCCCGTCGGCCGCTTGCGCGCGCAGCCGCTCCGCGGTGGAGGCGCTCCCGGTGAACCCGACGAGGTCACCGAGAGCAAGGCGGTCGAACAGCCCGGGGATGCTTCCCGACACGAGCTGCAGCGAACCTGCGGGCAGGAGTCCCGATTCGACGAGGATGCGCACCCACGCCTCCGCGACGAACGCGGTCGGCGTCGCGGGCTTCACGACCGACGGGACACCCGCGAGGAATGCGGGGGCGAACTTCTCCAGTGCGCCCCACATCGGGAAGTTGAACGCGTTGATCTGCACCGCGACACCAGGAAGGCGAGTGAACACGTGCCGGCCGAGGAACGAACCGTCCTTCGACAGGGGCTCTGCGGGTCCGTCCAGGTACACACGGGCGTTGGGCAGCTCGCGGCGCCCCTTCGAGGAGTAGGTGAACAGCACGCCGATGCCGCCGTCGATGTCGCTCAGCGAGTCGCGCCGGGTGGAGCCTGCCCGCTCCGACAGCGCGTACAGCTCCTCCTTGCGCTCGTTGAGCGTCGTCGCGAACTTCTTCAGCAGCACCGCGCGCTGATGGAACGTCAACTCGCCGAGGCTCCGCTGGCCCACGGTGCGGGCGTATTCGAGCGTGGCGGTGAGGTGGATCCCGCGGGTGCTCACATGGGTGACGGGCTCACCGGTCGACGGGTCGCGCACGACGACCGCGTCGGCATCCGTCTCGGGCGTCCACCAGGCATCCTGCAAGTAGCTGGGGAGGATGTTCGTCATCGCGTGCTCCATTCGTAGAATCCCTGTCCGGTCTTGCGTCCGAGACGCCCCTCGGCAACCATGCGGCGCAGCAGTTCGGGCGGTGCGAACCGGTCGCCGTACGCGGTCTGCAGCTCTTCGGCGATGCCGAGACGGACGTCGAGTCCCACGACGTCGGTCGTTCGCAGCGGGCCCATCGGATGCCGGTAGCCGAGCTCCATCGCGGCGTCGATGTCCGCCGCGTCGGCGACGCCCTCCTCGAGCATCCGGATCGCCTCGAGGCCAAGCGCGACCCCGAGCCGGCTCGACGCGAACCCGGGCGCATCCTGCACCACGATCGCGGTCTTGCCGAGCGCGGCGATCCAGCTGCGCGCCCGGGTGATGACTTCGGCGTCGGTCTGCCTCCCGCGGACGATCTCGACGAGCTTCGAGGAGGGCACCGGGTTGAAGAAGTGCAGACCGAGGAACTGCTCCGGGCGCTCCAGCGTCTCGGCGAGGTCGTCGATCGAGATCGACGAGGTGTTGGATGCCAACACCGCGTCGGCAGGCACGGCCTGCTCCGCGCGGGCGAGTGCCTCGAGCTTCAGGCCGCGGTCCTCCGGGACGGCTTCGATGACCATCGTGGCCGCGCCGAACGCGTCGGCATCGACGGCGGTGACGAACGATAGATCGAGCTCGCCGCGGGGTCGCGGGAGGGCGCCACGCTCGGCTGTGCGGTCGAGGCTCTCGGCCACGCGGGCGTGCGCCGCGGCGGCCGCCTCGCTGTCGCGCTCGACGATGGTCACGTCGGAGCCTGCGAGCAGGAACGCGTGCGCGATGCCGGCGCCCATGCGCCCGCCGCCCAGCACCCCCACTCGGGCGGGAGCGGCCGTGGTGTCGTGCTCGGTCATCGGTTCTTCCTCTCGAGGAACTCGGTCATGCGGCGGTGCTTCTCGGGGCTTTCGAACAGCTCGGCCTGGAGTGCGAGGTCGATCGCCGGGTGCGCGTCGATCGGGGCGCGCCACGCGGTCTTGGTGTGCCGAATGGCGAGCCGGTCTTGGCGGGCGATGCGGTCCGCGAGGGTCTGGGCGGCAACCATCAGCTCATCGGGCTCGTGAACCGCGGAGAGAAGACCCCAGGCGAGGGCCTCGTCTCCCGTGAGGATGCGCCCGGTGAACAACAGCTCGGCACTGCGAGCGTCGCCGACGAGGCGCGGCAGACGCCAGGTGGCGCCGGCCGCGGGGAGGATCCCGAGACCCGGTTCGGGATTGCCGATCCGCGCCGCCGGGGTGCCGATGCGCAGGTCGGCGGCGTATGCGAGCTCCGCGCCGCCGCCGAGGGCATACCCGTCGATCGCGGCGATGACCGGCATCGGCAGCGCGGAGATCCGCTCGAAGACGAGAGTGTTGATACCGCGCCGAGCGTCATCCGCGCGGCGCTCGCGCAGCTGCCGGATGTCGGCCCCCGACGCGAACACCCCGCCCGAGCCAGTCAGGATCAGGACGCGCGGATCGGCCTCCAGCCGCGCGCACAGAGCGTGCAGCGCATCCACCAGTTCCTGGTCGATCGCGTTCCGCGTCTCCGGACGGTCGAGGACTGCGACCACGCGGTCAGAGTTCTCTTCGACGCGCAGGGACTCAGCCATCGATCCGCTCCACGATGATCGCGGTTCCCTGACCGACGCCCACGCACATGGTGGCCAGGCCGTACCTGGCGCCCTCGCGCTCCATCCGACCGAGCAGCGTCACGAGAAGCCGACTGCCACTCGACCCCAGCGGATGCCCAAGCGCGATCGCGCCGCCGTCGACGTTCACCACCGCCGGATCGAGGCCGAGCCGGCGGATGCAGGCGAGCGACTGGGATGCGAAGGCCTCGTTGAGCTCGACGGCGCCGATGTCGCCGATGTCGAGTCCGGACTTCGCGAGCGCCTTGCGCGTCGCCGGGACAGGCCCCAGGCCCATGACCTCCGGGGCGAGAGCGGCGGATGCGGATGCGACGATCCGTGCCCGCGGCCGCATCCCGTGCCGCTGGACAGCATCCCCGGACGCCACGACGATGGCCGATGCGCCGTCGTTCAGCGAGCTCGAGTTTCCGGCCGTGACGACGGAGCCGCCGGCAACGACAGGGCGAAGGCCGGCGAGCACGTCGAGCGACGTGTCGCGGCGCGGGCCCTCATCGAC
>NZ_DATEJS010000236.1:0-8136 GCF_035277845.1 Microbacterium sp.
TTCATCGAGGACAACTGGCAGACCGGCCGGATCGGCGATGCCTCGTTCGACGCGCTCGCCGGATCGCTGGACGGCATGTTCTCGTTCCACCGCCCGGCGAACAGCGCGCGGCTGTTCCTCGACCCGGTCACCGGCCGCCCGGCGCGCAGCTGACAGTCGGCACGGTGTCGTCAGCACGGTGCCGTCGGCGAGCGATCGCCGGCGACACCGTGCCGCGTCAGCCGTGCTCGGGCAGACCGACCTTCGGCTTCGCCCAGGAGCGACCCATGGTGTCCTTGAGGATGTCGTACTCGACGTCGACGTGCGGCTCGATGGCGCTGTACTTGTCGTTCGGCGCGCCGATCACCAGCTGGAAGCCGAGTCCGCGCCAGGCGCCGATCGCACGCTTGGTGAAGTGCGCGTCGGCCTTGATGAGGGCCTCGTCCATGAACACGGGCGCGTAGCGCGGCCGTTCGGCACCGGCATCCCCGAGCTGATACCGCAGCGCCGCGCCCACGATGAACGCGATCAGCTCCTGCGACTCGCCGCCCGACTTCTCGCCGATGTGGTCGTAGAGCGCCACATGCTGCGTGGTCACCGCGTCGACGCGCTCGGCGCTCACGCGCACGTGGTTGCGCACGTCGATGAGGTCGCCGAAATCGGGAGCCGACCGGCGCATCCGGCCGATCAGGCGGGACATCCGCCGGTAGACCTGCTCCCGATCCTCGTCCCCCGACGCCGCGTCGATCAGCGCGCGCACCTCCCGCAGCTCCCGCCGGAAGCGCCGCCGCGGCTCGGACTGGTTCTCGCGCGTGGTGATCTGCAGCCGGTGGGCGTCGTCGTAGAACGGGAGGTGCTGCATGATCCGGTTGATCGGGTCGATGCGCTCGCGGATCTCGCGCAGCGAGCGGCTGAGCGTCGAATCCAGGTTCGTGAGGTCGTTGCCCGACAGGTTCAGCAGGCTGTCCCGCCACTCCGCCTCGAGTTCGTGGAGCCCGCTCGTCTCGAGCGCGAGCAGGATGTGCTCGAAGTCCGCGAGCGACGTGTCGGGGTCGGCCAGCAGGTTCGGGTTCGGCCAGCGCTCGAGGAACCCGGCCATGATCCGCCGCAGCGTGTCGCGCTGCTCCTCGTGCGAGGCGGATGCCGCGGCACGGTCCTCGTCGAGGCGCTGCGCCGCGGTGGTCAGCGCCGCATCGAACCGGGCGAGCACCACGGACGGCGCCGCCGCGGACGCGCTCTCGCGCAGCGTGAAGCGGGCGTCGAGGAATCCGCGCTGGTCGTCGTCGAGCGCGAGTCCGGCATCCTCCGCGGCATCCACGGTGGACTGGCTGGCGTCCACGTCATCGGTGATGTCGGCCCAGTGCGCCTCGACCTGCTCCCGCGCCACCCTGGCGTGGGCGATCTCGTCGCGGAGCGCGTTGACGCGGCCCTTCGCGGCATCGAGCTGGCCCTGGATCCGCGCGATCTCGGGGTTGCCCGCGGTGACCTCGTCGGCGATGGCCTGCCAGGTGTCGCGCTCGGCGACGACCGAGGCGACATCCACCTGGTCCCACGTGAGCTCCGCGATGCGCGCGAAGGCCGCCCGCCGGACCTCGACCGCATCCAGCGCGGCTTCGGCGGCCTCCACCGCGTCGATCGCGTCGACCAGCCGCGAGCGCGCCTGGTCGATCTGCCGGGCGAGGTCGCGCAGGCGCCGCTCGCCGGAGAACCCGAGCACGTTCGCGCGGCCGTGACCGCCGTGCGCACCCGAACCGCCCTGCGAGATCTGACCGGTGATCGTGAGGCCCATCCGATGCGCCCCGAGCTCGCGTCCGGAGTCGACGCACACGAAGCCGAACCGGTCGTCGAGGCGCTGCTGCAGCCAGCCGGTGAACGGAGTCGACCGGTACTCCAGGCGGCCGGGCAGCGTGGACGCGTCCCGCCCGCCGGTCTCGCCGAGACCGGTGTGCACGCCCTCGTACCGCACCCGCACCGGCGTGCGCACGGCGTTGATCGCGTCGCGGAACCGGTCGAGGCGCGCGACGTCGAGGAGGATCGTCGTCGCGAACCCGCCCAGGGCGAGGTTGAACGCCTCCCGCCACGGCTCGAACTCGGTGCGCACCTCGATGAGCTCGCCCACGAACGGCAGGTCGTCGGGCTCGAGCCCCGCCGCCTCGGCGAGCAGCGCCCGCGAGGCGTGCAGCGCCCGCGGGATGTTGTCGGTCGCCGCGGACGCCTGGGCGCGCTCGGCCTCGAGCTCGGCGATCTCGCGGTCGACGGCGGTGCGGGCCGACATCGCCTCGGCGAACTCGCGCCGCGCCGCCCGTGTGGCGTCGGCGTCGGCGAGTCCCTCGCGGGCCCGCTCGAGGAGCGCGGCGAACTGCTCCCGCTTCGTGACCTCGACTCCGAGCGTGCGCAGGTCGTCGTTGAACACCCCGCGGTTGCGCTGTGCCGCCGACAGGCGCTGCTCGACGGCACGCAGCTCTCGGTGAGCCGTGTCGAGCCGGTCGCCGCCGGAGGAGCGCAGCACGTCGACCAGTCCGTCGCGCTCGGCCTCGGCGGCATCCGCCAGGGCCCTCTTCTCGCGCAGCACGGCATCCGCAGCCTGCCTGCTGTCACGCAGCTCGGTCTCGACGTCGCGCAGCAGGTCGAGCCGACGCTCGGCCCGCCACAGCGACGCGAGGGAAGCGGCATCCGAGAACGCGCCGACCTGGTCGATCAGCCGCACCCGCTCGGCGGCCTCGGCGATCTTCGTCTGCAGTCCCCGGATCGGCTCGAGCACGGCGACCTGCTGCCGCGCGGTCAGCATGCGCATGCGCGTGCCCTCGAGCTCGTCGAAGTGCGCGACGACGGCGTCGGCGGTCGCCATCGTCTCGGGCTCCTCGAGCACCAGGCGCTTGTAGAGATCGTCGACCGTCGTGATCTGCTGGCCGGCCTGGATGCGGGCGAGGAGGCTCATCGCCTTGGCTCCCGCTCCGGCCGCGCCGATGCCGAGCACGGCGTGCAGTCGGGCGGAGAACTCCCGGTCGGTCGCGATCGGCTCGAGACCCGCCGCCTTGAGCGCGGTGTCGGTGAAGTGGTGGGATGCCGCGCCCTCGAGCGCAGCCAGGTCGAACCCGCCGTCGACGGTCGCACGCACCCGCACGGTCTCCTCGAGCAGGCGAGCCGCCGCCGGGATGTACCAGGCGCGCAGCGCCGTGAAGCGCGACCCGTCGTGGTCGAGCCACGTCATCGACACCGCGGTCCAGGTGTCGTGCCCGTCCCCGCGCAGCACCCGCATCCGGGTGCCGTCCTCGGTGCGGGACTCGTCCAGCTTGCCGCGCGCGTACGACAGGATGTTGCGCTGCTCCTCGCCGCGCGGGCGTCCGGTCACTCCCCCGTTGGACGCCCCGTTGAACGGCGTCGTATGCGGCATCATGAGCGCGATGTACGCGTCCATGAGCGTGGACTTGCCGGAGCCCGATCCACCGCACAGCAGGGTCGCGGCGGGCGAGAACCGCACGCGGTGGGCCCCGTCGTACCCGCCCCAGTTCACCAGCTGCAGATCTTCGGCGAGCCACTGCTGGCCGCGGGATGCCGCCGGGATCAGCCCGAACAGCGTGTCCAGCATCGTCACGGTGCCGCCTCCTCGAGGGCCGTCTCGTCCCGGCCCATCTCGTCCACGACGAGATCGTCCGGGATCACCTCGTCCTCGTCGTCCTCCACGGTCTGCGCGCGCAGCCAGTCCCGCAGCTCCCGCAGCTTCTCGGCGCTGAGCACGATCTCCACGAGCGGGCTGATGCGGAACCGCCCTGCGGACTCCTCCTCGACGATGCCGTCGCGATCCAGCCGCTCGAGCGCCTTGCGGATCGCCCGCTGCCGGCGGGCGGTGTCGCCGTCCGTGTCGGCGAAGTAGCTGAGCACGGTCTGCTCGACGTCTTCGATGTCCACGCGCGCCGACGGCTCACCGGCCGCGGTCTCGCGCTGGTAGATCGTGCGGAGGTGCACCAGCACGAGCGTCTCGGAACGGGAGTAGGCGGCATCCCGCAGCAGGATCGGCACGTCCAGTTCGCCCCCGCGCACCTGCTGCTTGTAGGCGACTCCGCGGTCGTGATCGATCACCAGGCGCACGAACAGGTCGTTGAGGCGTGACTCGATGAGCTGCTGGTTGTCGAGCAGCACGGTCCAGGCCTCGCGGTGGCGATCGGCGAGCAGGAACCGCCGCTGCAGCACGTGCACGAGCACCCGGCGCACGTCGGGGTCGAGCACGCCGCGGTCCCCCGCGAACAGCTCGTCGGGGTCGTCCTCCATCGCGACGGGGGCGATGAACGACCCGCCGGGCTCGACCTCGGCATCCAGCACGGTTTCAGTCATCCGCGGTCTCCTTCACGGGTCGGGCGGTCACGGACCCGAACGCGAATCGTCGCGTGGTCCCGTCCGGGCGGCGGGCTTCGACGACCGAGACCCCGTCGCCCTCGATCAGCTCGCTGCGATGGGCGATCTCCAGCAGACCGAGCAGGTCGACCGGACGCCGGGCATCCCCCGGTGCGTTCTCGAACGCGTCGCCCAGGTCGAACTCGTCGCCGAGCCCCGCGACATACGCCTCGAGCTCCGCGTACCGCGGACCGCCCCAGGCGCGGGTGTCGGCATCCACGAACTCGACGTCGTCGGCAGGCGCGAGGGCGGCGGGCGCCCCGGCCGGGCGGATGTCGCCGACCGACTGGCGCAGGTGCCCGATGTCGGCGGTCGGCAGGCTGCGCAGCGGGTGCACCGCGGCATCTGCGGAGGATGCCCCGGCGGCCGTCGCCGTCCACGCCTGCAGCCCCGCCATGACGTCGCGCAGCAGGTCGTCGACCTGGCGGTCGCGCACCGGATCGTGCGTGCGCACCTGCCCGGTGATGACATGGGATGCCCGCCGCTGCGCGGTCAGCACCTCCTGCACGCCGAGCTCGACGCGCCGTCCGATGGCATCCAGCTCCTCGCGCTGGGCGGCATCCATCAGCCGGGTGAACGGCTGGGCGACCAGCGTGCGGAGCTGCTCGGTGAGGTCGTCGATCCGCTCCGGGTCGCCGATGAGCCGCAGCGCGCCCGCGAACGCCCGGCCCTCGGGTGTGGCGTGCATGACGTGCTGGCCGCGCTGCAGGTATTCGCGCAGCACCTCGCCGGTGGGGCGGACGTCGCGGCGCAGGTCGGCGACGACATCCCGCTGCATGGCCTTGATGGACTCGGCCACGCGCGAGAAGTCGGCGGGAAGCTCGCGCGCGAGGTGCAGCACGTTCTCGGCCTCCTCGAGCAGCTGCTCGTCGTCGACGGGGTCGGCGGATCCGTCCGCGGACAGCCGCGCGATCTCGGCGTCGAGGGCGTCGCGCTCGGCGCGGAGCCGTTCGAGGCGCCGTTCGGGGTCGGCCTCCGCATCGGCCGCCAGGCGGTCGACGGCCTCGAGCAGGGTGCGCACGCGCGAGGTCGAGACGCGGGTGCGCCCGCCGCCGGTGCGGCCGGTGATCTCGAGCGCTCCGACGGCGTGCGCGGTCAGCCGGTACACCTCGACGTCGTCGTCGATCTGCGGCACGAGCCATCCCACCCGCACCCAGGAGCGGCAGATCTCCCGTGCCGTGCCGGCCGGCAGCGCGCGGTCGTCATCGTCGTAGCCGGCGGCCCGCAGCTCATCGAGGATCTCCCCCACCTCGGCATGGGCGTCCGCGACCGCGACGACCGGGCGATCGACCGTGAACACCACCGACAGTGCGGCGACGACGAACGGCGCGTAACGCCCGTGCAGCAGGTCCAGGGTCGGGGTGCGGAACGCGGCCAGGGAGCGCACGTAGGCGGCCTCGGCACGCGTATCGGTCATCGTCTCAAGCGTAATCGGTGGCGCCGACATCCCGATCCGGATGCCGGGACCAAGGTCCCGGGCGCCGCCGTCGCGCCGTCGATAGATTCCGAGCAGTCGGCTCGCATCACGGGCCGCTCATCCCCTCGAAAGGACCCACCGGAATGCCCACGATGAAAGCCGCGGTCGTCCACTCGTTCACGCAGCCCCTGACCCTCGAAGAGGTCGAGATCCCGAGCCCAGGGCCGCAGGAGGCTCTGGTCAAGGTCGAATACTCGGGCGTGTGCCACACCGACCTGCACGCCGCACACGGGGACTGGCCCGTCAAACCGCAGCCCCCGTTCATCCCCGGTCACGAGGGAGCCGGCACCGTGGTCGCGATCGGCGCGGACGTCACCCGCGTCAAAGTCGGCGACAGGGTCGGCAACGCCTGGCTGTGGAGCGCATGCGGCGAGTGCGAGTACTGCGAGACCGGGTGGGAGACGCTGTGCCCGAATCAGAAGAACGGCGGATACTCCGTCGACGGATCGTTCGGGCAGTACATGCTCGTCGACGCGCGCTACGCCCCGCTCATCCCCGACGGGGTGGAGCTGGCGGCGGTCGCCCCGATCCTGTGCGCCGGAGTCACCGTGTACAAGGGGCTCAAGGTCACCGACACCGAACCCGGCGAATGGGTGCTGATCTCGGGCATCGGCGGGCTCGGCCACCTCGCCGTGCAGTATGCGGTCGCGATGGGGCGCCGCGTGGCCGCGGTCGACGTGGATGACACGAAGCTCGCGCTCGCGCGTCGACACGGCGCCGAGGTCACCGTCAACGCGGCCACGTCGCCGGACCCGGCCGCGGAACTGCAGTCGTCGACCGGCGGCGGAGTGCACGGGGCCCTGGTGACCGCGGTGAACGCCCACGCGTTCCCGCAGGCCGTCGGCGCGCTGCGCCGGGGCGGGACGGTGGCGCTCGTCGGCCTTCCGCCCGAGAAGTTCCCGCTCGACATCTTCACCACCGTGCTCTTCGGGCTCACGGTGCGCGGATCGATCGTCGGCACGCGCCGCGACATGCAGGAGGCGATCGACTTCTTCGCCCGCGGGAAGGTCGGGCCTACCTACACCGTGCGGCCGATGACCGACATCAACGCCATCTTCGACGAGATGGAACACGGACGGATCGACGGGCGCATCGTGATGGAGATGGCGTGAGGACCGGAGCGGCATCCGGAGTCGACTCCGGATGCCGCGCCCGCAGCCTCACCCGGCGGGTGCGATGACGGCGGCCTCGTATGACGGTGTCAGCTCCACCCAGCGTTCCCGCCATGCGGGCGAGGGCTCGGCGCTCGACCATCCGTCCGGGTGAGCGGACGCGCCGAGCGCGAGCGACCGCTGCAGGTCCTCGAGATGCGTCTGCCAACCCGCCGCATGGAAGTACAGCTGCGTGAGCGGCAGCCCGCGTTCCTCGACGACGAGTCGTGTCCGGTCGCCCTCCGGGCTGAGCCACGCCTCGATCTGTCCCTCGTCGTCGGTGCCGACCTCCATCGTGAGCAGCAGATGGTGCGGCGCTTCGCAGACGTCGACCCGGCCCGACCCCGTCCATGTGCTCGTGAACGTCGCCGCGATGGTGCCGCCGACGGTGAGGTCTCCGGTCACCTGCGCGATCCAGCGCGCCAGGCGCGCCGGGGTGGTGCAGGCATCCCAGAGGTCGTGGATGCCGGTGTCGTAGACGTCCTCCACCCGGATGGCCCCGGTGGTGGTGTCCAGCGCCCGCATCGTCGCGTTCATGGTCATCGTGCGTCCTTCTTTCCTCGTGCGATCTCGGTGTGCAGTGCATCGAGTCGGCTCTGCCAGAGCCCCCGGTACTCGGCGAGCCAGTCGTCGAGCGCCATCAGCGGCTCGGGCCGCAGGCTGTAGACCCGGCGCTGCGCGTCCTGGCGCACCTCGACGAGGCCGGCTTCCCGCAGCACCCTCAGGTGACGGGACACCCCCGGCCGCGCGATCGGCAGGGCGTCCGCGAGTTCGCCTGCAGTGGCGTCATGGTCGCGCAGGATCGCCAGCACGGTGCGCCTGCTCGGGTCGCCCAGGGCTTGAAGCACTGCATCCATGGAGGCGAGCGTACCTGACCGGTTACGTACCCGCAAGGGTACATACGCACATGATGTCTGCGCTTACGACGACCTCAGCGGTCGAGAACTACTCGATCTTCATCCTCGGCGACCTGCTGATCGGCTACTTCGAGTACGTCGGCACCGACTTCGCCGCGGACATGGCGGCGATGGCAGCCGACCCGGAGACCCAGGAGTGGTGGAAACTGACCGACCCCTGCCAGATCCCCCTGCCCGAGGCACGGCCCGGCGAGATCTGGACCAACGCCGTCGAGGCCTG
>NZ_DATEJS010000237.1:0-3691 GCF_035277845.1 Microbacterium sp.
ATGACCGCCCCGACGCCGACGGCCTGCCCGATGCACGTGGTCGCGACATCCGGACGCACGTGCTGCATGGTGTCGTAGACGGCGAGCATGGCCGCCTCGTCGCCACCCTCGCAGTTGATGTAGAGCTGGATGTCGCGGTCGGGGCTGTCCGCGTCGAGGTGCAGCAGCTGGGCGATGAGCGCATTGGCCACCCCGGCGTCGATGCCGGTGCCGAGATAGACGACCCGCTCCGCCAGAAGGTGCGAGTAGACGTCCATGATCCGGTCGCCGCGCGGATCGCGGCTGATCACGTTCGGGATCGTGTACGAGCTCATGCTGCGTCCCTCCTCGGGGTCTCGACCGGCAGCCCGAGCCCCGCGGGCCGGCGCTGCTGCGGCGTCACCTGGGCGAAGTCGGTGACGATCTCATCGATGAATCCGTAGTCGAGGGCCTCCTGCGCGGTGTACCACCGGTCGTGCAGCGAGTCCTCGAAGATGCGGTCGATCGGCTGGCCGGTGTCGTCCGCGATGATGCCGAGCACGGTGTCCCGCATGTGCCGCAGGTCCCCGGCCTGCACCTCGACGTCGACCGCGGAGCCGCCGATGCCGGACGACCCCTGGTGCATGAGGATGCGGGCGTGCGGCAGGGCGCGGCGCTTGCCCGGCGTGCCGGCCGACAGCAGGAACTGTCCGGCGCTGCACGCGAGTCCGAGCGCGAGCGTCGACACGTCGTTCGGGATGAGGCGCATGACATCGCGGATCGCGAGCATCGAGGGCACGGAGCCGCCCGGCGAGTGGATCCAGAGGGCGATGTCGGATGCGGCATCCTCCGCGGCGAGCGACATCAGCTGCGTCATCAGGAGCGGCCCGTTGTCGTCGTCGAGCACGCCGTCGAGCACCAGCACCCGCTGCTGCAGGAGCTCGCGACGGGCCTCGGGCCCGAACACGGGGATCTTCGGTTCATCTGCCATGTGCCCAGCGTCGCGCGCCCGCGCCCGGCGCGGGGCGGCATCCGCTCCCGGTTGATCCGCGCCCGGCCGATCCGCCCTGGGCAGAACCCGCCGCGGGGCGTACGATCGCGCCCGGAGGCCGACATGACCGAGGGATCGCCCCAGCATCCGCACCGATGGGTGCCGCATCACCTGCTGCTCTACTACTCCGAGCCCGGCGCGCGCAGCCGCATCGGGGAGCTGTTCCCCGCGCACAGCGCGTATGCCCTGGCGTTCTCGCAGCGGCATCCGGGGGAGCCCGTGCTCATCGGCCCGTTCCCCGAGCCCGAGGAGGGGCAGCCGGGCGCACTGGCGATCTTCCGCGACCGCACCCTCGCCGCGCTGTTCGCCGAGTCCGACCCGTTCGTCGTGGAGGGTGCGGTCAGCGAATGGCGCATCCGCGAATGGTTCGTCTCGCCCGTGAGCGGGGCCCTCCGCGAGTGAGCCCGCCTCAGACCCGGCGGCTCGGGCTGCCGAGCACGTCGGTGACCGCCGAGGCGAGCGCCGCCATCACGTGGTCGGGATCGACGGTGCGGGACGCCTCCACCGCCTCCCGCGCCAGCCGCAGCCGCAGTTCGACGTCGGTGAGCACCTCGATGAGGGCGTTCGCGATGCCGTCGACGTCGCCGTCCGCGACGAGGATGCCGCCGCCGTCCTGCAGCGAGTCCTTCGGGCCGTACCGCACGTCGTAGCTGACCACGGGGCAGCCGTGCGCGAGCGCCTCGAGGATCGCGAGCCCCTGACCCTCGAACGCCGAGGTGAACAGCAGCACCGAGGCGTCGTCGAGCACGGCGCCGGGGTTGGTCGTCGGCCCCTGCAGGATGACGTGCGCTCCGAGGCCGAGCTCGTCGATCAGCTGCTGCAGCGCCTCGCGCTGGTTGCCGTCGCCGTAGACGTCCAGCACCGCGTTCGGCACCCGGGCGACCACCTGGGCCATCGCCCGGATGGCGTGGTCGATGCGCTTGCCCGGCGCGAGCCGGTTCAGCATCGCGATGCGCCCCTGAGTGCGCTCCGCCGGCGGGCGGACGGATGCCACCGCCGCCACCCCGTGCGGGACCACGATGTGCACGCCGTCGAGCTGGAACCGCTCGTGCACGTCCCGGCGCTGCTCGTCGGTCAGCCACAGCACGGCGTCGAAGCGCTCGGCCAGGCCGAACCAGCGGGTCCACAGCCCGTTGACCGCGGCATCCTTCGTGTACGGCGGTTCCAGGTGGATCGTGTGCGTGGCCTGGATGAGCCGCACGCCCGGATCGTCCCAGCCGGCCAGCAGCTCGCCGAGCTGCCGGGATTCGCACAGCACGACGACGGGCCGTTGCGGGTCGTCCTGACGCAGCCGGCGGACGAGCTCGTCGAGCCACGCCCGGTACAGCGCGCCGAAGCCGTCGAGCACGCCGGCGACGCGGCCGTCGCGGTCGTGCACGAGCACGGGTGCGGTGCTGATGTGCCAGTCGGGATCGCCGACGATGACCGGCATCCCGATCGTCGGCCGGCCGTGCGCGTCGAGCACGGTGCGGTAGTCGAGGGCGGGGTCCGCTGCCCCGGGCCGGGCGGCGGCACGCAGCCAGGATGCCGCTCCGCCGTCGGGGTCGGCGGCCTCGTCGAACAGGTTGCGCATGCGCGCCGGGTCGACCACGAGCTCCCGCTCGTCGAAGATGCGGCGGTGCCGGGCGTGGTCGGCGGGGGTGCCGGGATCGACCGTGAGGATCAGCGGCCCCTTGCCGTCGTGCACGCCGGCGGCGGCCATCTGCCGGGCCCGGGCGAGGGTCGCGAGCGTGTAGCCCCCGTCCAGGTCGGGGATGAGTCGGCTCGAGAGCACCAGGTAGTCGGCATCCGGGAACGAGGTCACGCCTCCATCATCCCCCGTGCCGGCGTCGTGCGTCGGGCGTCTCCCGCGGGTCTCCGGTACCGCCGGGACGTTGTGCAGGGAGATCGGGGGCTCGCGCCGGCGGGAAGCCCACCGCGGGGCGATTCCCCCTGTACAACGTCCCGGAGCGGGCGTGGACTGGGGTCGGGGCAGGTGGCAGGTGGCGGGGTGCGGACAGCACGACGCCCGGGGCCATGCGGCTCCGGGCGTCGTGATCCGTGTCGGTCGGCTCGCTCACCGACCGAGCGGGAGGATCACTCCCATTCGATGGTTGCCGGCGGCTTCGACGTGACGTCGAGCACGACGCGGTTGACCTCGCCCACCTCGTTGGTGATGCGGTTCGAGATCTTCGCGAGCACGTCGTAGGGCAGACGCGTCCAGTCGGCGGTCATGGCGTCCTCCGACGACACCGGGCGCAGCACGATCGGGTGCCCGTAGGTGCGGCCGTCGCCCTGCACGCCCACCGAGCGCACGTCGGCCAGCAGCACGACCGGGCACTGCCAGATCTCGCCGTCGAGGCCCGCCTTGCTGAGCTCCTCGCGGGCGATCGCGTCGGCCTCGCGCAGCACGTCGAGCCGGTCGCGGGTCACCTCGCCGATGATGCGGATGCCGAGACCCGGGCCGGGGAACGGCTGACGTCCGACGATCGCCTCGGGGATGCCGAGCTCGCGGCCGATCGCGCGCACCTCGTCCTTGAACAGGGTGCGCAGCGGCTCGATCAGGTCGAAGTCGAGGTCGTCGGGGAGACCGCCCACGTTGTGGTGGGACTTGATGTTCGCGGTGCCGGTGCCGCCCCCCGACTCGACGACGTCGGGGTAGAGCGTGCCCTGCACGAGGAACTTGATCGGCGCGCCCTCGGC
>NZ_DATEJS010000238.1:0-6892 GCF_035277845.1 Microbacterium sp.
CCGCGGACGCGGCGGTGACCGGGGCCGTCGGCGCCGCAGGTCCCGGGGCCGCAGGTGCGGCGGGGACGGCGCCGGTGTACACGGAACTGGCCGGTGGAAGGGTCGGATGCGTCCCGGTGACGTCGATCCCGCCCGCCACGGCGCCGAGCGGGATCGGCTCGGAGTTGGGCAGGTTCGACCACGCCAGCTGCTTCGGGCGCGTCGTGGCCGGGCGCTTCTGCGGCGGCAGCTTCGTGTCGGAGCCGAGGGCCGAGATGGGCTGGGTCGGCTCGCCGGCATCCGCGGGCACGCCGCCCGGATGCGGCGGCACGTTCGCCGGCAGCGGCACGGTCACCGGCAGCGGGGCGAGCGGCTCGGTCGGCGCCGGTTCCTCCGCGGCCGGCATGGGCCGCGTCTTCGGGTGGAGCTCGTCGTCCTTGGTCACGAGCAGGAGCCCTTCTGCTGCAGCGCGCTGTCGACAGCCAGGTCGCCGTCGATCGCGAGGTCGGCGACCAGGCTCGCACCGGAGACCTTCACGGCCGTGAGCGAGACGCCCGCGGGCAGCCTGTTCGCGATGCAGACGCTGCGGGAGCGGGTGATGCCGTCGACGAGCGATCCGAAGCGGCCGGACAGCGCGGCGGCGGTCATCCGGGCGGAGCCGACGGTGAACGAATCGGGGCGCAGCACCAGCGCACCGGCCTTCGCGGTCGGTGTCATGGCGATGCCGATCGGCACGGCGGTGCCGAACACCGTGACCTTCGTCGACGCGGTCACGTGCGGCGCTCTCAGTACCAGGGAGGAGGCGGGGATGCCGTCCGCCCCGTCGAGGAGGCTGCGCAGCTGCTGCTGCCCGACCGTCACCACGGCGCTCCCCGACGCCATCTTCCCGGGGGTGTCGCCGCGGTACTCGATGTCGTTCAGGCGCACCGTGACGTCGGCGGTGGTGCCGCCGACCGGCACGCCGTCGCTCGCGACCCGGACGTCGTGGAACGTGCCCTCGATCAGCTGCGGGATCACCATGCCCTCGATGTCCACGTCGACCTTCTGGTCGGCGGGCAGCCTCAGCTTCTGGATGACGGCCGTGCGCACAGCGGACGTCGCAACATCGCGCGCGACCGAGTCCGCGAGGAACCAGGCGGCGACGAGCAGCCCCGCCACGACGAGAAGCGCGACGAGCCAGGGCCAGCGGCGCCGGCGGCGGGACGCATCCGTCGAAGTCATCCGGTTCCCTTCCGTTACATGCGCTCCGGGGCGCTCACGCCGAGCATCGCGAGGCCGTTGCGCAGCACCTGCCCGGTCGCATCGTTCAGCCAGAGGCGCGTGCGGTGCACCGCTTCGACCGGGGCGTCTCCCAGCGGGATGACGCGGCAGTTGTCGTACCAGCGGTGGAAGAGCCCGGCGAGCTCCTCCAGGTAGCGGGCGATGCGGTGCGGCTCGCGCACCTCGGCGGCGTAGGCCACGACGCGCGGGAACTCCTGCAGGGCACCCAGCAGCGCCGACTCGGTCTCGTGCGTGAGCAACTCGGGCGCGAACTCGGAGCGGTCCACGCCGGATGCCGCGGCGTTGCGTCCCACGTTGTGGGTGCGGGCGTGCGCGTACTGCACGTAGAACACCGGGTTGTCGTTCGTGCGCTTCTGCAGCACGTCGAGGTCGATGTCGAGGTTCGAGTCGGCGGAGCTGCGCACCAGCGCATAGCGGGCGGCATCCACCCCGACGATCTCGACCAGGTCGTCGAGGGTCACGACCGTTCCCGCGCGCTTGGACATGCGCACCGGCTGACCCTCGCGGACCAGGTTGACCATCTGGCCGATGAGGATCTGCAGGTTCACGCCGGGTTCGTCGCCGAACGCGGCGCACATCGCCATCATGCGGCGCACATACCCGTGGTGGTCGGCGCCGAGCATGATGATGCAGCGGTCGAAGCCGCGCTCGCGCTTGTTGAGGTAGTAGGCCAGGTCGCCGGAGAAGTACGCGGCGTTGCCGTCGGACTTGATGATGACCCGGTCTTTGTCATCGCCGAGCTCGGTGGAGCGCAGCCAGACGGCGCCGTCCTGGTCGTAGATGTGGCCGAGCTCGCGCAGGCGATCGACCGCGTGGCCGACGGCACCGGACGTGTGCAGGTCGTTCTCGTGGAAGTACACGTCGAAGTCGACCCCGAACGCGTGCAGGGTCTGCTTGATCTCGTCGAACATGAGCTCGACGCCGATCTCGCGGAACACCTCCTGGCGGTCCTCGGCGCTGAGCGCGTCGAGGTCGCCGTCGTACGCGGCCGCGACGCGGGCGGCGATCTCGGCGATGTACGCCCCGCCGTAGCCGTCCTCGGGGGTCGGCAGGCCCTCGTGGCTGGCGACCAGGCTGCGCGCGTACCGGTCGATCTGCGCGCCGTGGTCGTTGAAGTAGTACTCCTTGGTGACGTGCGCGCCCTGCGAGGTGAGGATGCGGGCGAGCGAGTCGCCGACCGCCGCCCAGCGGGTTCCGCCCAGGTGGATCGGCCCGGTCGGGTTGGCGCTCACGAACTCGAGGTTGACGACGTGGCCGGCCTGCGAGTCGTTGGTGCCGAACGCCTCGCCGGCATCGACGATCGTCTTCGCGAGGGAGCCCGCGGCGGCGGCATCCAGGCGGATGTTGATGAAGCCCGGTCCCGCGACGTCGACGCTGGCCACGCCCGGCGTGGCGGCGAGCGCGTCGGCGATCTGCGCGGCGAACTCGCGCGGGTTCGCCCCCAGCTGCTTGGCGAGCTTGAGCGCGGCGTTGGACGACCAGTCGCCGTGATCGCGGTTCTTGGGCCGGTCGAGCACCAGGTCGGATGCCGTCAGCCCGTCGATCGCGCCGGGACGTCGCTCTTCCGCGAGCGGGCGGATGACGGAGAGCAGTGCGACGGAGAGGGCTTCAGGATCCATAGACGGACCAGTCTACGGGCCGCCCGTTCACGCGATCTGGACGAGACCCGAATGATCGTCGGGGGGCAGCTCGGTGTCGCTGGAGGCGTTCACCCACATGTACTGCAGCGACACCGCACCGCCGTGATAGCTGAGCCACGCGCAGTCGGAGGCATCCGCCCCCGTGGCGATGCGCACGAGGCCGTGCCGGTTCGACAGGCGGGTGGCGTCGATGACGTGCCAGGCGCCGTCGAGGTAGGCCTCCGCGACGGCGTGGAAGTCCATCGGGTCCAGCTCGGGTGCGTAGCAGGCGGTGTAGCGGGCCGGGATGTCCATGGCCCGCAGCAGCGCGATCACGGCGTGCGCGAAGTCGCGGCAGACGCCCTGCCCCTTGGCGAGCACGGTCACCGCACTGTCGGTGCCGGTGGAACTCCCCCAGGTGTAGGTGAGCGACTCGTGCACGTAGTCCGAGACGGCCTGCACGAGTTCCGCACCGCCGAGGCCGCGGAACTGACGGCGTGCCTGCCCGAACAGGGCGTCGGATTCGCAGTAGCGGCTCGGGCGCACGTACTGGATGAGCTCGAGCGTGGAGGTCTCCACGGGGGTCTCGGTCGGGTGGATGCCGGCGGCGTACCGCACCTGCAGCAGCCCCTCGTCACTGCGCAGGCAGTGGAAGCGCGTTCCGTCGGCCGCGGTGAGCACCGTCGGCTCCCGCGGGACCCCGTTCTGGACGAAGGTCAGCGACTCGGATTCCCGGGCCGTGTCGGTGCGCACCGCGATCTGGAAGACGAGGTCGACCGACGCTGCCGTCTGCAGGTCGATGTCGGCCGTCGCGATGCGCTTCACCGAAGCATCCTATGCGCTCCGCCTCCCGCGCTCCCCTTCGCCGATCGGTCGTCGAGCGGCGAAGGGGAGCCGAAACGCACGGTGCTTCGGACCGGGCGCGCTACGCGAACCGCTTGCGGTAGATCGCCATCGAGACGACGGAGGCGACCACGAGCAGTCCCACGCACCAGGCGAGCGCGACCCAGAGGGCACCGCCCACCGGCTGCTGCGTGAACAGCGCGCGGATCGAGTCGACGATCGAGGTGACGGGCTGGTACGTGGCGAACCACCGCACCGGCCCGGGCATGGTCGCGGTCGGCACGAACGCCGAGCTGACGAACGGGAGGAAGATGAGCGGATAGGCGAACGCCCCGGCGCCGTCCACCGTCTTGGCGGACAGTCCCGCGATCATCGCGAGCCAGGTGAGCGCGAGGGTGAAGACGACGAGGATGCCGCCGACGGCCAGCCACGCCGCGAGACCCGCGCCGGAGCGGAATCCCATGAGCAGCGCCACGAGCACCACCACGGCGACCGACACCATGTTGGAGACCACCGAGGTGAGCACGTGCGCCCATAGCACCGACGACCGGGCGATCGGCATGGACTGGAAGCGCTCGAAGATGCCGCCCTGCAGGTCCATGAAGAGGCGGTACGACGTGTACGCGATGCCCGAGGCGACCGTGATCAGCAGGATGCCGGGCAGCAGATAGGTGGTGTAGTTGCTCGACCCGGACTTGATCGCCCCGCCGAACACGAACACGAACAGCAGCAGGAATCCGATCGGCATGATCGTCGTCGTGATGATCGTGTCGAGGCTGCGGGTGATGTGCTTGAGCGAGCGCCCGGTGAGCACCGCCGTGTCGGCGAAGAAGTGCGTGTTCATGATTCCTCCACGATTTCGGCGCCGTCGTCGCCGACGAGCGTCAGGAAGACGTCTTCGAGGGTGGGCTGCTTCTCGACGTACTCGACCTCGGCCGGGGGCAGCAGTGCCTTGAGCTCGGCGAGCGTGCCGTTCTGGATGATGCGGCCGCGGTGCAGGATCGCGATGCGGTCGGCGAGCTGCTCCGCCTCGTCGAGATACTGCGTGGTCAGCAGCACGGTCGTGCCGGACGCCGCGAGCTGCCTGACCGTGTCCCACACCTCGAGCCGGGCCTGCGGGTCCAGACCCGTGGTGGGCTCGTCGAGGAACACGACGGACGGCTGCCCGATGAGGCTCATGGCGATGTCCAGTCGCCGCCGCATGCCGCCCGAGTAGGTGGACGTCCGGCGCCCGCCGGCCTCGGTCAGGTCGAAGCGCGCGAGCAGGTCGTCGGCGATGCGCCCGGGGTTGCTCCGGTGGCGCAGCTTCGCGACGAGCACGAGGTTCTCGCGACCCGTGAGGATCTCGTCGACGGCGGCGAACTGGCCGGTGAGGCTGATCGCCTCGCGCACCCGGCCTGCCTGCGACGCGACGTCGAAGCCGTCGACGACGATGCTTCCGGCATCCGCCTTCAGCAGGGTCGCCATGATGCGCACGGCCGTGGTCTTGCCGGCTCCGTTGGAGCCGAGGAGGGCGAAGATGCTGCCGCGGTCGACGTCGAAGTCGACGCCGCGCAGCACCGTCACCTCCTTGAACGACTTCTCGAGTCCCCGCACGCTGATGGCGGGGTTCGACGTGGAGTTCATGGTGGTCTCCCGTTCCGTGATGGTGGTGGGTTCACGCGATCTCGTCGATCGCCTTCGTCAGGCGGGCACGCTCTTTGTCGATCCACTGCCTGCCCATGTAGGCCTGCGCGAACGACTCGGCGAAGTCGACGGGGTCGTCGCCGACGATCTCGCGGATCGGGGTCTGGTCGGCGACGGCCTGCTCCCAGAGTTCGACGTGGTCTTCGCCCATCTTGATGAGCGTGTCCCCGTCGGGGATCTGCCCGAAATACATGAAGTAGCGCTGGAACGCCTTGGCCGCCGAGCGGTAGGGCTCGGGCATCGCCTCGATGCGCGCCTGCTGCTGCTTGTACTGCTTCTTCTGCTCCAGGGATCCGGTGAGGGTCTCGATCCAGCTGGCCATGTCAGTTTCCTTTCGGCTGAAGTGTTGCGATGCGGTCGGCGAGGAGATTCCAGGTGGTCCAGAACTCCTCGAGCTGGTCGTTGCCGTCGCGATTGACGGTGTAGACCTTGCGTGGCGGGCCCTTCTCGCTCGGCACCTTCTCGATGTCGACGAGGCCCTTCTGCTCGATGCGCACGAGCAGCGCGTAAACGGTGCCCTCGACGATGTCGGTGAATCCGAGGTCCCGCAGACGGGTGGTGATCTCATACCCGTACGCCGGGTGCTCGGCGAGGATCGCGAGGACCATGCCCTCGAGAACGCCCTTGAGCATCTCGGTCTGCTGCTTGCCCATGTCGCCCTCCTCTCAGTACTCGGTGTTGCTGACTACCACTACATAGTGTCACAGAGCACTGGTACTTGGCAACACCAAGTACCAACCTTTTTCCGAGACGTTTCCGGCGCGAGCGAACCCCCGGTCGTTGAGCGAGGGCGCGCAGCGACCGAGACGAAACGCGGTGGCTCAGGCGCGGCGGTAGACGAGCACCTGGGTGGCTGTCAGGAGGTGCAGCACCGTCCGCCCACGCGTTTCGGGGTCGGCATCCAGCACGGCCTCCATGCGCGCGAGGCGGTCCGCGCGCTCCTCCGGACTCGCGATCAGCATCGAGCTGACCGTCGCCCAGCGGTGCAGGTAGTCGGCCCGGGGCAGGTCTTCGGCCCAGCGCACCCACGCCGAGCGCACCGGGGCGAAGCCGGGCAGGTCGTCGAACTCCGGATCGACCCGCTGGTCGGGCACCGGTCCCTCGAGGTGCGGGTGGGCGATGTGCCCGCAGGCGACGTCCCACGCGCAGTCCGAATCGGTGACGTTCCACACCAGCGCCATCGCACCGGCCGGCCGGAGCACGCGCCGCATCTCGGCGCACGCGGCATCCCGATCGAACCAGTGGAACGCCTGCGCGACGGTGACGACGTCGACGGCGGCATCCTCGAGCGGGATGTCCTCGGCCGTGCCGATCCGGGCGTCGACACCCGGGCACACCCGCCGCAGCTGCGCGAGCATCGGCTCGGACGGGTCGACCGCGACGACGGTGCGCGCACGGCCGGTACCAGGAAGCGCGGGCGCAGCCCGCCGTCGCAGTGGACGCCCAGCGTCTGGTGCTTCTCGCAGCAGTTGGTGTGGCCGCGC
>NZ_DATEJS010000239.1:0-4697 GCF_035277845.1 Microbacterium sp.
GTGGTCGGCGCCCGACGGGACGCTGCGCACTGCGCCGCATCCCGCCGTCGACACGCTGCGCACGGGCGAGGCCCGGCCGGCCGACGGCGCCCGGATCGGTCCGCGTGCCGAGATCGTCGTGCCCGCTGCCGCCGACGGCACCGTGCGCCTCGACTTCGGACCCGATGAGTACTGCACCATCGAGCTCGACCCCGCCGCGGGCACCGTCACGTTCGACCGCACGCACGCGAGCCTCGACACCCGCGCCCACCGCGACCGGTCGGTCGCGCCGGACGCGTTCGACGACTCCGGACGCCCCGCCGTGCGCGTGTTCGTCGACGGATCGGTCGTCGAGATCTTCACGTCCGCCGGCCGGTCGCTCACGTCGCGCGTGTACCCGGTGGCAGCGCCCGACTGGACCGTGCACGCCTCCGCGGACGCGGTCGTGCACGACCTCGCCCCGGCGATCGAGACGGTCGCGTCGTGAGCGCCGCGCCCGTGTTCTTCCGGCCCGGCGACGGCTGGGTGGGCGACGTCATCCCGTTCCAGCACGACGGCGTCTTCCACCTCTGGTTCCTGTACGACGACCGCGCCGTCCCGAAGAACGGGATGCCCTGGCACCTGGTCACCACGTCCGATTTCGTGCACTTCACCCACCACGGCGAGGCGGTGCCGAGCGGCGGCCCCGACGCCGAGGACTTCAACGTCTACACGGGCTCCGTGGTCGTCGCGCCGGACGGCACCGCGCACCTCTTCTCGACGGCGCAGAACCCCGACCGACACGGGCCGGACGGCCGCCCGCTGCAGCTGGTCGCGCACGCGACGAGCGATGACGGACTGACCGCGTGGACGAAGCATCCCGACCTGACCTTCGGCGCGCCGGACGGCTACGAGCCGGGGGACTGGCGCGACCCGTTCGTCTTCCACGACGGCGGCGCCTGGCGGATGCTGGTCGCCGCGCGGCACGCCGACGGGCCGGAGCGGCGGCGCGGCACCATCGCCCAGCTGACCTCGACCGACCTCGCGACCTGGACACCCACGGCGCCGTTCTGGGACCCGCGCCGGTACATCACCCACGAATGCCCCGACGTGTTCCGGTGGGGCGACTGGTGGTACCTCGTCTACTCGGAGTTCTCGGACGCCTTCTGCACCCGCTACCGGGTCGCCCGCTCGGTCGACGGCCCGTGGCTCGTCCCCGACCACGACACCGTCGACGGCCGTGCGTTCTACGCGGCCAAGACCGCCGAGCGCGACGGGCGCCGGTTCTTCTTCGGCTGGATCGCCACCCGCGAGGGCGACACCGACGACGGTCCGTGGCAGTGGGCCGGCACCATGTCGGTGCTCGAAGCCGACCAGCACGCCGACGGCAGCCTCACCTTCCGCCTGCCGGACGAGGTCGTCGCCTCGTTCACCGAGAGCGTGGATGCCGGCCTGCCCGCCGGTCCCGTGCAGCTCGACGCACTCGACCGCTTCGCGCAGGTCGTGGGAGACACCGACCTGCCGGACGCCTTCCTGCTGTCGGCCGAGATCGACATCGAGCCCGGCACCGAGGAGGTCGGCCTGCTCCTGCGCGCCACCGCCGACGGCGACGAGGCCGGGGTGATCCGCCTCGAGCCGCGCCGCAACCGCGTCGTCTTCGACCGCTGGCCGCGCACGATCACCGGCGGCGAACAGTGGCAGATCTCCGGCGACGTCCCGTTCGCCCTGGAGCGACCGTGCGACCTCGGCCCCGGCATCCACCGGCTGGAGGTGCTCGTCGAAGGCGACATCCTCGTCGCGGTGATCGACCGGCGGGTGTCGCTCAGCACCCGGCTGTACCGGCGTGCGGGGGAGCGCATCGGCTTCTTCGCCAACGGCGGGCGCGCGGCGCTCGCCTCCATCGACCTCAACCGACGGCTCTGAACAGCCGCCACCCCGAATCAAAGGAGAATCCCGTGGGCGCTTTCGGATGGCCTCATCTGCTGCTCATCTTCGCCGTCATCGTGCTGCTGTTCGGAGCCACCAAGCTCCCCACGCTCGCGCGGAGCGTCGGCCAGTCCGCCCGTGCCTTCAAGGGCGAGATGAAGGCCATGCGCGAGGACGACACGTCCCCCGCACCGGTCGCCGGCGGATCCTCGGAGCCCGTCGCCCCGCCCGCACCGACGTCCGCGGGGATCGGAGGATGACGCACAGACCCGTCATCCACTTCACCCCGGCCCGCAACTGGATGAACGACCCCAACGGGCTCGTCTTCCACAACGGCCGGTACCACCTCTTCTTCCAGCACAACCCGCACGGGCTCGCGCACGCGACGATCGGCTGGGGGCATGCGTCGAGCCCCGACCTGCTCACCTGGACGGAGCATCCGGTGGCGATCGAGGCGGATGCCACCGAGCAGATCTTCTCCGGCTCGGTCGTCATCGACCACGACAACACCGCCGGGTTCGCGGGCCCCGGCGAGACCGCGCTCGTCGCGGTGTACACGTCGCTGGCGGCCGGCACCGGCATCCAGTCGCAGGCCCTCGCGTTCAGCGTCGACGACGGCCTCACCTGGACGAAGTATGCCGGCAACCCGGTGCTCGACCGGGGATCGCTCGAGTTCCGCGACCCGAAGGTGTTCCGCTACGACGGACCGGCGGGTTCCTACTGGGTGATGGTCGCCGTCGAGGCGGTCGACCGGCAGGTGCTGCTGCACCGGTCGGACGACCTCAAGACCTGGACGTTCCTGTCCGCCTACGGGCCGGCGGGTGCGGTCGGGGGCGTGTGGGAGTGCCCGGACCTCTTCCCGCTCGCGGTCGACGGCGACCCGGACGACGTGCGCTGGGTGCTGGTGATCAGCCTGAACCCGGGCGGCATCGCCGGGGGATCGGGCACGCAGTACGTGGTCGGCCGGTTCGACGGCGTCGAGTTCACGCCCGATGAGCCGCGCGGCGCGGCCGGACCGGGCGAGCTGGACGAGCTCGACTGGCTCGACTACGGCCGCGACTGCTACGCGGGCGTCAGCTTCCACGGGCTGCCGGACGACCGGCGCACCCTCATCGCCTGGATGAGCAACTGGGACTACGCCCACCACCTGCCCGACGGCGCCTGGCGGGGCGCGATGACGACACCCCGCCGACTCGCTCTGACGAGCCGTCAGGGGCGCGCGCAGCTGACGGCTCGGCCGATCCTTCCGGTGGGGGAGCGCGTCGGGTTCGACCCGGATGCCGACATCCTCCCGCTGCCGCGGGCCGCCCGGATCGACCTGCGTGCGACAGGCGACGTGGAACTCGAATTCTCCGGCCTCGGCGGGCCGGTCGTGCTGCTGCGCTGCAGCCCGGGCGAGATCGTGCTCGACCGCTCGCAGGTGTCCGGCATCCATCCCGCATTCCCGAGCGTCGAGCGGATGCCGGTTCCGGATGCCGCCGAGGTGACGATCGTCATCGACGCGACCTCGATCGAGGTGTTCGCCGCGGAGGGCCTGCGCACCCTCACCGATCTCGTGCCGTGGCGGGGCGCCGTGACGCTGCACGCGCGCAGCGCGGGTGGCGTCGTCGAGCGGCTCGAGGTCCGGGACCTCGCGCCCGGATCGGCGCCCGCACCGGTCCTCGTGGTCGGCGAGTCGCTCATCGACGTGGTCGACCGCAACGGCGACCGCGCCCGGCACGTCGGCGGCAGCCCGCTGAACGTCGCCTACGGGCTCGGCCGGCTCGGCATCCCCGCCGTCTTCGCCACGGAGTTCGGCGACGACGCGGACGGCGATGCGATCGCGCAGCATCTCGCCTCGGTCGGCGTGCCGATCGAGCGCACGGATGACACGGCCCGCGCCACGTCGACCGCGATCGCGCACATCGGGCCCGAGGGGGCCGCCGTGTACGAGTTCGACCTGGATTGGACGTTCCGCACCCCGCCGGCGGTGGCCGACGTCGCCGCGGTGCACGTCGGATCCATCGGCGCACTGCGCCTTCCGGGCGCCGAGCGGGTGCTCGCGTTCGTCGAGGCGCTGCCCGGCGATGTGCTCGTGACGTTCGACCCGAACGTCCGCCCGGCGGTCGTGCCGCCGGTCGAGCGCACCCGGGAGCTCGTGGAGCGCTATGCCGCCCGTGCCGCGGTGGTCAAGCTCAGCGACGAGGATGCGGCCTGGCTGTATCCCGGCGGAGTCGACGAGGCCGCCGCCCGGCTGCTCGGCTGCGGTGCCCGGCTCGTCGCCGTCACCTGCGGTGCGGAGGGCAGCGACCTGCACACGGGGTCGACGTCCGTGCACGTGCCGGCCCGGCCGACGCGGGTCGTCGACACGATCGGCGCCGGCGACGCCTACATGACGGGCCTCGTGGCGGCCATCGTCACGGGGATCGGTGCGCAGTCCGTGCTCGACGGCGCGCTGACGGTGCGCGACCTGGAGCGGATCGGCCGCGTCGCCGCCGCCGCTGCGGCCATCACGGTCGGCCGCTCCGGGGCCATGCCCCCGACCGCCGCCGAGCTGGCCCGCGCCCTGCGCGACGCCGCCGTCGCCTCCCCCACCGGTCGTTGAGCGAGGAGCGCAGCGACGAGACGAAACGCATGTCCCTCCCGGGAGTCGCGTTTCGTCTCGCTTCGCTCGCTCAACGACCGGGCGCGCCGGGATCACCCCACCGCCACCACCGGTCGTTGAGCGAGGAGCGCAGCGACGAGACGAAACGCATGTCCCTTGCCGAGCCTCCCGGGAGTCGCGTTTCGTCTCGCTTCGCTCGCTCAACGACCGGGGGCCGGGATCACACACC
>NZ_DATEJS010000240.1:0-5078 GCF_035277845.1 Microbacterium sp.
AGACGGCGAACCCGCGGCGGCCGGGGGCGCGGGTAGCGCGGGTGGAGATTCGGAGAGTCCGGCGGATGTCGGGCCGGATGCTGCACCGGCACCCGAAATCGGGGCGAATCCCCGCACCTCACCACCGGACATGCCGCCGAATCCCCGGCATCCGCCGCCCGAGACCGTGGAGCGGGTGCCCGTCGGCAGCGTGGACGGCACCCCGCGCGCGGTGCTCGAGCTGCACGGCGGGGCGCTGGATGCCGGCGAGCGCCGTCTGCTCGACGTCATCGCCGCCCAGCTCGGAGCCGCGCTCGAGCACACCGACCTCAGCGAGACGGCCCGCGAGGTCGACGCCCTCGCCGAAGCCGACCAGGTGCGCACCGCGCTGCTGTCGGCCGTGTCGCACGACCTGCGGCGCCCGCTCGCCGCGGCGGTGGCATCCGTCGGCGGACTGCGCACCGCCGGGGCATCCCTCTCACCCGACGACCGCGCGGAACTGCTCGCGACGGCCGACGAGAGCCTCCGGATGCTGTCCACGCTCGTCACCGACCTGCTCGACGTCAGCCGCGTGCAGGCGGGCGTGCTGGCCGTGTCGCTGCGCCCGACGGATGCCGCCGGGGTCATCCTCGCCGCCGTCGACGAGCTGCGGCTCGGTCCCGCGCAGCTCGAGTTCGGGCTCGATGCGGACCTGCCGTCGATCGACGCCGACCCGGTGCTGCTGCAGCGGGTGGTGGTGAACGTGCTCGCCAACGCCCTGCGGCACTCCCCCGAGGGCGCGCGCGTGCGCATCTCGACCTCGCGCCTCGGCGGCACCGCCGAGATCCGCATCGTGGACCGCGGGCCGGGCGTCGAGCCCGGGCGCCGCGACGACATCTTCGCCCCGTTCCAGCGGCTCGGCGACACCGACAACACCACCGGGCTCGGCCTCGGGCTCGCCCTGTCGAAGGGGTTCACCGAGGGCATGGGCGGCACGCTCACCCCGGAGGACACCCCCGGCGGCGGGCTGACGATGGTGATCGCCCTGGCGGTCAGCGGATCCGCGCCGCCGGGAAGCCCGACCGTCCCCGAGGAGCACGCATGAAGATCCTGGTCGCCGACGACGATCCGCAGCTGGTGCGGGCGCTGCGGATCACGCTCGCCGCGCACGGGTACGACATCGTCGCGGCCCCCGACGGGGCGGCCACGATCGCGCTGGCGGCGGCATCCAAACCCGACCTGGTGCTGCTGGACCTCGGGATGCCGAAGCTCGACGGGGTCGAGGTGATCCACGCGCTGCGCGGCTGGACCCAGGTGCCGATCATCGTCGTGTCGGGCCGCACCGGGTCGGCCGACAAGGTGGACGCGCTGGATGCCGGTGCCGACGACTACGTCACGAAGCCGTTCCAGATCGACGAGCTGCTCGCCCGGCTGCGGGCCCTCGTGCGGCGGGCGGCCGCGCCCGCGGATGCCGGCGAGGCCGTCGTACGGTTCGGGGATGTCTGCGTCGACCTGGCCGCGCGCGCGGTCACCCGGTCGGGGGTGCGCGTGCACATGACCCCCACCGAGTGGAAGATGCTCGAGTTCCTGGCCCGCAACCCCGGGTCGCTCGTGACCCGGCAGTCCCTGCTGAAGGAGATCTGGGGCACCGACCAGGTCGCCGACAGCGGCTACCTGCGCCTGTACATGTCGCAGCTGCGCAAGAAGCTCGAGCCGGATGCCGCAGACCCCCGGTTCCTGCTCACCGAACAGGGCATGGGGTACCGCCTCGTCACCGGGTGAGCGCGATCCGGGTGATCGAGGCCACCGACCCGTTGGCGTACAGCAGCACCCGTTTGCCGCTGGTCGCGGTGAGGTTCAGCATCGGCAGCAGCGAGCCGGCGCTCGCGTCGAACGACCCGCCGCCGATGCGGCCGGTGCGCCAGTTGTCCTCGATGAACCGCAGGATCGACGGCTGCGTGACGACGGTGTGCGCGATGGCGTTCGACTTCGCCCAGGGCGAGATGACGAGCATCGGCAGCCTCTGGCTGGGGCCGCAGCGTCCCTGTAAGCCGCCCAGCATCGGCGCGCTCGACCCGGCGCAGATCGCCATGTCGTGGTAGCTGTGCGACGAGTTCGTGATGGTGGGGGCGGCGTGGTCGTACCAGCCGTCGGAGTCGTCGTACGCGATGACGACGGCGGTCGACGCCCAGAACTTCGAGCGCTGCAGCGCGTTGATCTCGTTCACCAGGAAGTGCTGTTCGTCGATCGGGTCCGAGAACCCTGCGTGTCCGTCCTGGTACCCGGATGCCTTCACGAAGCTGACCGCGGGGAGGTTGCCGGCATCCAGCGCCGCGGTGAAGTCGCGCAGGTCGTACTGGTGGTTGGCCCGATCGCTGTGACCGATCATCGCGACCGACGTCGCGGTGAGGTGGTGCGGGTTCGCGGTCGCCTTGTAGTACTGGAACGGGTCGTGGTGCGGGATGTAGTCGCCGACCCGCGCGCCGCCGATGTTGACGTGGGAGGACCCGCAGATCGCCCGCGTGCCGGAGTGGGCCGTGGGCCGGAATCCGCCCTGGAACCAGCCCCAGGTGACCCCCTTCGCGTTGAGCAGCTCGCCGATGTTCGTGCCGGTCGACAGGTCGACCGGGTTGCTGTTCGTGCGGTTCGCGTCGGAGCAGTCGTCGTAGGCGGGGTCGAGGTCGCCGATCATCGTGCCGACGCCGTGCGAATCGGTGCGGATGATGCTGTTCGCGGCGACGGGCTGCAGCGTCGCGGGGTTCACCGCCGCGAAGCCGTGCGTCTGCCCGGCGACGAGGTTGACCGCTCCGGGGCTCGACGGGCCGAACACGGCATCCCACGAGTTGTCCGACATGGCGTACTGCTGCGCGTAGTTCCAGAGTCCCGTGACGGCGTTGCCGTCGAAGTAGTCCATCACCAGTCCCGCCGGGGAGCCGCCGCAGGCCGATCCCGTGGTGTTCTGCACGAAGAGGTCCATCCTGCCGCCGTCTTCGGCGCGCTGCTCGGGCGTGTAGAGGTGGTCCTGGTCGCAGGTCACGGCCTGGCTCGGCGCGAGGCGCTTCGGCGGGTACAGGTTCGGGTTGTGCGTGAGCTTGCCCGACGTGACGAGGTTGTTGTTCGAGGGGGTCCCGGAGGCGGCCGTGAAGCGCGTGCCGCCGGTGTTCGCCGCCTTCGGATACGTGCCGAAGTAGTGGTCGTAGCTGACGTTCTCGTCGTAGATGACGACGAGGTGCTTGATCGGCGTCGTGGTGATCGTCGCCGGGCTCGTCGTCGCGGGGCTCGTCGTCGCCGGCTGGGTCGCCGCCGTCCGCTGCGCCGCGGTCGGCAGCGGGGCGGACGGCGCGGGCGCACGATGACCGGTGAGACCGACCACGGTCACGGTGACGGCGACCACGCCGACGACGGCTGCGACGACGCCGGCGACGATGCCCCGGCGGGTGGTTCTGCTGAACGGTGACATGCGCGTGCCCCTCGTGCTGAACGGATGCGCCCTATCCTCGTCCCGGCATCCGACATCCGGAACCCCTGACGGCGTGTTCGCACAAGCTCGCCGGTGGATGCCCGCAGAGCGCGGCGGGGCCGCTGTCGCGACGGCGGGTCAGGGTGTACTCCGGATGCATGACCCCCATCTCCGAAGGCAGCGGCAACCACCTCCCCGGCAGCGAGCGCGAGGCGATCCTCGGCGGATCCGTCACGGGTCCGGTGCATCCCGACCAGCAGATCGACGCGACGCTCGTGCTGCGACGGCGGGCCGAGGTTCCCGACGAGGTGCTCGCGCATCCGATTCCCCGCGACGAGTTCGTGCAGCGGTACGGCGCCGATCCCGACGACGTGGTCGCGGTGCAGGCCGCGGTGGAGGATGCCGGAGCCGAGGTGCTCGGCGTCGACCTCGGCACACGACTGATGCGCATCCGGGCCGCGGCGAGCGTCATGCGCACGCTGTTCGGTGCGGACCTGCAGCAGGTCAGCGACGGGAGCACCACGTTCCGCCAGCGCACCGGAGCGCTCACCGTGCCGGACGAGCTGCACGGCCGGGTGACCGCCGTGCTCGGTCTCGACGACCGCCCGCAGGCGCGCGCGCACTTCCGGAAGTTGCCGGATGCCGCTCCCGCGGCGGCCGCGGCCGTGAGCTACACCCCGGTGCAGATCGGCGCGCTCTACGACTTCCCGGCCGGCACGGACGGCACGGGCCGCACGATCGCGATCATCGAGCTGGGCGGCGGGTACGCGCAGTCGGACCTCGACGAGTACTTCTCCGGGCTCGGCCTGGCGACGCCGAACGTGACCTCGGTCGGCGTGGACGGCGCGTCGAACGGCGGCGGCACCGACCCGAACGGCGCCGACGGGGAGGTGCTGCTCGACATCGAGGTGATCGGGGCGCTCGCCCCGGCGGCGGACATCGTCGTCTACTTCGCCCCGAACACGGATGCCGGGTTCATCGACGCGGTCACCCAGGCCGCGCACGCGACGCCGACGCCGGACGCCATCAGCATCAGCTGGGGGCAGAGCGAGGATGCCTGGACAGCGCAGGCCCGCACCGCGCTCGACAGCGCGTTCGTGGATGCGGTCGGGATCGGTGCGACGGTGACCGCGGCGGCAGGCGACAACGGCAGCAGCGACGGGGCATCCGACGGGGCATCCCACGTGGACTTCCCGGCCTCCAGCCCGCACGCCCTCGCCTGCGGCGGCACGAGCCTGCGCGGCTCGGGCACCGCGATCTCGTCCGAGAAGGTGTGGAACGACGGGGCGAGCGGCGGGGCGACCGGCGGCGGGGTCAGCGACGTGTTCGCGACGCCGTCGTGGCAGAACGCGGTCGGCGTGCCGGCGGCGGCATCCGGGTTCGCCGGGCGCGGGGTCCCGGATGTCGCCGGCGACGCCGACCCGCAGACCGGCTACCAGGTGCGGGTGGACGGCGCGGACCAGGTGTTCGGCGGAACGAGCGCGGTCGCGCCGCTGTGGGCCGCGCTCATCGCGCGCATCGTACAGTCGACCGGCAGCCCGGTCGGGCTGCTGCAGCCGAAGCTGTACGCGGGGGCATCGGCCTCGGCGACGGCCGCGGGGTTCCGCGACATCACGTCCGGGAACAACGGCGCCTTCGCGGCGAAGTCGGGGTGGGATGC
>NZ_DATEJS010000241.1:0-7919 GCF_035277845.1 Microbacterium sp.
CCCGAGGCTCGCAGCCGGGGGTTCGGCGGTCCGCCGTGGATGCATGGGCCCGACGGCCACCACGGAGGCCATCAGCCGCCGCCGTTCGCGCAGAAGCTGCACGGGCGCGCGGCCGGGCTGGCGCGCTTCCGGCTGCTGGACGTGCTCGCCGCGGCATCCGAGCCGCTCACGGTGGGCGAGCTCGCCGACGCGCTCGAGGTCGATCAGCCGCGAGCATCCCGTCTCGTGCAGGAGGGCGTCGCGCACGGGCTCGTCGAGCGCCAGGCCGACCCCGACGACGCGCGCCGCACCCGGGTCGCGCTCACCGACACGGGCCGGTCCATCGTGCAGCGCTTCCGCGGCTTCCGCCGGGATGCCGTCGCCACGGCGCTGGACTCGTTCACCCCCGCCGAGCGGGCCGACCTCGCGCGCCTGCTCGCCAAGCTCGCCGCCTCCTGGCCCCGCTGACCCGTCCCACGGCCCCGCCCCACGGCCCGGGCCGCGAACCCTCACCCGGCTGCGCGAACCCTCACCGGAATACGCCGCAGTGCAGTGATCCGGTTAGGGTTCGCGCCTTTCGGTGAGGGTTCGCGAGGGGTGACCGGGCGTCAGCCGAGCTGCTGCTGCGCGCTGCGCACCGGGATCAGCAGGGCGAGGCCGGCGGCGAGCACCAGGACGATGCCGAGGATGCCCCAGTACTGCTGGCCGCCGCCGATCGTGACGAACAGGCCGAAGGCGCCGGGGGCCAGGAAGGTGGCCGCGCGGCCGGTGGTGGCGTAGAGGCCGAACACCTCGCCCTCGCGTCCGGCCGGGATGAGCCGGGCGAGGAACGTCCGCGATGCGGACTGCGCGGGGCCGACGAACAAGCACAGGATGAGACCGCAGATCCAGAACACGGTCTGGCCGCCGTCGTGCAGCACGAAGACCAGGCCGCCGCTGACGATCAGTCCGGCCAGCGACACGATGATGAGCGGCTTCGGGCCGACCCGGTCGTCGAGCGGACCGCTCGCCATCGTCGCGATGCCCGCGACCACGTTGGCCGCGATCGCGAAGATGATCACCTCGCCCGCGCTGAACCCGAACGTGCCCGCGGCGAGCACCCCGCCGAACGTGAACACCCCGGTGAGCCCGTCGCGGAACACCGCGCTCGCGATGAGGAAGAACACCGTGTGCCGGCTGATCCGCCACAGGCGCGCGACATCCTGACCGAGCAGTTTGTACGAGCCGATGAGCCCGACCTTCGCCCGCCCGGCGATGCCCCTGTTCTCGGGCACGGCGAACAGCACGGGCAGCGCCGACAGGCAGAACCACAGCGCCGCGATGAGCATCGACACCCGCACCGCCAGGCCGCCGGCCGACGTCACGCCGAACAGGCCGACGTCGGGGTGGATGAAGCCGAAGTAGACGACCAGCAGCAGCACGATGCCGCCCAGGTACCCCATGCCCCACCCGAAGCCCGACACGCGACCCACCGACTTCGGCGTCGACACCTGCGCGAGCATCGCGTTGTAGTTGACCGCGGCCAGCTCGTAGAAGACCGTGCCGACCGCGAGAAGGCCCAGTCCGAACCAGAGGAAGGCGGCATCCGCCCGTACGAAGAACATGAGCGCGAGGCACACCACGACGACCCCGGTGTTGACGGCGAGCCAGAGCTTGCGGCGGGCCGAGGCATCCGCCCGCTGACCGGTGATGGGCGCGATCACCAGCACGACGAGTCCGGCGACCAGCAGTGCGTTCGACAGCGCCACCGACGTCTGCCCCTTGGACCCGAACGGCGAGCTCGTCAGGTAGACGGTGAACACGAAGGTCGTGGCGACCGCGTTGAACGCGGCCGACCCCCAATCCCAGAGCCCCCAGGCGACCACCGGCCACGTGCGCGTGCGCGCCGTGGCGCCGGGTGTCGCGGGGACCGATGCGGGCATTGCGTCGGTCATGCGCCCACCGTAGCGCGGGCGGGGCCCGGTGGGCCGGATCAGACGGCCGTGATCAGCAGCGCGCGTCCGGGGTGGCGCGAGAGGTCGACGTCGGGCAGCGCCGGTGCGGGGGAGACGCTCGCCGAGGCGGTGTCGGTGGACCGCGCGGTCAGGGTCTGCACGGTGAGCGCGCCGACCAGGCCGATCGCCGCGATGAGCACGACGATGACGAATCCGGTGGCGATCATCAGCCGGCGCTGGAAGGCCGCGCGCATCCCGCGCGGCGTCGCGCGGGACCAGGGGGTTTCGGGCATGAGGGTCCTCGGCGGATGCCGGGGGTGCGGCGATCCGCGCGGTTCGGGTGCAGGTGTCGGGTCACACCGTGCGCGGGTCAGTCTAGCCCCGGGTGCGGCTTCGACCCGGGGGCGCCACGCGTCTAGCGTGAGAGGCATGGAGTTCGACCTCGATCAGCTGTCGCGGCATCCGGACGTCGAGGCGCCGAACCTGCACGCGGTGGATGCCGCCGACCGGCTGATCCTCGACGAGGCCGCGGACGTCGCGCCGGACGCGGCGGCCGGCGGGCTGGTGGTGATCGGCGACGCCTACGGTGCGCTGACACTGGGCGCCGCCGCGCGGTGGGATGCCCGGGGCATCCGCACGCACCAGGACGCGCTCGTCGGGGAGCGGGCGCTCGCCGCCAACGCCGCGCGCGCCGGTCTCGGCGACGCATACCGCTCCCTCGGGCTCGGCGCCGAACTGCTGCAGGATGCCCGTCTGGTGCTGTTGCGCCTGCCGCGCTCGCTCGATGCGCTCGACGAGATCGCCGAGGCCGTCGCACGATGGGCGCCGCCCGACGTGGCCGTCGTGGCCGGCGGCATGGTGAAGCACATGACCGTCGCGATGAACGAGGTGCTGCGGCGCCGATTCGCCCGTCTCGACGTGACGCACGCCCGGCAGAAGGCCCGGGTGCTCATCGCCCGAGACCTGCGGGACGATGTGCAGGGCGGATCGGCCCCGGATGCCGCAGCAGAGGGCCGGGATGCCGATTCCCCCTGGACACTGTCCCGGCCGCCGGCCGCCGCCGCCTGGCCGAAGACCCGCCTCGACCCGGCGACCGGGCTCACCGTGGTGGCGCACGGCGCCGCGTTCGCGGGGCCGACCGTCGACATCGGCACCCGGTTCCTGCTGCCGCTGCTGACCGACGCCGTGCCCGATGCCCGCGACATCGTGGACCTCGGCTGCGGCACCGGGGTCATCGCGACCTTCCTCGCCCGCGCCCGCCCCGCCGCCCGCATCCTCGCCACCGACCAGTCCGCTGCAGCGGTGGCGTCGGCCCGGCTCACCGCCGCCGCGAACGGCGTCGGCATCACCGTGACCCGCGACGACGGCCTCGCTTCGGTGCCGGATGCGTCGGCCGATCTCATCGTGCTGAACCCGCCGTTCCACATCGGCGCGGCCGTGCACACCGGGATCGCGCTGCGGCTCTTCGCCGACGCGGCGCGGGTGCTGCGCCCGGGCGGCGAACTGTGGTGCGTCTGGAACTCCCACCTGCAGTACCGGCCGCACCTGCAGCGCCTCGTCGGCCCGACGCGGCAGATCGCGCGCAACAGCACGTTCACGGTCACGGCATCGACGCATCGCTGAGCGTCCGACCCCAAAGTTGAGTCGTCGGCACTCAACTTCATTTGACATGCCGCGGTGCCCGCAGTACAGTTGAGTCATCACGGCTCAACCCTTGAAGAAGGTCCGGGAGCCGCGACCCACAGACTTCACACACCCCTACTGAAAGAGGACACAACATGGCACGTGCTGTTGGCATCGACCTCGGTACCACCAACTCGGTCGTCAGCGTGCTCGAGGGCGGCGAGCCCACGGTCATCGCGAACGCCGAAGGCTTCCGCACCACCCCCTCGGTGGTCGCGTACACGAAGGACGGCGAGGTGCTCGTCGGCGAGACCGCCAAGCGCCAGGCCGTCACCAACGTCGATCGCACCCTGTCGTCGATCAAGCGCCACATGGGCACGGACTGGAAGACCCAGCAGATCGACGGCAAGGCCTACACGCCGCAGGAGATCTCGGCCCGCATCCTGCAGAAGCTCAAGCGGGATGCCGAGCAGTACCTCGGCGACTCGGTCACCGACGCCGTCATCACCGTTCCGGCGTACTTCAACGACGCCGAGCGCCAGGCCACCAAGGAGGCCGGCGAGATCGCGGGCCTGAAGGTGCTGCGCATCATCAACGAGCCCACCGCCGCGGCGCTCGCGTACGGCCTCGACAAGGGCAAGGAGGACGAGCTCATCCTCGTCTTCGACCTCGGTGGCGGCACGTTCGACGTGTCCCTGCTCGAGGTGGGCAAGGACGAGGACTTCTCCACCATCCAGGTGCGCGCCACGGCCGGTGACAACCGGCTCGGCGGCGACGACTGGGACCAGCGCCTGGTCGAGTACCTCATCAAGCAGTTCAAGGACACCACCGGCGTCGACGTCTCGGGCGACAAGATCGCCCTGCAGCGCCTCAAGGAGGCCGCGGAGCAGGCGAAGAAGGAGCTCTCCAGCTCCATGTCCACGAGCGTCAACCTGCCGTATCTGTCGCTGACCGAGAGCGGCCCGGTGTCGCTGTCCGAGACGATCACGCGCGCCAAGTTCGAGGACCTCACCAAGGACCTGCTCGACCGCACCAAGAAGCCGTTCGCGGACGTCATCCGCGAGGCCGGCATCAAGGTGGGCGACATCGACCACGTCGTGCTCGTCGGCGGCTCGACCCGCATGCCCGCCGTCGCCGACCTCGTCAAGGCCGAGACCGGGAAGGATGCCAACAAGGGCGTCAACCCGGACGAGGTCGTGGCCGTCGGCGCCGCACTGCAGGCCGGCGTCCTCAACCGCGAGCGCACCGACGTGCTGCTCATCGACGTCACCCCGCTGAGCCTCGGCATCGAGACCAAGGGCGGCATCATGACCAAGCTCATCGAGCGCAACACGGCCATCCCGACCAAGCGCAGCGAGACCTTCACCACGGCCGACGACAACCAGCCGTCCGTGGCGATCCAGGTGTTCCAGGGCGAGCGCGACTTCACCCGCGACAACAAGCCGCTGGGCACGTTCGAGCTGACCGGCATCGCGCCGGCCCCCCGCGGCATCCCGCAGATCGAGGTCACCTTCGACATCGACGCGAACGGCATCGTGCACGTCTCCGCCAAGGACAAGGGCACCGGCAAGGAGCAGTCGATGACCATCACGGGCGGCTCGTCGCTGCCCAAGGAGGACATCGAGCGCATGATGCGCGAGGCCGAGGAACACGCCGCCGAGGACAAGGCCCGCCGCGAGGCCGCCGAGGTGCGCAACCAGGCCGAGACGCTCTCGTACTCGATCGAGAAGCTCATCAAGGAGAACGACGACAAGCTGCCCGCGGACATCAAGTCCGACGTGCAGGCCGACGTCGATGCACTGAAGACGGCGCTCGCCGGTGACGACGACGCTGCGGTGAAGACCGCGTTCGACAAGCTGAACCAGAGCCAGGGCAAGCTGGGTGAGGCGATCTACGCCGCCAGCCAGGCCGCCGGCGAGCCGGGCGACCCGAACGTGGCAGACCCGGGCAACGGCTCCGTGCCGAACCCCGAGGAGGACGTGATCGACGCCGAGGTCATCGACGAGGAAGACGAGAAGAAGTAACGATGGCGAAGAAGGACTTCGACAACACGCCCGATCCGGGCGACGACGAGGTCCGTCCGGGCTCGGGGTCGGAGGCGAATGCCTCCGGCCCTGCGCCGCAGGACGGGCAGGATGAGTCCGACGAGCTGACCGTCGACGACATCCTGGGCACCGCGCAGAACGCGGATGCCGCGGCGGAGGACGCCGAGGATGCCGCGATCGCGGACCTCGAGACCCAGCTGCTCAACGACCTCAAGCGCCTGCAGGCGGAGTACGCCAACTACCGGCGCCGCACCGAGGAGCAGCGCGCCGTCGAGATCGAGCGCGCCAAGGGCGCGGCGATCAAGGCGCTGCTGCCCGTGCTCGACGACCTCGACCGGGCCGAGAAGCACGGCGACCTCGACGAGGGCAGTGCGTTCGCGGCCATCGCCGAGAAGCTGCGCGGCATCACCGGCCACATGGGCGTCGTCAGCTACGGCGCCGTCGGCGACGCCTTCGACCCGCAGCAGCACGAGGCGATCGTGCAGGTGCCGAACCCCGCCGTGACCGAGACGACGATCCTCGAGGTCGTCGAGCCCGGGTACCGGATCGGATCGGTCGAGCTGCGCCCGGCCAAGGTCGTCGTCGCGGTCCCCGCGGAGTAAGGAGAGCCTATGGCCAGTCAGGACTGGTTCGACAAGGACTTCTACAAGATCCTCGGGGTCGACAAGTCCGTCAGCGACGCTGACCTGAAGAAGACGTACCGCAAGCTCGCGCGTCAGTTCCATCCGGATTCCAATCAGGGGGATGCCAAGGCCGAGGCACGCTTCAAGGAGATCAGCGAGGCGTACGCCGTGCTGTCCGACAAGGAGCAGCGCGCCGAGTACGACCAGGTCCGCGCCATGGGAGGCGGTGCCCGGTTCACTGCGGGCGGCGCCGGTCAGGGCGGGTTCGATGACGTCTTCTCGGGCATGTTCGGCGGCGGAGGCCGCGGCGGCCAGGCGAACATGGACGACATCTTCGCGATGTTCAACCAGCCGGGCGGCGGGTTCGGCTCCGGCCGGTTCGGCCAGTCGTCCGGCGGTTTCCGCGGGTTCGGCGGTCCGACGAAGGGGCAGGATGTCACGGCCAGCGTGACCCTCGACTTCATCGACGCGACCAAGGGTGAGACGATGACACTGCAGGGCGCCACCGGCCGGCCGATGAAGGTCAAGATCCCGGCGGGCGTCACGGACGGACAGAAGATCCGGCTGCGGGGCAAGGGGCACCCCTCGCCCGACGGCGGCGAGGCCGGCGACATCGTCGTGCAGGTCACGGTGCGCCCGCATCCGGTGTTCACGCGCGACGGACTGAACCTGCGCGTCACCGTGCCGGTCACGTTCACCGAGGCGGCGCTCGGCGCCACCATCGAGGTGCCGACGCTGGGCGGGGCCCCGGTCAAGCTGCGCGTGGCGCCGGGCACGCCGTCGGGTCGCGTGCTGCGGGTCAAGGGCCGTGGCGTCGAGACCGCCAAGGGCACCGGCGACCTGCTCGCCGAGGTCGAGGTGGCGGTGCCGGCGCACCTCGACGACCGCGCCCGCGAGGCCCTGGAGCGCTTCCACGAGGTCGAGCCGCAGGAGAACCCGCGTGCCGACCTCATGGCGAAGGCGTCCGCCGCACGGTGACGTGAGCCTCCGGTCGCCCGACGACCGGTGAGAATGGACAAGGGTGAAAGGGGTGGTCCACATGGTCGACAGCGATGACCTGGACCAGGAGGCCCCGATCCTCGCGATCGCGGCCGCGGCGGAGCTCGCCGGCATGCACCCGCAGACCCTGCGGCAGTACGACCGGCTGGGCCTCGTCGTCCCGGCGCGCACGCAGGGCGGGTCGCGGCGCTACTCGCTGCGCCACGTGCACCAGCTGCGCGAGGTGGCGCGGATGTCGGCCGACGGCATGAGCCTCCCCGCGATCGCGCGGATCATCGAGCTCGAGGACCGCGTGCGGGAACTCCATGTGCGCGTGCAGTCCCTCGAGATGCAGGTGCGCGTCGAAGTCGAGAACCGCCCCGGCTCCCGCGTGTTCGCGGCCGAGACGAGCGGCTCGGTGATCTCGCTGCGCCGCGGCACCCGCATCCGTCGCACCCGTGAGGTGGTGCTGTGGCAGCCGCGTCGCGAGCTTCCTCCCGCCGCGCACCACGACCCCGAGACGGACGCCCAGGCGCCCGACCCCGGCGACGACTGACCTCCGCGAACCCTCACCCTGATACGCGAACCCTCAGCGGAATACGGCCTCCCGGCGTATTCCGCTGAGGGTTCGCGTACGTCGGTGAGGGTTCGCGGTCATGGAGTCGGGGCAGGCGGTCAGGGGTCACGGGTCAGGGGCGGTCGAGCGTCGTGAACCGCAGCAGCACCGCCCGCTCCGG
>NZ_DATEJS010000242.1:0-2847 GCF_035277845.1 Microbacterium sp.
TCGGCCGGCGCGGCGGGCTCGGGGGCGCTGTCGCCGATCTTGGCCAGGATCGCGCCGACCTCGACGGTCTCGTCCTCCTGGACCAGAATCTCCTGGATCACGCCGCTGACCGGGGAAGGGATCTCCGTGTCGACTTTGTCCGTGGAGATCTCGAGCAGTCCCTCGTCCTCCTGAACCGTGTCTCCGACGTTCTTGAGCCAGCGGGTTACCGTTCCCTCGGTGACGCTTTCACCGAGAGCAGGCAGGACCACGGAAGTGCTCATGCGTATCTCTCCTTACGGATTGGCCGATGTGTTTCTAGCTTAGTGTCGTGCGGCGCCGCACAAAGTTGCACGGCCTACAAAGCGTGCAACGGTTTGCCCGCGAGGGCGAGGAATGCCTCGCCGAGTGCTTCGCTCTGCGTCGGGTGTGCGTGCACGAAGGGCGCGATGTCCTCGGGGTGGGCCCCCCAGCCCACGACGAGCTGCCCTTCGGTGATGAGCTCGCCGACGCGGTCCCCGACGAGGTGCACGCCCACGACCGGGCCGTCCTTGACCCGGACGACCTTCACGAGCCCGCCCGTGCCGATGATCTCGCTGCGGCCGTTGCCGGCCAGGTTGTACTCGTACGCGACGACCCCGTCGGCACCGTGCGCCTCCGCCGCCTGCTGCTCGGTGAGCCCGACCGAGGCGACCTCGGGACTGCTGTAGGCGACCCGGGGGATGTGGCGTTCGGGGACGGCGACCGGTGCGAGACCGGCGATCTGCTCCGCGACGAAGATGCCCTGGGCGAAGCCGCGGTGCGCCAGCTGCAGCCCCGGAACGACGTCGCCCACCGCCCAGACGCGCGCGGCTGTGGTGCGCAGCTGGTCGTCGACGACCACGAAGCCCCGGTCCAGGGAGACACCGGCATCCTCGAGTCCGGCATCCGCCGTGGCGGGGCCGCGACCGACCGCGACCAGCAGGAGGTCGCCCTCGAGGGTCTTGCCGTCTTCGAGCGTGACCGTCACCCCGGTCTCCGTCTGCGTCGCCGATGCGAAGCGCACCCCGAGCGACGAGGCGATCCCGCGCTTGCGGAACGCGCGTTCGAGCGCCTTGCTGGAGGTGACGTCCTCGGCCGGAAGCAGATGGTCCAGGGCCTCGATGACCGTCACCTCGGCGCCGAGCGAACGCCAGGCGCTCGCGAACTCGACACCGATGACCCCGCCGCCGAGGATGAGCGCCGTGCCGGGCACCTCGTCGAGTTCCAGAGCCTGCTCGCTCGTGATGATCCGGCCGCCGATCTCGAGGCCGGGCAGTGAGCGGCTGTACGAGCCGGTCGCGACGATGACGTCGGCGCCCCGGTACTCGTCATCGCCCACCCGGACCGCGCGGTCCGCGGTGAGGACGCCGCGTCCGTCGACGACGGTGATCCCGCGCGCCTTGACGAGACCCTGCAGTCCCTTGTACTTCTTCGCGACGATTCCCTCCCGGTAGGAGCGCAGCCCGGCTCCGTCCACGCCGTCGAGGGTCGCGCGCAGGCCGACCTTCGCGGCATCCCGCGTCGCATCCGCGACCTCGCCGGCGTGCAGCAGCGCCTTGGTCGGGATGCACCCGCGGTGCAGGCACGTGCCGCCGACCTTGTCCTGTTCGATCAGCGCGACGCTCTTGCCGAGCTCGGCGGACCGCAGCGCGGCCGCGTACCCGCCGCTCCCGCCGCCGAGGATGACGATGTCGAACTCGTGCGTGGCCATCAGGATGCCTCTCCTTCGAGGAACGCGAGCAGCGCCCGGACGGATGCACCGGTCGCCCCCTTGTCGGTGTAGCCGTACGGCGCGCCCTTGTGCCAGCCGCTGCCGGCGATGTCGAGGTGCACCCACGGGATGCGGGGCGCGTCGGCGTCGCCTCCGGCGCGTCCGACGAACCGGCGCAGGAAGAGCCCGGCGAACAGCGCGCCGCCCATCGGGTCGCCGATCTTCGCGTTGACGAGGTCGGCGATGGGGGAGTCGAGCTCGGACTCCATGTGCTCGGGCAGCGGCATCGGCCAGCCCAGCTCCCCGGTGACGTCGCTCGCGACGAGGTAGCGGGACACCGCGTCGTCGTCGCCCATGACGCCGGTGTGCCGGGTGCCGAGCGCGGTCATGATCGCGCCGGTGAGGGTCGCCACGTCGACGATGACGTCCGGATTCTCCCGGCCGGCCGCGACGAGGCCGTCGGCGAGCACCAGCCGCCCCTCGGCGTCGGTGTTGAGCACCTCGACGGTCTGGCCGTCGGCGATGCGCAGCACGTCGCCCGGGCGGATCGCGCTGCCCGACGGCATGTTGTCGGCCACGCACATCCAGGCCGTCACGCGCACCGGCAGCTGCAGGCGCGCCGCGGCGCGGACCACGGCCAGCACGGTCGCCGCGCCGCACATGTCGTCCTTCATGCCGACCATCGAGGCCGCGGGCTTCAGCGACAGGCCGCCGGTGTCGAAGGTGATGCCCTTGCCCACGAGAGCGACGTGGCGGGTCGCTTCCGCGGGAGCGTACGACAGCTTCACCAGGCGCGGCGGACGCGCCGAGCCTTGGCCGACGCCGAGGATGCCTCCGAACCCGCCGGCGGCGAGAGCCGCCTCGTCGAAGACCTCCACGTCGATCGGCAGCTCGGCAGCGGCTTCCGTCGCACGGGCGGCGAGGTCGGCCGGGCCCATCCACTCCGCGGGGATGGTCGTCAGGTCCTTGACCAGGGCGACCGCGTCCGCGACGATGCGGACGCGCTCGAGATCCGCGTCCTGCAACTCGTCGCTGTGCACCGTGACGAGCTCCGGGGCGCTCTTCTTCTCGCCCGACTTGTAATCGTCGAATCGGTATCCGCCCAGGGCCGCCCCTTCGGCCGCCGCGACGGCGTC
>NZ_DATEJS010000243.1:0-15015 GCF_035277845.1 Microbacterium sp.
CGCGACCCGCTCGCGGCCCGGCGCGCCCGGTGGGGCTGGGCGTTCACCGCGCCGTTCGCCGCCTTCCTCGCGGTGTTCCTGATCGTCCCGCTCGTCTACGCGTTCGTCATGAGCCTGCAGAACACGACGCTGGCGGGCGGCACCTCCTGGGTGTGGTTCGCGAACTACGCCAAGGCGTTCACCGACCCGCTGTTCCTCGACGGCGTGGGACGCGTCATCCTGTTCGCGGTCGTCATGATCCCGGTGCAGATGATCGTCGCGATGATCGCGGCGCTGCTGATCGACGAGCTGACCACCCGCTTCGGCAAGTTCTCGCGCCTCATGATCTTCGTGCCCTACGCCGTGCCGGTGGTCATCGGAGCGCTCATGTGGGGCTTCCTGTACAGCCCCAGCTTCGGCCCCGCGCAGGAGATCTTCGGCTGGTTGGGGCTGACCGCGCCGAACTTCTTCGCCGACGGCAGCGTGTTCTCGTCGCTGGTGAACATCGTCACGTGGCAGTGGGCCGGCTACTACATGATCATCATCTACGCCGCCCTGCAGGGGATCGACCCCTCGGTCTACGAGGCGGCCCGCGTCGACGGCGCGAACTCGTTCCAGATCGCGCTGCGCATCAAGGTGCCGCTCGTCTCGTCGGCCCTGATGCTCATCCTCGTGTTCGCCCTCATCGGCACGCTGCAGTTCTTCAACGAGCCGCAGATGCTGCGCGGGATGGCATCCGGCTCGATCACCTCGCACTACACGCCGAACATCTACGCGTACACCGTCGCGTTCGGATACCAGCAGTTCAACTACGGCTCCGCCATCGCGTTCGCCCTGGGTGCCGTCGTCTTCGTCGGGTCGTACCTGTTCATGTTCGCGACCCGCAAGCGGAACGGAATGATGAAATGACCGCCACCCTCGACACCGTCGCGACGGTGACCGGATCGGCCTCCGCGCGCGCACGGTTCATCCCGCGCCGGCGCCCGCGCGTCGTGACCCATGTCGTCCTCGTCGCATTCATGGTGTACTTCGCGCTGCCGTTCTGGTGGCTGATCGTGGCGAGCACCAAAAGCCAGCAGGCGCTCTTCGACGGCAAGTCGAGCCCGCTGTGGTTCGGCAGCCACTTCGACCTCTTCGCGAATATCGCGGCGCTGTTCACCTACTCCGGCGGCATCTACTGGCGCTGGCTCGGCAACTCGTTCGCCTATGCCCTGGCCGGCGGCATCGGCGCCACCGTGCTGGCGGTGCTCGCTGGCTACGGGTTCTCGATGTATGGATTCCGTGGCCGCCAGGCGTTCTTCGCGATCGTGCTCGGCTCGGTCATGGTGCCCGCCACGGTGCTGGCCATTCCGTTGTTCGTCATGATGAGCAGCGCGCATCTCACCAACACGCCGTGGGCCGTCATCCTGCCCTCGATGCTCAACCCGTTCGCGGTGTATCTGATGAAGGTCTACACCGACGACGCGATCCCGGCGGAGATGATCGACGCGGCCCGCATGGACGGGGCCGGCGAGATCCGCATCTTCGCGCAGGTCGCCGTGCCGCTCATGCGCCCGGCCGTGATCACCGTGCTGCTGCTCGGCATCGTCGGCACCTGGAACAACTTCTTCCTGCCGCTGGTGATGTTCTCCAACCCAAACCTGTACCCGATCACCGTCGGCCTCGGCGCCCTGCAGGCGCAGGCGCAGGTCAACACCGGCGGCCAGTCCCTGTGGAACCTCGTCATCACCGGTGCGCTCATCTCGATCGTGCCGCTGATCGTGTCGTTCCTCACTCTGCAGAAGTACTGGCAGGGCGGTCTGTCGCTCGGCAGCGTCAAGTAGCCCGACGCCGGAATCCACCGCACTTCCCCCATTCCCCACACCGAGGAGCACCATGCCCACCGCACACGTCGCGCTCGATCCCCGAGCCGTCATCGCCCCGATCAACCGACGCCTGTTCGGCTCGTTCGTCGAGCATCTCGGCCGCTGCGTCTACGACGGGATCTACGAGCCGGGGCATCCCACGGCGGATGCCGACGGCTTCCGCGGGGACGTCGTCGACCTCGTGAAGGAGCTCGGGTCGACGACCATCCGATACCCCGGCGGCAACTTCGTGTCGGGGTTCCGGTGGGAGGACAGCGTCGGCCCGCGCGAGAAGCGTCCGGTGCGCCGCGACCTCGCCTGGCACTCGCTGGAGACCAACCAGGTCGGCCTCGACGAGTTCAGCCGCTGGCTGAAGCTCACGGGTTCCGAGCTGATGCTGGCGGTGAACCTCGGCACCCGTGGCATCCAGGAGGCCCTCGACCTGCTCGAGTACGCGAACCACCCGTCGGGCACCGCGCTCAGCGACCAGCGCATCGCCAACGGGGCACCGGAGCCGCACGACATCCGCATGTGGTGCCTCGGCAACGAGATGGACGGCCCCTGGCAGACCGGCTACATGACCGCCGACGACTACGGAAAGCTGGCCGCCCGCACCGCGGCCGCCATGAAGATGGCGGACAAGGACCTCGAGCTCGTGGTGTGCGGCTCGAGCGGGTCGGGCATGCCGACCTTCGGCGAGTGGGAGCGCGTGGTGCTCGAGCACGCGTACGACCACGTCGACTACGTGTCGTGTCACGCGTACTACCAGGAACGCGGCGGCGACCTCGGATCGTTCCTGGCATCCGCCCTCGACATGCAGTACTTCATCGACACGGTCGTCGCCACGGCCGACCACGTCGGCGACAAGCGCAAGTCCAAGAAGCGCATCCAGCTCTCGTTCGACGAGTGGAACATCTGGTACCTCGACGAGCACCAGGCCTCCGACGAGGTCAACGACGAGTGGCGCGTCGCACCGCGTCAGCTCGAGGACGTCTACTCCGTGGCGGATGCCGTCGTGCTCGGCGATCTGCTCATGACCCTGATCCGCAACTGCGATCGCGTCACGGCGGCATCCCTCGCGCAGCTCGTCAACGTGATCGCCCCGATCATGACCGAGCCCGGCGGGGACGCCTGGCGCCAGACCACGTTCTTCCCGTTCTCGGTCACGAGCCGCCTGGCGCAGGGCTCCGCGCTGCGCACCCACGTCACCTCGGACACGTACGAGACCGCTGTGCACGGCGCGGCGCCGGTGCTCGACGCGCTCGCCACCTTCGACGAGACGACCGGCACCGGGGCGGTGTTCCTGGTGAACCGCTCGACGTCCGAGCCGCTCGAGGTGACGGTGGATGCCGCCTGCCTCGGGGCATCCCGCGTCGCGGAGGCTGTGACCCTGGCGGACGCCGACCCGTACGCGAAGAACACGATGACCGACCAGACCCGTGTGGGCCTCGTGCCCAACGATTCCGCCGCGATCGCGCACGGCACCGTGACCGTCACCCTGCCGCCCGTGTCGTGGACCGCCATCGCCCTGGCCTGACGGCGGCCACCCCGGGCCGCGCGGGAAGCCCCTCCGCGCGGCCCGGGATGCGCGCACTAATCTGGGGATCCGCGCGCTGCGCGGCCCCACTGCTGAGGAGGACCCGTGTCTCTGACCAACTGGGCGTCCACCTGGACGTTCTCGGCGACCGAGGTCGCACGCCCGCGCACCCTCGACGACGTGCGACGGACCGTGGCGTCCAGTGACCGCATCCGCGCGGTCGGCACATTCCACTCGTTCAACGACCTCGGCGAGAGTGCGGCGCTGGTCTCGCTCGCCGACATGCCCGCCGACATCGAGCTGGACGAGATTGCCGCCACCGTCCGGGTGGCCGCCCAGCTGCCGTTCGCGCGCATCGCCGAGGCCATCGACGCCCGCGGGTGGGCGCTCGCGAACATGGGATCGCTGCCGCACATCTCCGTCGGCGGGGCGACGGCCACCGCGACCCATGGCTCGGGGCTCGGCAACGGCAACCTGTCGACATCGGTCGTCGGGCTCGACCTCGTCACCGCGGACGGTGGTGTGCTGCATCTCGATCGCGCAGATCCGCGCCTGCCGGGGGCCGTCGTGCACCTCGGGATGCTCGGCGTCGTCACGCACGTCACCCTCGCCGTCCAGCCGCGCTACCGGGTGCGGCAGGACGTCTACCTCGACGTGCCGTGGTCCGAGGTGCTCGCCGATCCCATCGGCGTCTTCGGCGCCGGCTACAGCGTCAGCGTGTTCGGGTTGTGGGGTGCGGACACCGTGCAGGTGTGGCGGAAGACCCGCCTCGCCGATGGCGAGCACGGCGACCTGCCCGCGACCTGGCGCGGAGGGACCCGCGCGAGCGGGCAGAGGGCGATCGTCGGCGAGGACACCGACAACGTGACGGTGCAGGGCGAGCCCGGCGCCTGGCACGCGCGGCTGCCGCACTTCCGGTTCGACCGGCAGCCGTCGGCCCAGGGCGAGGAGATCCAGACCGAGTACTTCGTCGACATCGAGGATGCCTCTGCGGCGCTCGCCGCCGTGCGCGCGCTCGCCGATCGCATCGACCCGCTGCTGCTCATCACCGAACTGCGCACCGTCGCGGCCGACGAGCTGTGGCTGAGCACCGCCTACCGACGCACCTCGCTGGCGATCCACTTCACGTGGCGGCGGCAGCCGACCGAGGTCGCAGCTCTGCTGCCCGAGATCGAGGCGGCGCTCGCGCCGTTCGCACCGCGCCCGCACTGGGGCAAGTGGTTCGCCATGACCGAAATCGGCGGCCTCTACCCGCAGTTCGCCGAGGCGGCCGCGCTCGTGCGCGAGCTCGACCCGGCGGGCCGGTTCCGCAACGACTACACCCGGCGCGTGCTGGGGCTGTAGCCGGTCACTCTGCCTGCGGGATCCATACGCGCATCGTGGACGGGCCGCGGTTCGCCCACGCGTGATACGGGGTCAGCCGTGCCGTGTGGTGCTGGAGCGCGGGCCGTGCCCGGTCCGGTGCGTACGGCCAGGCGGCGTCCGCGTCCGCGCGACGCGTGACGGTGATCTGCGGGCCGTCGGGGCCGGCGACCAGGGAGGCGGCATCCGCCTCGACCTCGTTGACGCTCCAGCCGTCCGGCAGATCGGCGGACTCGAGCACCATCACCAGCGGACCCGCCTCGACGGCGAAGTCCCCGCGGATCGCGTCGATCCGCCGGTCCGGCCACGTCACGCGCGGCTGCATCGGCAGGTCCAGCCGGATGACCTCGCCCGCACGCAGCACGCGCCGCACCTCCAGGTGCGTGCCCGCATCGAGGTGCGGCTGCTCCGAGAGGGATGCCGCCCCCGCCGCCCACGCCGGCACCCGCAGACGCAGGTCGACCTCGGTCGCCGGCGCCTCGAGGACGACCACCTCCACGGCGCCGTCGAGCGGGTAGCCGCTTCGCACCTGCAGGCGGATGCGTCCGGCATCGAGCGCGGTGTCGATCCGGTAGTCGCCGTACTGGTGCAGCTGAATGCCCGCCCCGGTGGCGGTTGCGAAGTACAGCCCGACACTCGCGAGGGTGCGCGCCACATTGGTCGGGCAGCAGGACACCTCGAACCACGGGGCCCGCAGGCTCGACTCGGCGCGGTGCGAGAGTTCGTGCTCGCTGGGTACGGCTCCGGGTGTGCGCTGGTGCAGCGTGTTCGTGTAGAAGAAGGCGCGGCCGTCCTCGCGCGGCGACGCCAGCACGTTGTTCAGCAGCGTGCGCTCGACGAGGTCCGCGTACTGCTCGGCGCCGGTGGCGAGCAGCAGCCTCCAGCTGAGCATGACGGATGCGATCCCCGCGCAGGTCTCGGCGTACGCGCGATCCGGCGGAAGCTCGAAGTCGTCGCCGTACGCCTCGTCCTGGTGGTGCGACCCGGCGCCGCCGGTGAGGTAGGTGCGCCGCGCGACGGCGTTGGCCCACTGCCGTGCGACGGCATCCTCCAACACGGAGTCACCGGTCTCGTCGGCGACGTCGAGGGCGCCCGCGGCGAGATAGAGCGCTCGGACGGCGTGGCCGCGCATGGTGTCGGTCTCGCGCACCGGCACGTCGTCCTGGAAGTACTCGTCGCCGAACGGTCCGAAGCTGCTCGCGCTCAGCGTCCCGTGGCCGCGACGCTCGATGAAGAGCCTCGCCTGCTCGAGGTGGCGGGAATCGCCGGTGATCCGAGCGAGCTCGACGAGACCCATCTCGATCTCCGGGTGTCCGCACACGGCCGCCCGTCTGGACGGACCGAACTCGGCGTGCACATGGTCTGCGAGGCGCCGGGCCACCTGCGGCAGCAGGTCGTCGTACCCGGTGCGCAGGCGCGCCACGGCGGCCTGGAACAGGTGGCCGAAGCAGTACAGCTCGTGCCCGAACTCGAGGTTGGAGTACCGCTCCGGCTGCCCCGGGCGACCGAAGCTGGTGTGCAGATACCCGTCGTCCTCCTGCGCGGCCGCAACGCGCGCGACCAATGCGGTGTAGCGGGCCTCGAGCGCGGCATCCGGCTCGCGTCCGAGCTCCCACGCCATCGCCTCGAGCAGTTTGTAGACCTCGGAGTCGACGAATTCGATGCCGGCGTGGTGGCCGGCGATGGTGCCGGATGCCGCTCGGTCGAAGTTGCCGATCCAGCCGATCCGCTCCATCCACTCCTCGCAGTGGGCCAGGGTGGCCTCGGAGTTCACCCTCTGCTTGTGGGCCCAGAATCCGCCGGTGATGCTGATCTCGTCGGTGCCGAGCGGGCGCAGCAGGCTGCGGCTGGGCCGGACCGGGCCGCCGGTGAGGCCGGTGAGGAGGGGGTGCATCGGGAACCTCGGATTCTCTCGTCGTCGATTGTGTGGGTGGACTGCGCGCGGGGCGGTGCCGGTCAGGAAACGGCTGCGGCCGACTGCGGGACGGTGTCGGATGCCGTCGCGCGCGCCGCCTGCGCGGCGAGGATCAGGTAGACGGCAGCGGTCCAGGTGTAGGCCCGGTCACGCAGCCCGGCCCCGGTCACCGCATCGAAGTTCTCGGCGAAGCCGGACCGCTCGCACAGGCGCCGGAACCTGGCGCTGACCTCATCGGCGAGCTCGTGGCGACCGGCGCTGCGCAGGCCGTCGTGGAGCAGCAGGGTCGACGGCGCCCAGATCGGTCCGCGCCAGTAGCCGTCGGGTTCGTACTGCGTACTGTCCACGGGTTCGGTGGCCAGGCCCCACTCGGTCAGATGGGCCCCGATGCCCGCCACGAGGGCTGCGACGATCTCCGGTCGCAGATGTTCGGCCGCCAGCAGGGGGATGAGGCCGAGCAGGCTCGTGCCGGTGCTCTCCCGGCCGGACTCCGCTGCGCGTCCGACGAACCGCGTCCCGCGCCAGAGCTCGCCCTGCAGCGCGTCGAGGAGCTCCTGGGCGCGATCTCGCCACTGCTGCCCTCCGGGAAGACCCAGCTCGTCGGTGAGATCGGCGAGCACGTGCAGCTGCACGGCGAGCAGCGCCGCCAGGTCCGGCGACTCGATCACCCGGTCTCGATCGAACGTGGTCGAGTTGTCCCAGCCGCTGTCGTTCCCGTGGTGGTAGTGCGGCAGCGCATGCCCGGGCGCCCGCCGGCCGAGCCAGAATCCCGACCACGCCGCAAGCCGTCCGTGGATCTCCGTCAGCTGCCGTCGGTCCAGGTCGGTGCGTTCGCGCAGAGCCTTCAGCGCCCATCCGTGGATCGGCGGCTTCACGTAGTTCCACAGCACTTCGGAGGGGGCGACCGAGTCCGGGATCGCCCCGCCGGGTTCCTGGTGGTCGAACGGCATCATCAGGTTGTCGAATGCGGCCAGGGGCCGGCCCTCGGCGAGGGCGAGGGCCGTGAAGCAGTGGTCCCAGCTCCAGACCTTGTCCATCCAGTGCTTCGACATCAGCACTGATTCCCGGCTCACAAACCCGCGCGGCGCCACGGTGGCCGACCAGAGCACGTAGGCGGCCAGGGCGGCGGCCGGTGCGGCGTCGCCCCACCACGGGGCCACGGCATCCAGATACTGTGCGAAGTCCGCCTCGACCAGGGCGCGGGCGTCCTCGAAGCTCCCGGTCGCCCGGTAGGGGGCGCGTGCCGCGTCGAACTCCTCGATGACGACCTCCCACTGCGGGCCGTCGACCGTCACCGCGCGGTCGCCGGCGCCGAGTCGCTGGTCACCGGTGAGGCGCTGCGCACCCTCCAGCACGGTGATGCGGTAGCGCCGTCCGGTCTCGTACGAGGTGAAGACCGCCGCGCCGTCGGTCGGATCGCGGAACAAGAACGCCCCGGTGAACGGAGTGAGCACCTCTGCGGCATCCGCGATCGTCAGACCCAGCCCCCGACCGCGCATGCGGATGGTGTCGGTGGTCTCGAAGGTCGCGTCGATCCGCCCCGCCGGTGCGACCCAGGTGAGGGCGGAGGCGGTGGCGATGACGTCCGCAGGTGCGGACGGGACGAACCGGAGCACGGGATGCATACCGGTCTGGTGCGAGACGAGGTGCAGGAGCTCATGCCGGCGGTGCAGGCCGATCACCGGCGAGATGTCGAGCCACGAGCCGCGTCGGCTGAAGGGGACGTCGTCGATGTCGAACGTCGGATTCGGACGGACCGGAGACATGGCAGGACCTCGCAGGGGTGCGTGGATGAGAAGGAGGGCAGCGGTGCGCGTCGTCAGTCTTTGACGGCGCCCGCGGTGACCCCGGCGGCGACGTAGCGCTGGGCGAGCACGAGAAGCACGGCGGCCGGGACGGACGCGATGACGGCCGTGGCCATGATCGAGTTCCAGTCCTGGTTGTTGTTGCCGATGTACGCGTAGATGCCGAGGGTGATCGGCTTGAGGTCGCCGCCCCCGTCGAGGGTGTTGGCGAACAGGAAGTCCGACCAGGCCCAGAGGAACGAGAACAGCGACACCGTCACGATGGAGTTGCGGCTCACCGGCAGCACGACCGAGACGAAGGTGCGCCACGTGCTCGCGCCGTCGATGCGGGCGGCCTGCAGCAGTTCGTCCGGGATGCCGGCCATGAACGCCGTGAAGATCAGCACCCCGAACGGCACGGCGAGCGTCGAGTCGGCGAGGATGAGCCCCCAGATCGAATCCAGGATGCCGAGCCGCACGTAGATCGTGTAGAAGCCCATCGCCATGATGATGGCGGGGATGATCTGGGCGATCAGCAGCAGGAAGCTCAGCACTCCGCCGCCCCGGGGTCGCAGCTTGGCCAGCGCGAAGGCGGCCGGGGCAGCGAGTGCCAGCGTGAGCGCGACGGTGCCGAGGCCGATGAGCAGGCTCGTGCCGAGGAACGGCAGCTGCTGCTGCAGGACGACCGTGTAGCCGTGCAGGGTGCCGTCGACCGGGAACAGGTTCGGCGGGCTCTTGCGCATGTCCGAGGCCTTCGTGAACGACACGTTGACCATCCAGTAGACCGGGAAGAGCATCACGGCGGTGAGGACGAGGCCGACGGCGGTCAGCCCCCAGGAGCGTCGCTTCATGTCAGGCCTCCGCCCTGCGCTGCATGCGCGCGTACGACAGCCCGAAGATCAGGGCGATGATGATCAGCACGTTGCCGACGGTGGCCGCGGAGCTGAAGTCGGGAAGCAGCGATCCGAAGCCGAGCTGATACGACCAGATCGCGAGCGTGGTCGACGAGGTGGCCGGGCCGCCGCGCGTCATGATCCAGATGATGTCGAAGACCTTGAGGGTGTAGACGAAGCCGAGCAGCAGCGTGATCGTGGTGACCGGTCGCAGCAGCGGGAAGGTGATCCGCCAGAAGCGCTGCCGGCCGTTCGCGCCGTCGAGGGATGCCGCCTCGTACAGGTCGGGGGAGATGCCCTGCAGCCCCGAGTACATGATGACCAGGTTGAACGGGATGCCGATCCAGATGTTGGCGACCAGCACGGCGGTCAGCGACCACTGCGGGGAGGTGAGCCAGTTGATCTGACCGATGCCGAACGCCTCGAGGAACGAGTTCACGATGCCCGAGTCGCTGTTGAACATCCACGACCACGTCGACGCCGACACCAGCAGGGGCAGCAGCCAGGGGACGAGGAACAGCGCTCGCAGGAAGCCGTTCAGGCGGAAGCTCTTGAAGAAGAAGACGGCGAGGGCGAGCCCGATCGCGAACTGGAACGCGATCGAGACGAAGACGAAGATCGCGGTGGTGAGCATCGACGGCCAGAACGTGGGATTCCCGATGATGGCGGCGAAGTTCTGCAGTCCCACGAACGGGGCGTCGCCGGTGATGAACGAGCGCACCGTGTAGTGCCGCAGGCTCAGATCGACGTTCTTGTAGAGCGGATACGCGTAGAAGAGCGCGAGGTAGACCACCACGGGGGCGGCGAAGCCCCACGCGGTGAGCTGGGCGCGGCGCTTGGCCCGCGAGCTCCGCCGCGGGGCGGGAGCAGCCGCAGCTGCTCCCGCCGGCGCGTGGCCGGCCGACCGCGTCGGCGACGTGATCACTGTCATGGCTTTCGTGTCGGCCTTTCCGGACGGGGGACTACTTGGTGAGCTTGGCGGCGACGGCCTGCTGGGCGGCCTTCAGCGCGTCGGACGGCGAGGCCGAACCGGTCTCCGCCTTCTGCACGGCGGTCCAGAGCTGCTGCGAGATCACCGGGTACTTGATGCCGAGGTTGTCGCCGGTGCGCGCCTTCGCCACCCCGGCGGCGTCGACCCACGTCTTCAGGGTGGGGTCGGCCTTGAGCTGCGCCTGCTGGCCGGTCTGGCTGGCGACGACGTAGTTCAGGGTGTTGTCGGTCGTGACGATGTTGTCGCCCTGCGAGAGGCATTCCACGATCTTCGCGGTCGTCTTGTAGCGTGCGGTGTCCTTCTGCACCGGGAGGGTGAAGAACTCCCCGCCCGTGGGCACCGGGGCGGCGCCTCCGGTGGCCGCCGGGATCGTGATGACGCCGGCCCCCATCTGCGCGGCCGCGGCCTTCTGCCAGGTGCCGTTCTCGCTGAACGCGAAGTCGCCCGTCTGGAACTCCTGCCAGCTCGTGGTCTGGGTGTTCTGGATCACCGAGTTGGGGGCGTAGCCCTTCTTGATCCAGTCGGTCCACAGCGTGAGCGCCTGCACGGCCTGCGGCGAGTCGAGCTTCGTCAGGTCGGCGCCGGCACCCCAGAACCACGGCAGGAACTGGAAGGATCCCTCCTCGGTGTTGATGCCGGAGAACGTGATGCCCTTCTTGCCGGCCGCCTTCACCTTGGCGAGTGCGGCGGTGAGGGACGTCCAGTCGGTGACGGACGTCGGGTCGACGCCCGCGGCCTTGAGCACCTTCGGGTTGTAGTAGAGCGCGAGCGTGTTCGCGCCGATGGGCACCCCGTAGGTCTTGCCGTCCACGACGCCCGCGCCGAGGATGTTCTGGGCGATCGCGCCGGTGGACAGGCCGTTCTCGCCGGTGGTGGTGAGGATGCCGGCGTCCGCGAGGGTGGACACCACCGGGTTGTCGACCAGGAGGACGTCGGGGGAGTTGCCCTGTTGCCCGGCGAGGAGCGCCTTGTTGGTGAGGTCGGTGGTGTCGTAGCCGGTGCGTTTGACGGTGACGCCCGCCTGGGAGCCGCACTGTGCGACGAGCTTGCCCCAGGCTGATGTCGCGTCGTACTGCGGGTACGGGTCCCAGAACGTGTAGCTGCCGGACGGGGTCGAGCCGGAGGCGCTGCCGCCCGTGCTCGAGCAGCCGGTGAGCGCCGTCGCAGCGACGCCTGCGGTGAGAAGCGCGACTCCGATGGCGCGCGCCTTTCGTGATGCCTGCATGGGTATTCCTCTCTGAATGATGCCGGGTTGTCGGGTTGGGGTGTGAGGGTGAAGTCGAATCGATTCGATTAACGGGTGCGAAGAAGGCGAGGCTGCGAACGGGGGCTCACCTCGTGCTGCCCCGATCGACGATCTCGGGAGCGATGAGCTCGACCCGGTGCGGGTCCGCGTACTCCGGGTTGGTCATGCGCTGTACGAGGGCGCGCACGGCACGGCGGCCGAGCTGCTCGGGAGACGTCTCGACGGCGGTGTAGGGGAGGTTGAACAGCCGCCCGAACTCCTCGGAGAAGATGCCGACCACCGACAGGTCGTCGGGCACCTTCACGCCGCGCGCGTGCAGCACGGACGGCAGGGCGGCGATGACGGCGTCGTTGTGCACGATCATCGCGGTGCCGAGCTTCGCGTCGAGGATCGCGCCGAGCTGCTCGTTGACGGCGGGCTGCTGGGTCTCGCCGTGGAACAGATGCACGCGCATGCCGTGCTCGGCGGCGCGCTCGAGCGCGGCGTTCTTCAGTCGCCAGGAATAGGCGCCGCCGCGTGCGGCGACATCCTCACGCGGCGTCACGAGCACGATGTCGGTGTGACCGAGGGCGGCGAGGTGGTCGACGAGCACGCGCCCCGACTCGTCCCAGTCGAGGTCGAATACGTCGAAGCCGTCGGTGTCCTTGGGGAGACCCACCATCGAGCCCGGCTGACGGATCGAGCGCATCACCGGCAGTCGCGCATCCTCGTGTGCGACGTTGAGCAGGATGACGCCGTCCACCATCTCCGAGCTCGACAGACGCTTCAGCGCCTTCGGCCCGTCGGTCTCGGTGACCATCAGGATGTCGTAGCCGGCTTCGCGCGCGGCATCCGAGATCGGGAGCACGTACTGGAGCATGGCGGGCGAGAACTCGTCCTCGAAGAAGTGCACGAACAGGCCGATGACGAGCGTCTGCGACGTCTTCAGGGCCCGGGCGCCCGCGTTCGGGGTGAAGCCGAGGTCGCGGATGGCCTCTTCGATGCGCTCCCGCGTCTCTCGGGAGATCGTGCGCTTGCCGGAAAGGGCGTAGGAGACCGTGCTGCGCGAAACGCCGGCGCGTTTGGCCACGTCGTGGATGGTCGCCATCGGTCCTCCTCTGCTCGGCGGTGAGTGCGTGTCTTCGAACTGTATTCGTCGAATCGGTTCGATTGACGATAACAGCCCGATCGGCGGATGGTCAAGGGATCTGTGCGTGGATTCCGGATGCCTCCCGGGGCGCCTTGCAGCGCCCCGGGAGGCGGGTGTCATCCGCGCATCGTCACGGTGTCGGCCCGGCCATGCCGTCCGGTGCCGCGACGGCGTGCAGCGTCCAGAAATGGTCCGCCGTGGCAGCGTCGGTCGCGATGGTCGATGACGCCGACGAGGCGACCACGAGGCTCGCGTCGCGCGCGTTGCCCGACGAGTCGTGGACCGCCGTGCCGGCGGGGTCGTCGAACGTGTAGTGCACCACGTCGCCCGCGCCCGCGGCGCCCGCGGCGAGGGTCGCGACCTCGGCCGCGCTGAGCGCACGGTCGTACATGTTGAAGTCGTCGATCTTCGCGTTCAACGCCGGGTCCGCATACTGCGACTTGCCGAGGTAGTCGTTCGTCGTCGCGCCGAGGGATGCGGGATGCAGGGTCATGTTCGGGTTCGTGCCCACGACCTTGCCGTTGACGTACAGCGTGCCGGTGGTGCCCGAGACGGTCACGGTGACCAGCGACCACTGGTTCACCGGCAGGGGAGCGGTGCCGTTGATCTGCTGCTCGGCGCCGGGCCCGTTCGCCGTGATGGCGAAGCGGACATTGGTGCCGTTGCTCACGGTGAGGAACATGTAGTCGCCCGTGCCGGAGCCGATGTCGAACAGCCGAGACCACGTCGCATCGGCGGCGGGATCCACCCAGCCCGAGACCGTGTAGTCGCCGGCGAGGCCGCTCGCGATGCCGTCCGGCATCCGCACGTACGAGCTCGTTCCGCAGAAATCGAGCGCGCTGCCGATCACACCGGCGGGACGCGGTCCGTCCGGTGTGCACGTGGTCGGTGCCCCGTCGGTCCACTGCACGACGGACGCTCCGTTCGCCGTGCTCATGCCGCTGACGGCGAGCACCGTGCCGGTGCCGTCGTTCTCGATGCGGTAGTGGCCGTCGCCGTCCGGTACGAACTGCCAGAGGTGGTCGCCGGAGCCGTTGTCGCCCCAGACGAGGGCGGCGGCGCCGTTGCGCGTCGATTCGTCCTGCACACCGAGCAGCAGGCCGCTCGCCGCATTCTGGATCTTGTAGAGGCCCGCACCCGCGTCGATGACGTTCCACGTCTGCGTGGCGCTTCCCGTGACCGTGGCCTGGTCGGCGGTGGTGCCCTGCGCCGTTCCGGAGTTCGCGGTGTCGAGTCCGAGTCCGCTGTTGACGTTGGTGATCGTGTAGGTGCCGGCGAGGCTCGTCGCATGGTGCGCCGGCGTGACGACCAGGTGGTATCCGTAAGCCGGATTCATCACGATCGGCACGGTGATGGAGCCATCTGCGCCGACGGTGTATTCGGTGTTCGACACCGTGATCGGCCCGTCGACCGCCGTCGTGCGGCCGTGCGTCGGCGTGTACTCGAGTCGCACGTCGACGTCGCTGCCGAGCGCGAGCGAGTTCAGCCCGTCGATCGTGACCGCCGTGGCGCCCGAGCCGCCGCCCGCGATCACGTCGACCTTCTTCTGGTTCTTCGGCACCGACGCGGCGCCGTCGAGGTTCGACCCGGTCGGCGGCGTGGTGGTCACCATGCTGCCGTTCATGCCGCCGTACCACTCGTAGAGCCAATACGCGCCGTTCGGGGCGCCGCCTGTGTCGGTGAGCAGGTCGCCGAGCGTGCCGTAGTGGTTCCAGAAGGCGAGCTCGGCGTTCTGCACGCCGAGCCGCTCGAATTTCGAGATGTACTGGACCAGGGAACCGGGGATGCCGACCTCCGACGGCGTCGCATACTCTTCGATGTCGATCGGGCGCGGCGAGATGCCGAGGCTCTTCTCCATGGCCTCGACCTTCGCGACATCCCCCGCGATCTTGGCGGGCGTCTCCAGCTCGTGCCAGGCCAGGATGTCGGGCACCGTGTTCGTCGCGACGGCGTTCTGCAGGAAGTTCTGCATGTCGCTGATGTTGTCCGAGAAGCTCGGGCCCTGGATCGGGGTCGTGGCATCCAGCGATCGCACCTCGCGGTACGTGCGCGTCCAGAAGTCCTCGAAGCTGCCCGCGGCCTTCGAGTTCCACGTCCAGTCCGGCTCGTTCCACAGGGCGTACGCGGCGATGTTCGTCGCGCCGGATGCCTGCACCGCCTCGACCTGCGTGTCGACCGCGTTCAGCCAGTCGCTCCAGCTCACCCATCGGTACGGGAAGTTCGGGTACCAGTCCGGCATCCGCACGACGACCTTCGCGCCCGCGTTCGCCGCCTCGGAGGCGACGGCGAGAGCATCCCCTGCCGGCGACGGCTCACCGTTCGGCAGCTGCGAGCC
>NZ_DATEJS010000244.1:0-2064 GCF_035277845.1 Microbacterium sp.
TCCCGGGTCTCCCAGCGGGCGGGTCGCGGCGGGGACCGCCACCACGACCACCGCCGCGACCGCACCGACGAGCGCGACGAGCCAGGGCGTGACGACTTCGCCGGGGGATGCCGGCGGGCCGATCCAGACCGACAGCGCGACCTGCGCGGCCGCGGCGCCCAGCAGCGAGGCGGGGACGGAGATGAGCGTCGCCTCGGCCGCGGCGACGCGGATGAGGCGTCCGGCGGATGCCCCGCGCGAGCGCAGCAGCCGGTCCTCGGCTTCGCGGGCCGCGATGAGCAGCTGCGCGAGCATCCCGACGGCGAGGATGCCCGCGATCGCGATGATCCCGAGGGGCAGCACCGCGGTCTCGCTCACCGTCTGCACGGTGTTGCGGACGGTGGCGGTCGTCGCGCCGGCGACGCCGTGCGCGGTGACCCCGCCGGAGTCCGCGAGCACGGTGGACAGGGTGTCGCCGATCGTGTCGAAGCCGTGCTGCAGGGCCGGCAGCTCAGCCGGCGTCAGCCGGGAGACGTCCGGCTCTATCGTCCAGGTCACGCTCTGGGCGGAGGTGCGATGGTTCACGTCGATCGGTGCGTCGCCGAACGCCCGCCCGATCGCGCGCACAGCGGCATCCTGATCCTGCGCGGTCAGCCCGAACGTGGACGCGGTGATCGTCAGGGCGCGCTCGGCGGGCGAAGCGTGCGTGAACGTCTGCCGCACCTGGGCGGCGGGGGCCCGGCCGGTGAGTCCGGCGGCCAGCGACAGCAGCAGCGCGAGCACGAGCACCGCCCCGGCGATCGACCACAGCAGAGCGGCGCGCCGACGGGCACGAGCGGTCCACGGTGACTTCGGCATCCCTTCTAACATATGCCCGTTCCTTCAACGCGGGCGAAGGTCGCACCCCCGGGAATGCGCGGGGCGCGGGCGCGGTTGGCACCGGGGATGAGCTCCCTGAATCTCTCGATCCTCGACCTCGTGCCCGTGCGCAGCGGGCAGACCTCGGCACAGGCGGTGGCGGCATCCCTCGACCTGGCGGCGCGCGCCGACGCACTGGGCTACACCCGGTACTGGTTCGCCGAGCACCACAACATGCCCGCGGTCGCGTCGACGACGCCGCCGGTGCTCGCAGCCGCGGCCGCCGCGCGCACCAGCCGCATCCGGGTCGGATCGGGCGGAGTCATGCTGCCGAATCACTCCCCGCTCGTCGTGGCGGAGCAGTTCGCGGCGCTCGAGGCGCTCGCGCCCGGCCGCGTCGACCTCGGCATCGGCCGGGCGCCCGGCAGCGACCCCGTGATCACCCAGCTGCTGCGGATGTCCGGCACCACCAGCGACGTGGAGCGCTTCCCGCAGCACGTGCACGACATCCGCGCCCTCGTCTCCGCTCAGGGCGCGACCGTGCAGTTCACGAGCGGCGGCACGTACGACATCCATGCGACCCCGGCTGCGACGGGGATGCCGACGGTGTGGCTGCTCGGCTCCAGCGACTACTCGGCCCAGCTGGCTGCGGCATCCGGCCTGCCGTACGTGTTCGCGAACCACTTCTCCGGCGAGGGGCTGGAGCGCGCGCTCGCCCTCTACCGGCAGGAGTACCAGCCGTCCGAGGAGCATCCGGAGCCGGTCACGTTCCTCACCGCGAACGTGGTCGCCGCCGAGACGGAGGCCGACGCCCACGCCCGGGCCCTGCCGCAGATCCGGATGATGGCGCGCCTGCGCGGCGGGATGCCGCTCACGGCCCTCGAGACCGTGGAGCAGGCGGCGCAGGCGGAGGAATCCGACCGGCTCGCCGCGCCCGTGATCGACCGGATGAGCGAGCGCTGGTTCATCGGCACCGGCCCCGACGTGCGGTCCCGGCTGGAGGCGTTCGCCGCGCAGTGGGGCGTCGACGAGGTGATGATCTCACCGGTCGCCGCGTCGCACGACGCCGAGCCGCTGGATGCCGCCCCCGGCCGTACCCGGACCCTCGAGCTGCTCGCCGGTCGTTGAGCGAGGGAGCGCAGCGACCCTCCCCCGGTCGTTGAGCGAGGGAGCGCAGTCACCCTCCCCCGGTCGTTGAGCGAGGGAGCGCAGCGACCGAGACGAAAC
>NZ_DATEJS010000245.1:0-3095 GCF_035277845.1 Microbacterium sp.
AGGGCCCGGGCGATGCCGCGCAGCGGCCCGCGGCGGGCGAGACGGGTGAAGCCGCGCGACACGTCGACGACGGCGTTCAGCATCCCGAACAGCAGGATGACGGCGGCCACCGGAATCGCCGACCACACGGCATCCCACAGCCCGTCGAGGGTCACCGGGCCGAGCAGGATCACCCAGGCGAACGGGTCCGGCAGCGGGAGCGCAGGCAGCGGCAGCAGCACCGGGCCGGCGCCCGATGCGCCGTCGAACAGCACGCGGTAGACGACGCGGGCGACGACGAAGATCGCCGCCAGCCCCGCCGCCGCGCGCAACGGGCCGGGCCGGAACACGATCCGGCGGCCCGTCCGGGTCACGACGTGGGCGTGGGCGCGGGCGATGCGGGCTTGCCGTTCAGGGTGAACAGCAGCTCGACGCTGTCGCCGGGCTTCAGCTGCAGGGCGGAGAGCCCGGTCTGGGCGTAGTCCCACTTGCCGGCCTTGGGCTTGACCCACAGCGACCAGTATGCGCTCGCCGGGGGCATCCCGGTGCAGGCCTCGTGGTACGTCGAGCCGTGGGCGCCGGGGAGGTCGGTGGTGGCGGACGGCACGCCGTTCACGCGGCAGACGACCTGGTCGGGGTACTTGGTGGTGCCGACGGTCGTGATGCCGGCCTTGGCGGCGGCATCCTTGCCGAGGATCGTCGTCGTGGTGTCGATGCACTTCGTCTCGGACGGGCCGTTCGCGACCTTGAGGTCGCCGGTGTCGACGATCACCGTCACGCCCGTGCATCCGGCAGCGGAGGTGGCTGTCGGGCTGGCCGAGCTCGGGGAGGATGCCGGGGCGGCGGGGGAGGAACAGGCGGCGAGGGCCAGCGCGAGGGCGGCGGTCGCCGCGACAGCGAAGGTGCGGGTCGTCGGGGTCACCGTCCCACATTACGGAACCCGGCCCCCTCCCACCGCTTCGTGACGTCACAAACCCCGCGCCCTCCCGCCCCCACCCGTTGACTTGCCCTGGATGTACGCGACACGCCGGGCGACGCGTACATCCAGGGCAAGTCAACGAGGAGGTGGGGGCGGAAGGCGGGGCGTCTACGCTGGACGGGTGAGTGTCTCCGAGCTGTTCGATGCGGACGAGTGGATGCCGGCGCCCGGCTCCGACCAGTACACGGATGTGACGGCGCACGTGTCGCGCGACGGCCGCATCGCGCGCATCGCGATCGACCGGCCCGAGGTGCGCAACGCCTTCCGTCCGCGCACCGTCGACGAGCTGTACCGGGCACTCGACGAGGCCCGGCAGAACCCGCGGATCGGCGTGGTGCTGCTCACCGGCAACGGGCCGAGCCCGAAGGACGGCGGCTGGGCGTTCTGCTCCGGCGGCGACCAGCGCATCCGCGGCCGCGACGGCTACAAGTACAGCGACGACGAAGCCTCGGTGGCCGACCCCGCCCGCGCCGGACGCCTCCACATCCTCGAGGTGCAGCGCCTCATCCGCTTCATGCCGAAGCCCGTGATCGCGGTCGTGCCCGGCTGGGCGGCCGGCGGCGGACACTCCCTGCACGTCGTCTGCGACCTGTCGATCGCGAGCGCCGAGCACGGCCGGTTCAAGCAGACCGATGCGGATGTCGGCAGCTTCGACGCCGGCTACGGGTCGGCGTACTTCGCCCGGCAGATCGGGCAGAAATTCGCCCGCGAGGTGTTCTTCCTCGCCGAGGAGTACTCCGCCCAGCGCGCGTACGAGATGGGCGCCGTCAACCGCGTCGTGCCGCACGCCGACCTGGAGCGTGAGGCCGTGGCGATGGCGCGCACGATCCTCACCAAGTCGCCCACCGCGATCCGGATGCTGAAGTTCGCGTTCAACGCCGTCGACGACGGGCTCGTCGGCCAGCAGGTGTTCGCCGGGGAGGCGACCCGCCTCGCGTACGGCTCGGACGAGGCGGTCGAAGGCCGTGACGCCTTCCTCGAGAAGCGCGACCCGGACTGGTCGCCGTACCCCTGGCACTTCTGACCCGCGGATGGAGCTCGCCCAGCTGAACGGGGACGACCCCGGCACCGTGATCGCGGCACTGCGGAGGATGCTCGACGGCACCGGCCCCGCCCTCGCCATCGGGGGCGACCCGGCCGGCAGCCCGCACACCGTGCCCGCCGGCACCGGCGTCGTGGTGACCACGTCCGGGTCCACCGGCATCCCGAAGTCCGTGCTGCTCAGCCGTGCCGCCCTCGAGGCCAGCGCCGCGGCCACGGCCGCCCGGATCGGCTCCGGGGCCTGGCTGCTCGCGCTCCCGGCGGGCTACATCGCCGGGCTCCAGGTCGCGCTGCGCTCGCTGCGTGCGGGACACGCGCCGGTCATCCTGTCCGGGCGCTTCACGCCGGACGCGTTCCGCGCGGCGACGGACGCGCTCCCCGTCGGTTCCGGCCGGTACACCTCGTTCGTCCCGGCGCAGCTGCGCACGCTGCTCGACGCCCCCGACCCCGGGGTCGCGGACGCCCTGCGCAGCTACGACGCGATCCTCGTCGGCGGGCAGGCGCTGCCGGTCGCGCTGCGAGAGCGCGCGCACGATGCCGGCATCCGCATCGTCCGCACCTACGGGTCCACCGAGACCTGCGGCGGCTGCGTGTACGACGGCGTCCCGCTCGACGAGGTCGCCGTGCGCATCGCCGGGGCCGAGGTGCAGCTGTCCGGCCCGATGCTCGCCGACGGCTACCTCGGCGATCCGGACCGCACCGCGGACGCGTTCCCCGCCGCCCCGGACGGCACCCGCTGGTACCGCACCGGCGACGCCGGCACCTTCGACGGCCGCGCCCTCGCCGTGACGGGGCGCATCGACAACGTGATCGTGTCCGGTGGCGTCAACGTGTCGCTCGACCGCGTCGAACGAGCTGTGCGGGAGGTGCCCGGGTTCGCCGGCGCCGTCGTCGTGGGCGTGCCCGACGACCGCTGGGGCGAGGCGTCCGTCGTCGTCGTGGCACGATCCGACGTCGCCGGAACCGAGGCCGGCCTGCAGCGGGTGCGGGATGCCGCTGCCGCCGCGATCGGTGCGCACGCACGGCCGTCGCGCCTTCTCGTCGTGGCTGAGCTGCCGCATCTGTCGAGCGGCAAACCCGACCGTGCGCGGATCCG